>DVJN01000116.1 GCA_018716755.1 Candidatus Alectryocaccomicrobium excrementavium
CCCCAGCAGGCCTGGAAGCAGGTAAAGCAGCACCGATTTTTTCCGCGTAAACAATGGTTAAGCCTCCCGTGCCGCCGCGCACATGCGCGGCCATGATGGCGCCGCCGCGCCAGGGATTGTAGGGCTTGCGCACCCATTTTGTTAGACGAAGCAAGAGGAAAAAAGTTCCAGGAGAAACACAAAAAATCCTTGTTTGTAGCGCGGGATCGGGCGCACTTCGCCCAATCCCGCGCGCCTATCGCTTAATACCCTTCCATCCGCATCATGGTGAGCCGCTGATCTATCTTGGAGATCATCTCATCCATGCCGATCAGGCCGTCCACATACTGCATGCGCAGCTCATAGAACTCCGCGTCATCCATATTCGAGGGCACCACCATGTTTTCGGCGTAGCCGCGATAGTGGTCGATGCTCGCGGCCGACACCTCCCAGGAGTCTTCTTCTTCATACTCCTGCATATAGCCTTCCATTTCCGCGATGTTCTGCTCGTACGTGGCGCGGGTTTCTTCGTCCTCCGCGCTCTCCAGGCTCTCGCGCAGGTACGCCAGCTGCTCTTCGTAGGATTCCATATTCTCCTCATAATAGGACGAACGCACCGGCGTATTTTCCCCAGGCATGGTTTGGATGCGGAAGATTTCATCCAGATTGTCCGCCACCGTTTCCAGGAAAGCAATGGCGGTTTCCACATTTTGGCTGAAGGGATTCACCAGCGCCGCGTTCACCTGCACGCTCATCATCCCCGGCACGCCTTCCTCAAAGCCCAGCAGCATGGGGGTGAAGTTATCGTAGTTATACACATCGATACTCGCAGTCATAGAAAACATGAAGTCGCCCGGCTCCGCGCTCCAGGAGAAGCTGGTGCCCGCCTCGTCCCGCGAAATCAGGCCCAGCGCCTCGAAATCGACCGTTTCCAGCTTTTCCAGCAGTCCGCGCAGCAGCGGCGTATCCAGCGTGAATTCCTGATCCGGCTGGTCGATATACAGCAAGTAGTTATCCAAAATCATGGAGAACAGGCTCTCCCGGGCGTCTTCCTGCGTGACATACGGCTCAAACATGCTCACATCCTCATCGTTGGCCATATAATCCGGCAGGGCGATGAGCAGATCCAGCAGTTCATCCCAGGTGGTGGGCACGTCCTCTTCCGAGAGGCCCAGACGCTGGAAGGCTTCCATATCGTAGCCCATCGTGGTGCGGCTGTAAATTTCCAGCGGCAGGGCGTAGACCATTCCATCGCGCGAAACGCCCTCGGCAAGGGCCGGATACATCTGGCCCACCAGGCCCGTGATCTTCTCGCTGCCGCCCAGTTCCACCGCATAGCCGCGATCCAGCAGCGTGGCAAATTCCGCGCCGCTCATACCGAGCACGTAAATATCAATGTCGGAAGACTGGCTCATCATGGCCTGGACGATGTCCTCCGTCACGTCCTTCTTCACCACTTCCACATCCGGGTTCGCGCCGGTGAAGGCGTAGTACGCCCGATCGACGGCATCCGCATACGCGTCCTGCACGACGATGCGCGTTTGCGCGCGCTGGGAAGGATCGGTGTTGCGGCGCACCACGGTTTCATAGTCCGCGACGATGAAGTAACCGTCCTCCGTGAGCACGGGCTGCGCCTGCCCGCTGTAGTTCAGCGGCATATCCGCCACGGATTCCGCCGCTGCCGGATCTGTGAGGGGCATGCGCCACAGTTCGCCGTTCGAAACGTAGTAGAGCAAGTCCGCCTGCGCGTCGTAATACAGCATGCTGGGCGCGCTGTAGCCATCCATGGGCATTTCACACAGCGCTTCCACCTCTTCGCTTTCCAAATCCAGCGCGCACAGCTCCACGCGCGGCTCCGCCGAACTGTAATCCGCCTGCAGCGCAAGCACCCGGCCATCCTTATACGGCGCGAGCAGGCCCAGGTATTCATTGCCAAAGGAATGATAACTGCCATCTTCCAGATCAAACCAGAAGATGTTGTTCACGCCATAGGTCGTGCCCACCAGCATGCCATCCTGCGCGAAGGGCATGCTGATGTTCATCCAGGTGTATTCATCGCCAGAATCTTCGATCATCGCCTCAAAGTCCAGCTCCGTCGCCAGTTCCACGCGGGCGGTCTTGATGCCGTCCGCCTCTTCCAGCGAAATGGAATACAGGCCGCCGCCCTCCACCAGGGATTCTTCCGCCTCCACGTCGTAACCGCGTTCCATTCCCAGCAGGCGGATTTCTCCCCCATCGTTCACGAGGGCGCTTGGGTTGAAGTTGACATACACATCGCTCTCTTCATTCTCGACGGAGACATCCAGTTCCCACTGGGTCAGCGCGCCATCCGCGTAAGTATACAGCGAATTGTAGCCGAGGATATAGAGCGTGCCATCCGCGTAAGCCATGGACTGCACCTGCTCGTCAAACCCCTCCATGCCCTCGTACACCAGCACCGCGTCGCCCGGCGCGGCCAACGCGCCAGCGCCCGAAACCGCCAGCAGGCACAGCGCCAGCAAAACAGAGATCCACTTTTTCATCGCGTCTCATCCTTTCCCTTTGCGGGGCGGCCGGGCCCGGCCCGGCCTGCCCCGTTTTTTCCACTTACATTCCTTCGAGCACGATCATTTGCAATTTCTGATCGATGTTGCGGATGAATTCGTCCAGCGTGATCGCGCCATCGATATACTGGTTGCGCTGTTCATAATACTCGCTGGAGGTTTCGCTGTCCATGCCAAGGTAGGTGGCCACCACCATATACCCCGCCACCTCGCGATAGGCGGCAATACTTTCTTCGTTGGCACTGTACCGGTTGTTCTTTTCAAAATCGTCGCGGTAACCCTTCACTTCTTCCAGCGTGGCTTCCAGCGCCTGTTTATCCACCTCTTCCGCGTTTGCCAGCTGCGTTTCCAGCGAGGCAATCTGCTCGTCGTAGCTCTCAAGGGTTTCCTCAAAATAGGGATTGAGCACCGGTTCGTTCTCCCCGGGCATCATCGTGATGCGCATGATGGCATCGACCTGCTCCGAAGCGCACTCCAGATACTCGATGGCCAAATCGCGGTTTTGCGAGAACGGATTCACAAAAGCTACCGTCACATCCGTGCTGACGAGCGGCTGCATGCCCTCGTCCAGCCCCAGATACAGCATCTGGGGAACATCGCCCGTTACATAGGGCGAG
This sequence comes from Candidatus Alectryocaccomicrobium excrementavium, assembly GCA_018716755.1. GTDB lineage: Bacteria > Bacillota > Clostridia > Christensenellales > Aristaeellaceae > Alectryocaccomicrobium > Alectryocaccomicrobium excrementavium. Next base: position 3,140 of record DVJN01000116.1, read on the forward strand.
AAGGAAGAGCCGTAAGTGTAGAACATGGTGCTTTCCGCGTTGTAGACATAATCTCCCGTCCCCTCTTCGCTCACACCCAGCGCCTCGAAGTCCACGGCTTCAAAGGCCGCCACCAGTTCGCGGAACAGCGGCGTATCGAAGGCAAACTCGTTCTCCGGTTGGCTGATATACAGCATGTAAGAATCCATCAGCGAAGAAAACAGCATGTAGCGCAAATCGGTCTCCGCCAGATACTTTTCGAACACTGCTACGTCCGGATCATTTTCCAGATAGTCCGGCAGACGCCCCAGCAAATCGAAGAATTCCATCCAGCTGGAAGGCACGTCTTCCTCCGTAAGTCCCAGCCGCTCGAAGGCCTCCGGGCTATACGAAAGGTCGCCAAAGCCATAGGCTTCCAGCGGCAGGCCATACACTTCCCCGTCCTTCTGGATCATTTCCTGAATGGCAGGATACACGGCGGCGGCAAAATCCGAAAGGATTTCGCTGCCCGTGAGCTCGGCCATATAGCCGCGGCCAAACACCGCGCTGTATTCGGACGAGCTGACGGAAAGGGTGTAAATATCCGGCGTGGTCACCTGCGTCATCATGGATTGCACCACATCCCCCGGAGACTGCGCCAGCACCACTTCCACTTCCGGATGCGCCTGCTGGAAGGCCACGCGTGCCGCTTCCATGGCCGAATTATAATTGTATTGCACGATGAGCCGCGCTTCCGGCCGCTCCTCCGGATTGGTGTTCACCTTCCAGAGCGTTTCATAATCCGAAAGCAGCAAATCCCCATCCGCGGCAACGGCCATGCAGTTGGGATACGACGTGGGACAGGCCGCCACGGAAGCCGCCGCTTCCACGTCCGCGCCCACCACGCGCATCAGTTCGCCGTTGGCCTCATAATAGAAGGCGTCGCTCTGCGCGTCATAACCGACGGGCGTGGGATACATATTCGCCACTTCGCCCAGCGCGAACAGCTCCTCCATATCGCCCGTGGCCGGATCCAACACGTTTACACGCATGGTCATGGAGTCGCTATATTCATTGATCACCGCCAGCAATTTTCCTTCTTTATAAGGGAGGATGCTCTGCGTAGAATCGTCCATTTCCAATAGTTCCGCACTACCTGCCGCCGGGTCGAGGCAAATCAGGCTGGTGCCATTCATCATATACGCCATGCCATATAGCTTGCCGTCCATCTGCACCGGCTGGCTGGGCGTAGCCACATAAGCGTAGTCCCCCTCATATTCGATGAAGTTCTCACCGTCAATCGCCATGGCAAGCTCCAGGCTTACCGTGCCCGCTTCCTCGTCAAACGCCAGCGCATGCAGGCCATAATCCAGCAGGCGCGCGTCACTCTGGTCATCCTCATAGACGGTGGCTCCGGCGAGCACATACACGCCGTCCTGCAAATAGCAGATTCCCGACACGTTAAAATAGCCGTTACCTTCATTCTCGCCCAAGTCGTAAGGCGCGATTTCCCAGGTCTGCACCTCGCTGCCGTCTTCGTTCATCGTGTAAAGCTGTTCATGGCCCAGGGCGTAAATTTTGCCCTGCTGCTGATCATACGCAAAGCCTATCAGGCTATCCATCGCATCCTCCGGCACAGTAAACAGCGGCTGCGCGCTGCTGGCCGCCATGGCCGGAATGCCCATGGCCAGCAGGCACAGGGCGAGTATCCA
>DVJN01000117.1 GCA_018716755.1 Candidatus Alectryocaccomicrobium excrementavium
TGGAACTATGTTTATCACAACAACGTGTATGTGATGCATCGCATGGTAAAGGATTCTCATATATATGATCTTCTGCTGGCGCTATGCATGGAATCTTTGCGGATTCTGGAAATGAAAAATTTTGAGAGAGCCCGTGATTTGCTCGATAGTTATCATTGCCTGCCCAATATGATAGGCGACAACCATTTTTCTGTTCCAAACGCGTATTGGCGCACCTATATCCAACCCTATCGCAGAAAATGGGATCAAACGTTTTTGCGCGCGGAGGAAAATTTCTGGCGAAGAGTGCGCCTCCGGCGGATGTTTGAGCAAATATTTGCCGCCCCCCCTAAATCCCGCGGAAGGCGCACCAGAAAAGATCGGTAGAATTTTGCGATCGCAGGCTGATCAATGCGCAGGCGCCAGAGCGGTTTAGTTTACGCTCTGGCGCCTGCGCAAATGCGTTCATCGCTGCACCATATCCCCATAGGATTCGCCTTCCTCGCCCGGGATGGGTATGGCGCCCGCGGCCTTTTCATAAAAAGCCGTGGGGCCCGCCCAGCCGATGATGGCATAGGCGTAACCGCGCTCGCGCAGGGAAAGCAGGCTGCGCAGAAGCAGCGCCTTGCCGATGCCCATGCCGCGCATGGATTCCAGCACGCCGGTGGGCCCAAAATAGTTGGGGCGCGTGGCTTCGAAGCAGGCAAAGCCGGCCACTTTTTTGTCTTTCACGGCAATCCAGCAGCCATTTTGCAGAATTCCGGCCAGGCATTCGTTGGCCCAGCCATCGCCAAAATTTTCCCGCACAAAGCCTGTGATGCGCTGGATGTCCGGCGCGATGGCGCGCTTGAGCAGGATGCCGTTCGCGGCCAGGCGGGCTTCCAGAGCGGGATCTTCCTTCACCTTATAGAGCTTTACCAGCATATCGGGCATAGGCATCCTCCTCGTATTGCGCCTTGCAGGCCGCCTGCGTCCGCGGGCTTATCCCTTTGGCGCTGCGAATGCCGCGAACGCCTGCAGGCGTTCCGCCAGCGAAGGCCATTTTGCTGCGCTTTTGGCGCTGAACAGGCCGTCTTCCGGGTTTTCCGTGGCGCGCCACTCGTGCGCGATGAGCGCCCAGGTGGCCGTGATCAAATGCGCAAACGCTGGATCGCGCTGCGCTTCGCATACAAAGGACTGGCGCGGGGAATTGATATCCTCGCCGCTGATCTGCATCAGATCATACTGTTCGCACAGCTTGCGCACCCGATTGAGCTGCGCCATGGTGTTGCGCGAGGGCATATACGTAATCGCGCGGAAGCCCAGTTCCTTGAGGAAGGGCACAAGTTCATCCAGATAATCGTCTTCGAACTTTTGCGCGCGCTTATCGCCGGTGACGCTATCGCCCACATCGCCCAGATAGGCATAGGCCGAAATCGCGCCCACTTCTTCCGAAAGGGCCAGCACATTGCGCACATCGGGGCATTCGTCCGTGGCCGGAATGTAGAACTTGCCGATGACGTCGCTCTTGATGAAGCCGAGCAAATCGTACATGCGGAATGGGTTGGCCTCGTCCATCAGATAGCCGCGCACCTTGGCGGAAATGGTGAAGCCCATGTCCTCCTCCAGAAAGCGAACCAGCGCCGCGCCCTCCGGATACCGCGCGAGCAGCTTTTCGGACAGCGCGCGGGAGAGATGCCGCTCCGTCACCGAGCCGCCCTTTGCCGCGTTGGAAAGCGGGAGCACGTCCTTTTCAAAATCGAGCGTGACGCCATATTTTTCCATCAGGCCGTTCACCGCTGCGACCATTTTCGCGTTGCGCACATTGCGCCGTGCGCGGTAGGGGGCGAAGAACTCGTTCACCCGGCCGGTCTGCGTGTGCGGCACGCCATGCAGCGCCATGTACACAATCCCATCCTGATCCGGGTTGTTGATGCGCCTGCTGGCAAAAGGCGAATTGGCAAAACTGACGCGGCACTCGATGCCGATGGTCGCGCCCATGCCAATGGCCTGCGCCGCCGCGAGGAATTCCTCCGCCCCGGCGATGGAATCGTGATCCATCAGGCCGCAGGTGGCAAGCCCCGCCATGCGCGCGAAATACACCGCTGCCGTGGGCGAATAGGGCGAAAACGAATATGTGGTGTGGATGTGGTTGTTGACATCCGTGCCCTTGGGCGGAAAGGGATTTTCCGCCACGAGCTGTTGCAGATTTTTCAGCGCAACCGGCGCATCCGCATTGAGCAGCGCCAGGGTTTCCTCTCTCGTCATACCAATTCCCTCAGCGTTTCCAGATTGTATTTCAGGGCCATCAGGCAATCTTCCATGCCCTCAAATTCCACGCTCAGCCAGCCGTCGTAGCCAGCCTTTTTCAAAAGCTTCAGGCATTCGGGCACGTTCACCACGCCATGGCCGACCATCGCGCCGCGCAGGAAATCGCCCCCGCGCGTGGAGAACCAGCCGCGCTTGGGCACGTATTCGCCCTTGGCCTTAAAATGGAAATCCTTGGCGTGCGCGTGCGCCGCCAGGGGCGCGGCAATCGCTACGGATTCAACCGGCTTTTCATCCGCGCACATAAAGTTGCCCATGTCCACCAGCCAGCCGAAATTGCGGTTCCCCACCGCTTCGATCAGCGATTTCACGCGCAGAGCGTCCTGCGCGAAATAGCCGTGGTTTTCAATCATGGTATTGATGCCCAGCCCCATGGCATACTCCGTCACGCGGCCATAGCCTTCGGCCAGGATGGGCAGCGCTTCTTCCCAGGTATACGCCCTGCCGCTGGCGTCCTTGCCGCCGGTCGCGTCGTGCCGCATGCGGTGCGCGCCCAGCGTTGCCGCAATTTCCACTTCTTTTTTCAGCGTTTCCACCTGCGCGTTCAGATCGTTCGCCAGGAAATCCGCGCCGGTCATGTATGCGATGATGGGCATCTCGAATTCTTTGGATTGCGCCGCCAGCTTGGGCGCGTAGGCGCGCATATCCTCATCCGAGCAGAATTTCACGATTTCCACGCCCTCGTAGCCCATGCCCTTGGCCGTGGGGATCACGTCCAGAATTGTCATGCGCCCGTCCTGCATGGCCTGGGAAAAGCTATAGGAACTTACGCCAATTCTCATGTGGAATCAACCTCCATTTTTTCTCGCGGAATGCAAAGCCGGAAAGCAAGGCCCCGGGCGGTTGCCTGGCGCGCGCTTCCAGGATGGTTTTTATTGTAACACGAAGCCGCAAAGGTTTCAACCGTTCTCCGGTAACTTTTTGCGCGGCGCATCCACATTTCCGCTGGAATTCCCCCGCGCGCCCGCATCGCCGGTATAGACTTGCGCCTGATAGCTCCATTGCAGCACGCCGGAAAGGAAAACCATCAGCACGGCGAATTGCGGGCGCGCGCCCCATTGCGCATCCGCCTCCCGCATCAGCCGCTCCACCACCTCGTCTTTGTTGTCTTCTGTGCAATCTGCGCACAGATAGCGGCCAGCGGGCAAAATTTCCACCGCTTCGTTTGGCACATACCGTACGCACACCGCGAACATCCGCGATTTGCCGCTTTTGCGCAGGATGCCCGCCGCGTCTTCAAAGGCGAACGCTTCCCTTTCCGAGGGGGCCAGCGCATCGTAGAAATGGCGCAGGTAATCGAACAGGGTATCGACGGTCGCCGTTTCCAGCGAGTTTGAAACCAGGATCGCGCGCGGGGGGAACTCCCGCACCCGCACGATGGCGGCCTGCGCGCTTTCCCGCTGGCGCAGCTTCTCCGCATAGCTCGCGCGTGCCAGGCCAATTTTCTCTTTCCCGCGCTGGAGCATGGCAATTTTGTCTGCCAGCCGCTTTTCTGCCTCGTCCAAAAAGGCGATCACCGCGCGCAGGTCGTTTTCCTGCAACACCTCGCGGATCTTTTTCAGCGGCAGATCCATCTGCTGCAACGCACGCACCGTGTGCAGGCGCACGATATCCTCCTGCGTGTAATAGCGGTAGCCGGTGTTTTCTTCCCGCCTGGAGGGCGCAACCAGGCCGATGCGGTCATAGTGCCGCAACGTTTCTGCCGTTACATGGGCCTCTTTCGCCGCTTCGCCGATTGTAAAATATTTTTCCATCCCATCATCCCCATTGACTTTTGTGTTACACAAAGGTTTATACTCTATTCTAGCACAGGACGGGTTGCCAGGCAACCCTGTGCGCAAAAGAAACGGAGGGATTTTTGTGAAGAAAGTTTTTTGGAGTATCCTGGTGCTGGCGCTTTGCCTTTCGCAGGTGGCAGGGTTTGCCAGCGAAGCGTTTGAAGAGAAGCATTTTAGCGTGGAAGCAGCGCAAATTTCGCAGATCGACCTTGACCTGCGCGATAGAAAGGTTGTCGTAATGGAGTCCGCGGACGATCAGATCCACATCCGCTACGCCGAAAGTGAGAGCGAGTTTTACCGCGTAGAAAATGACGGGGGATGCCTGACGGTTTCGAGCGAAAGCAACCGGAAATGGTACCAGTTTTTCGGCTTACAGGCGCCGGTAAGCGACCGTACTGTGACGCTGGAATTGCCGCTGGGAATGGCTGGTTCGATCCGCATCTCCACCACGAATGAGGATATTTCCGTATCCAGCCTTTTTGTGGATGGCAGCGTTAGCCTGTCGGTGAACGGGGGCAGCATCGTTTTCGATACCCTGCGCGCGGGTGGCGCAATCTCGCTGTCCGCCAAAAATGGCGGCATTCAGGGCGCGATTTGGGGCCGTTATGAGGAGTACTCCATCGATTGCACCATCAAAAAGGGGAATAGCAACCTCGCTTCTCATCCGCGCGAGGATGGAACGCCCCTCGTGCTATCCGCCAACAATGGCGATATCACCATTGAGTTTCAGCATCCATGATGGCGATTGCGGGGCTGCGAAAAAACAGCAAAAGTTTTTTCGCAGCCCCGATTCATCTGGGAAAAGGGGAGCAGGCGCAAATTCTCCCCATTTGGGGCTTAGAAATAATCCGAAATATAGGGCGTCTGCTGCTCAATGGACGCCTCGAGCATGCCGATGGTTTCTTCCGATGCCTGGAGCCGGCCAATTTTGGCGAGGTAAGCCGGGCGCTTGTAGCCCATCAGCATGGTCGTCATCGTTTGAATGCTGATTTTATCCGCGCATGGCTCCGCAATGGGCGCAGCCGTTCCCCTGCCATCCGGCGCGATTTTCAGCAAAAAGGAACCCTGGTTGCATTCCAGGATCGGATCCGTCATGGAAAAGCGCCATTCCCGCTCTGTGCCGCACGCCTTGAAGGGATATTCCGCCACGAATTGTGGGAAATCTACAATCCGGCCCATAAAATAGGGCGAGATTACCTCTTTGATGCTGGCGTCTTCCAGCAAAAAGGCCAGGGGCTCATCCGTGTAGGTGCTGCCCTCCACCTGGTCGATCATGGAAAAATGCGCTGAAACGAAGTTCCACAAGCCGGTGCGGGCTTCCTCATTGTTGAAGATCATGTCCTTGATATAGAATATTTCGTTTTCGATCCAATAGATGATGTATCCGTCCGGCTCCTCTTTTTCGTTGTAATAGATCGCGGCCATAATATCGTCTTTGTCCCACAGCCAATATTCGTTCCACGCCAGTTCATCCCGAATGATGGCCCCATGCGTGTGTTGCGCGAAGATGGCATAGGTCTCTTTCAGTTCTTCGCCGTCCGTCTTTACCCGCCGCACGCTGCCGGGAACCTGCCGGTTCTTGGGCAATTGATAGTCCTTAATTTCGTAGGAGATTTTGTCTGAGATGATCTCCCAGCCCTTGCGCCGGTAATACGGGATGGAATACGGATACAGATAGCAAATGAATTGCTTCTTTTCCCGCATGTTTTTCAGAGCCTGTTCCAGCAGCTTGTGCATGAGCCCCATATTGGAATATTCTGGATAGGTGCCCACGCCTGTGAGGCCGCCCATGGCATAGGTTTTGCCAAAAATCCGCACCCGCATGGGATAAACCGCCACTTGCGACACCAAATTGTCGTTATCGAACCAGCCGATCACATCCGCCTTTTCCATCGTGGGAAACTTGGCGCGGATGATCTCCTTTTCCTGCCAGCCGACCGAATTGAGCTCTTGATCCGTCACCTGGAACACATACCGGAGCAGCGCGTTGTATTGCTCCAGATATTCGATGCCGACCGGCCGCATTTTCAGATTTCGTTTATTCATACAATTCACCCTGCCTCGACAATTGCCCCTTTCTATGGCGGGAAGCGATTGCGCTATCCTCTTCGCGTTGCCATTGTATCACAATTTTGGTCGCTTGGCAACAGCCGATCCAGCGCGGCTTGCGGCCTGAGGCTTTATACCGGAATGCGCGCGAAAACAAGAAAAGCTTAGGATTTTTTCAAGCAATTCCTCAAAACCGCGGCGGCAAAAAGAGGTACAATATGCCCTGCAAATCGCGACGAAATGGGGGATTGGCATGGGCAGAATCCGCGTTACGCAAATTTTTCCCTGGCTTTTGCCTTTGCGCAGGCGGCAGCGCATCTTTTGCTTTTATGAGAAAATGCGGCGGGATGGCAACCGCTACGCGAAGGCAAAGTTGGATAGAGCGCTTCCGTATGAGGTGTTTTCTTCTACCTGTCCGCTGTACAACGCCGAAACCGGCTTTGATATGCGGTATCAGCAAAATAAAGTATTCAATTTGAAGCTGGCCGCCGCGCGACTGGAAGGCGTGGCGATTGGCCCGGGCGAAACGTTTTCCTTCTGGCAACTGGTGCGGCACGCGGACAGCGTGACGCCTTACAAAAGCGCGCTGACCGAGTTGGATGGCAGGCTGCAAACCGCGCGTGGCGGCGGATTGTGCCAACTGAGCAATTTGCTCTTTTGGTTGTTTTTGCACACGCCGTTGACCATCGTAGAACGGCATGGGCACGCCAAAAAGGACTTCCCCGAGCCGCCCAGCGACGCGCCGCTGGGCGTGGACGCCACAGTGTATGAAGGATGGCTGGATTTGAAGGTGCGCAACGAAACCGCTCATGCGTATCAGATCGCCCTTTCTTTCAGTGCGGCGGAAATCACCGGCAGCGTGCGTTGCGACGCCGCGCCAGAAGTTGAAATCCGCGTGCGCAACGGGAACCTTTCGTATTGCCAAAGAAAAGATGGCATCTGGGAAGAAGTGGACGTCGTGCGGGACTGCGTCGAGCGGGAAACCGGCAAGGTTCTCGTATCCCGCGTGCTGTACCGCAACCGTTGCCGCATTGGCTATCCGCTGCCGGATGGCGTCCCCGTTTTGCCGGATGGGAGGCGGTCCCATGCCTGAGAAAAAGCGCGTCGCCGTCCTTTTTGGCGGCCATTCTACAGAATACGGCGTTTCGCTGCAATCTGCCGCTTCCGTCCTTGAACACTTCAATCGGGAGCGCTTTGAAGCCGTTCCCATCGGCATTGCGAGGCAAGGCGGGTGGTACCTTTACCGGGGGCCGGTTCAGGCCGTGCGCGATGATGCCTGGCAAAGGGATGAATTTTGTGCGCCGGTTGTCCTTTCGCCCAGCCGCGGCGGCCCGGCGCTGCTTTCGCTGGAGGACGGCGCGCCCCGTGGAATCGCCGTGGACGCGGCGTTTCCCGTGCTGCACGGCAAGGATGGCGAAGACGGCACAGTACAGGGCCTGTTCGCGCTCGCGGGCGTGCCGCTCGTCGGCTGCGGCGTGCTGGCCTCCGCGCTGTGCATGGACAAGGCCCGCGCGCACAAACTGGTGCAGGCGGAAGGCATCCGCGTGCCGCGGTCTTTTTCCCACCAGAGGCCGTATTGCGCGCGGGAGGTTTTGCAGGAGGCGGATGGGCTGGGGTATCCCCTGTTTGTGAAGCCGGTGCGTTCCGGTTCGTCCTATGGCGTTTCGCGGGTGGAAATGGCGCGGGATTTGTTGCCCGCCGTGGAGCGCGCCTTTGCGCACGACGATACCGTGCTCCTGGAAGAGGCCATTCCCGGCCGCGAGGTGGGATGCGCGGTGCTGGGCAACGGCGAGCTTGCGCTGGGAGAGGTGGATGAAATCGAATTGCAGGGCGGATTTTTTGATTTTTCGGAGAAATACACGCTCAAAACCGCCAGGGTCCACGTGCCCGCCCGCCTTCCCGCCAGCGCGGCGGATCGCGTCAGGGCGGTGGCGGCGCGCGTTTACCGCATTTTGGCCTGCCAGGGCTTTGCCCGCGTGGACCTGTTTTATACGCCGGAGGGAGAAATCGTGTTTCACGAGGTCAACACCATTCCGGGTTTTACCAGCCACAGCCGTTTCCCCCGCATGATGCAGGCGGCGGGCTGGAGCCTGAAACAGGTGTTGACCGCCGCCATCGATCTGGCCCTGCGCTGCGGCGCGGACTGCGGGGAGGTGTGAGTTTTGCGGCAATGGCTGGTGGACTATTCCCGCGGGGACAATCTGAATGCCTTCTGGCGCTTGTTTTTCTGGCGCAGCCGCACAAAGCGGAAGTGGCTGCGCGACGTGCAAACCCTGTTTCTCAGCCGCATGGCGCACCGCCACGGCGGTTATGTGGGCATAGAGGCGGCGTTTGGCGGGCGGCCGCGGCTCCCGCACGGCCTGCATGGCGTTTATATCTCCCGCTTTGCCAGCATCGGCCGCGATTGCTGCATTTATCAGAATGTCACGATCGGCGAAACCGGCCGCGCCGCGCCGCGCATTGGCGACCGTTGCCTGATCGGCGCGGGCGCCATTCTGGTGGGCGGCATCACAATTGGCAGCGATGTGAAGATCGGCGCAGGCGCCGTCGTGCATACCGATGTGCCGGATGGCAGCACCGTGGTTCCTTGCGCGGCCAGAATCCTCAAAAAGGAGAGAGGCGCATGAACCGGGCGCAAGACACGGGGCGGGCGTGGATTGAGATCCGGCGCGACGCTTTGCGGCAGAATGTGGCGGCGCTGCGCACGTTGCTTCCTCCGCGCTGCGAATTGATGCCCGCCCTCAAGGCCAACGCCTATGGGCATGGCGCGCTGCCCGTGGCCCGGGAATTGAACCGCCTGGGCGTGCGGGCGTTTTGCGTGGCTACGGTGGGGGAGGGGATGGAGCTGCGCCAGGGCGGCGTGGAGGGCCTGATCCTGGTTTTGGGCTATACGCCGCCGGAGGATTTCGCGCTTCTCCCGGCCTGGGATCTGACGCAAGCCGCTATCGATTGCGAATACGCGAAAATGCTGGCGCATTTTGGCCGGGGCGTTCAGACGCATCTCGCCATCGATACGGGCATGCACCGCTGCGGCGAGCGCTGGGAACAGATGGACGCGCTGTGCGAGGTGTTGCGGAGCAAGCGGTTGCGGGCGACCGGCGCGTTCACGCACCTTTGCGCTGCGGATAGCGCGGATCCTGAGGCCGCCGCATATACGCTTGCGCAGGCGTGCGCGTTTGCAGATGCCATACGCGCGCTGGAAGGGCACGGCTGGCGCTGCGCAAAGCGGCATCTGCTGGCCAGCTATGGGCTGTTGAATTATCCGCAGCTGGGCGGGGACTATGCCCGGGCAGGTATCGCGCTGTACGGCCTTCTGAGCGGGCGGAACGATTTTGTGCGCCATCCATTGCCGCTCGCGCCGGTGCTCTCGCTAAAAGCGCGCGTCGCCCTGTTGAAATCGCTGCGCGATGGCGAGCGCGCCGGATATGGCCTGGAATACGCCGCGCACGGCGAACGAACCATTGCCGTGCTGTCCATTGGCTATGCCGACGGTTTGCCGCGCGATTTGTCCTGCGGCAGGGGGCATGTGCTGCTGCACGGCAGGAAAGCGCCCATCGTGGGCCGCGTGTGCATGGATCAAACGCTGGTGGATGTGACGGATATTCCGGAAGCGCGGCGCGGCGATGCTGCGGTGGTGATCGGGCGCTCGGGCGGGCAGGAAATTGCCGCCTATGATCTGAGCGAAGCCGGGAACACCATCACCAATGAATGGCTCAGTCGCCTGGGCGCCCGGCTGCCCAGGATTGTGGTGTAGCGCCTGCGCTCCCATTGATTTTCCCCGCGCCGTTTGCTATAATGTGGATGTACAAAGCGCCGGGATGGCGCACAACGCAAGGCGACGGAGGGATAGCATGAACCATTCCCAGATGTTTTTGCAGGCGCAATGGGTAACGCCCGCGCGCGAAATGACGGCGCCCTATTTTCAGGCGCAATTCGATTGCGCATCCGCGCTTTCTGGCCGGTTGCGCATCAGCGGACTGGGCTTCTTTTCGGCCACGCTCAACGGCCGGCCCGTGAGCGAAGACATGTTTGTGCCCGTGTGGTCGGATTATGAAAAACGGGAATTTCTTTTTGACGGTGCGCCGTTTGACGAGGAATTTGGCCACCGGATTTACGGCCTCTCCTACGATGTGAGCGCGCTGCTCGTGCCCGGGCAAAATACGCTTTTGGTCCACGTAACGCCCGGCTGGTACGCGCAACCCACATGGGTTGGCGGGGATCAGAGCGCCGCTTATGGCCGGCCGCGGTTGTGCTTCGCGCTGGAATACGAGGATGAAAACGGCGCGCACACGCTGCTTTCCGGGCCGGACACGGTGGTTTGCCGCGAAAGCGAGATCACGGCGTTCGATCTGTTCCGGGGCGAAACGCAGGATTACACCCGCCCGCTGGGCGCATGGGAACGCGTGCGGGCGCTGGAACCCTTCGCTTGCGAGCATCTCTGGCAGGATTGCCCGGCCGACGGGGTGGAGCGCCGCATTGCGCCCAGGCTCCTGCACCAGCGCGATGGCCTTTCGGTGTACGACCAGGGGGAAAACGTCACCGGCACGCCGGTGCTGCTGGGCACCGAGCCGGGCACAATTACCGTGATTTTCAGCGAAGCGCTTGGCGCGGATGGCCTGCCCGATCCGGAGCACCACCATGGGCAGAAGGCCATTTTCCATATCCGGGAGCCGCGCACGCTGCGCGCCATCGGCACCTGGTATGGCTACCGCTATTTCAGCGTGCAGGGCCCGGCGCAGGTGCTTTGTTGCGAAGTGATTCACAGCAAGGTGCCCGCAACTTCCACCTTCCACGCGCCAGAGCCCACGCTGCAGTGGCTGTACGACGCGTTTTTGCGCACACAGCTGGCAAACATGCACGCAGGCATCCCTTCGGACTGCCCGCATCTGGAGCGACGGGGGTACACGGGCGATGGGCAACTCGTGTGCGAAGCGGGCATGATGCTCCTCGGCAGCCGGGATTTTTACCGCAAATGGCTGCGCGATATTGCCGATTGCCAGGATCGAAAGACCGGCCACATGCAATACACCGCGCCTTACACGCGCTGCGGCGGCGGCCCGGGCGGCTGGGGCTGCGCCATTGTGCAGGTGCCCTATCAATATTACCGCCAGTTTGGCGACGCGCAACCCATGCGCGAAATGTATCCGCAAATGCTGCGCTGGTTCGATTCGCTGGAGGCCCACAGCGAAGGCGGGCTCGTCACTTCCGATAAGCCGGGCCTGTGGTGCCTGGGAGATTGGTGCATGCCGGGTAAGCCGCGCATTCCCGAGCCGCTGGTGAATACGTATTTCTACATCCGCTCCCTGCGCCAGGCCTGCGCAATTGCGGAAATCCTGGGCATCGATGGCGAGCGAGCACTGCTGAAAGAACGCATTGCCGGGCGGGAAAAAGCGCTGTACCAGCGCTATTACGATCCGCAAACCGGCGATTTTGCCGAAAACGCGCAGGGCGCGAACGCTTTTATGGTCGATTTGGGCCTGGGCGACGCGCGCACGCTGGAGCACATCGCGCAGCGCTACGCGGCCCTGGGCGAATACGATACGGGCATTTTCGGCACGGACATCGTCACGCGGGTGCTGTTTGAGCGCGGGCACAAGGCGCTGGCCGCGAAGCTGCTCACCAGCTGCGGCGCGTCCTCCTATGGGCACATGCGGCTCACGGGCGCGACCACGCTGTATGAATACTGGCACGGGGGCCGCAGCTACAGCCATCCGATGTTCGGCGCGCCGGTGCGCTATCTGTTTCAGTATCTATTGGGCCTCCGGCAGGCGGAAGGCAGCTGCGCCTGGCGGGAAATCGTGTTCGATCCGTACCTGCCCGAGGGCATAAACGCGCTTTCCGGCAGCCTCGAAACCCCGCAGGGCGTGCTGCGCGCACGGCTCTGGCGCGAAAATGGCGAGGCGCGCGCGGAGATTTTCGCGCCCGCGTGCATCAACGTGCATCGGAGGGATACTGTATGCTGAATCCATCGGAAATCGCCGTGTTGCGCCAACTCGCCAGCGAATACGCGCAGGCCGCCAGCCAAAGCGGGCAGCGCGAGCGCAGGCAGCGCTGGTTGAATCTCAACCACCTGCGCGGCGAACGGCCGCTCGTTTTGATCGACCAGATTCCCTGGGAGGAAATGGATGTGGATGGCAGCCTGGTTTGCCAGGTGCGCGATCCCTATTGGCGCGGCGTGGAGACCGGCCTGCGGCAAACGCTCTATAAATGGCGGCATATGCCCGCGGACATGGTGCTCGATCCCTATATCTGCCTGCCGCGCCCCCTTCGCAGCACGGGATGGGGCATTGAGGTGGAAGAAACGCTGGCCGTTTCTTCGCCCGAAACCGCGGTCAAGAGCCATCGCTTTGTCAACCAGATTTGCGATCCGGAGGACATTGAAAAGCTGCACACGCCCCGGATCACGCTCGACGCGGCGGAAGAAGCGGCCATCGTGGAAACGGCGCGGCGCGTGTTCGAGGGCATCCTTCCCTTCCACATGGTGGGCATGACCATGCACCTGGGCATCTGGGATTCCATCAGCATGTGGATGGGTGTGGAGAACTGCTATATCGAGCTGATGGACCGGCCGGAAATGATGCACCAACTGATGGAAAAGCTGACGCGCGGCCTGATCGATATGGTGGGCCAGCTCAACGCGTTGCAGGCTTTTGACATCCATTCGCACATTTGCCACTGCTCGCACACCTATTTGGAAGACCTGCCCGCCAGTGAACAGGCGGTTTCGGCCAACGCCTGGGCCTTCGGCCTGGCCCAGCTGTTCACCTCGGTTTCGCCCGCCATCACGGACGAGTTCGAAGTGGCGTATATGCAGCGGGTGTTCCCGCTCTTTGGCGCGATCTATTACGGCTGCTGCGACAGGCTGGACGATAGGCTGGACATCATCGAAAAACTGCCCAGGGTGCGCAAGATCTCCTGCAGCCCCTGGAGCGACCGCGAGCGCTTTGCCGCCAATTTGGACCGCAAGCGCTATGTGATGAGCAACAAGCCCTCGCCCGCCTTCCTCGCCACGCCATCCCTGGATGAGGACGCCATCCGCGCCGATTTGCGCCGCACCATCCGCGCCGCGCGCGAGCACGACGTGTGCCTGGAAATCATTCTGAAGGACATCAGCACAGTCTGCCACCGCCCGCAAAACCTCTGGCGCTGGCAGGAAATCGCCATGGAAGAAGCCCGGAGATGAAACTGCGATGGGGCCGCTCCCGTAAAAGGGAGCAGCCCCGTTTTTCGCCCGATATTGAGTCCATTCAAAAGTGCGGATGGGGCGTCGCTCCGGCGAACGCCATTTTCGGAGGAACATTTATGGCTCTGGCGCAGCTGTCCGGTATTCGCGCAGCAGCGTATCGAGCACGGCTTTCCGGGGGAGATCAGCGAAGTGCAGCGCGCGGGCGCGGGCGAGGAGCGCGGACATATGCGGCCCGGGGGGGATACCTGCCGCAATCAAATCGCGGCCCGTAACCATGGGTAGGCGCAAAACGGCGCGGTAGTCCTCCAGCCGTTCCCGCAAAAACGCTTCGTGCGCGGCGCTGCCCGCGTCCGCGATGGATAGCAGGATCAGATCTTCGGGGCAGACGGATTCATCAAACATGCGGCGCGTGGACTTTTTGCGCGAGCCATCCTGCGCGAGCCGGTTGGGCCGCATGTGCAAAAGCACCATGTTTTCCCCATAGCGCAGCAGCGCGGTTTCGTCCGTCAGCGTTTCCAAAAAGGCGCGCGCGATGGGAACGCCCGCCTCTTCGTGGCGGTAGGCGACGATGCGCCCGTTGCGCACGGCGGTGACGGCGGGCTTGCCGATGTCGTGGCAGAGGGCGGCGAGCATGAAATAGAGCGGGAAGGTGGCGCGCTCGCGCAGGGCGGCCGCGCGGTCGAGCACCTGCAAAGTGTGCGCAAAGACATCGCCTTCCGGGTGGAAGCGCGGATTTTGCGGCGTGCGCGCCAGGGCGAGCAGCGGTTCCGGCAGCAGGCCGAATTCCCGCAGCCAAAAAAAATAGCCGCTGGGGCGCTCCGCGCGCAGGAGCGCTTTTTTCATTTCGTCGAACACGCGCTCGCGCGAAAGCGCGCTCACATCCATCCGCCGGATGAGCGCGACGGTTTCGGGCGCGACAGATGCCTCCAGCCGCGCGGCAAACTGCGCGGCGCGATAGGCGCGCAACGCGTCGTCGGCAAAGCTCGCATCGTTCACATGCCGGATCACATGGTTCTTAAGATCGTGCCGCCCGCCAAAAAAATCCAAAATTTCGCCGGTGAGCACGTCCATCATCATGGCGTTGATGGTAAAATCGCGGCGGCTGGCGGCAATGCACGGCGGCAAAAATGGATCCACCGCCACGGCAAAATCCCGGTGCCCCGCGCCGGTGCGGCTTTCGCTGCGCGGCATGGCCACGTCGATGCCGGAATGCCGCAACCCAAAGACGCGAAAGGCCGCGCCCTTTTCGTATGGTTCGCCCAATTCGCCCAGCAGATTAAAGAGCGCCCCGGGCGCGAGGCCATATACTTCCAGATCCACATCCTTGCTCTGCACGCCCAGGGCCGCGTCGCGCACATAGCCGCCCACGAAGTATGCCCGCCCGCCGCAGCTGCGCGCCTTTTCGGCAATCGCCCGGGCGAGCGCTAGGTCATCTCCCCAAACCGGCAAAGCTCCACACCGCCCTCTTTCATCATCTGCACGGCGAATTCATCCGGATACCCCTGTTCATATACCACGCGCACGATACCCGCGTTCACGATCATTTTGGCGCATACGGCGCAGGGCTGGTGCGTGCAGTACAGCGTGCCGCCATCGATGGAAACGCCCAGCCGCGCCGCCTGGATGATGGCGTTCTGCTCCGCATGGATGGCGTAGCAGAATTCCTGCCGCGTGCCGGACTGGATGTTCCAGATGCGGCGCATACATTCGCCGCGCTCCTGGCAGGTTTTTACCCCGGCGGGCGCGCCGTTGTATCCCGTGGTCATAATGCGCTTGTTTTTCACGATGACCGCGCCGATTTTACGCTCGGCCTGATAGCAGCTGGCCCAGGTGGCTACCAGCCGCGCTGTTTGCATAAACCGTTCATCCCACTTATCCATGGTATTTTCACACTCCCTGTATTGGCGGCCCGGGGATCGCGCCGATTTCGCGCACGGTGAGCACGTCCCCCTCCACGGTGAAGCGCACGTCCTGCCCCGCGAAGGGCATGCCGTACAGGCGGGAGGGATCCTCCTGATAGGAAGGGCGGGGATCCTGCCGCAGCGCTTCGAGCAGCCCGGCGCGCAGTCCTTCCGGAATGCGCGACAGCAGATCGGGCGGGAAATCCACCCGCAGCGCGTGCTCGCGCGCCGGGCCGGAAAAACCTTCGCGCGCGTCCATGTGCGCGTCCGCGCGCAGATAGGGCTTGATATCGTATACCGGCGTGCCATCCACCATATCTACGCCCGAGATCAGCAGCACGGGCCCCTGCGCGCCGCGCGTTTCAATGCCCTCCAGGCGAACGGAAGAAAGGCCGATGGGATTTGGCCGGAAGGGCGAGCGGGAAGCGAACACGCCCACCCGCACATTCCCGCCCAGGCGGGGCGGGCGCACCGTGGCCGACCAGCCCTCGCGCTGCGCGAGGGAAAATTGCCAGATCAGCCAGATGTGTGAAAACGCCTCCAACCCGCGAACCGCATCCGGATGGCGGAACGGCGGCTCAAACACCACTTCGCCGCGCAAACCCGTCACGCCGCTTTGCCGGGGCACGCCAAATTTGCTGGGGAAATCCGTATATACGCGCGCGATGGCCTGCATGGAACGCGCTCCTCCTTTCGGCTCACAGTTCAAAGTGCCAGAAGAATTCATAATTGCCCGCGTCCACGCGCACAAACACGTCGTTGTCCGACTGCCAGGCGCGCTTTACGCCCACCGAACGGAGCAGGTCGCCGTCTTTTTCGCGCACACCGCTCAGAGAGGCGTTTTCCAGGATCACCAGCGCCTCGCAGCTCACGGGCACGGAAACTTCCACCTGCGCTTCCACACCGGAAAGCCGCCAGCCGCAGCGGATCACGCCATAAGGCGTTCTGTGCCAGCCGGAGGCAAAGCTCATGCCCTCGGTGAAGCGCGGGTGCAGGAGGATATCCGCGTACATGGGGCTGCGATAGAAGCCGATGCCCGCCACACAGGACACCAGCCATTCGATGATGCAGCTGCCCAGCGGGTGATTGAAGGAATTGAATTCCGGGTTGGCGAACGAACCATCCGGCGCGATGCCGTCCCAGCGCTCCCAGATGGTGGTCGCGCCATGCCGCACCGCGTACAACCAGGAAGGCATATCGTCCCGGAACAGCACGCGCGCCGCCAGATCGTGCCGGCCCAGGCTCGTGAGCAGCGGCAACACGGAAGGCGTGCCCGCGCTACCGGTGGTGAGGCAATCGCCGTTTTCTTCGATCAGGCGGAAAAGGTCGTTGGCAATGCGGTCGCGGTGCTCCTCCTCGCACAGGTCAAAGCGCAGCGTCAGGATATGCGCGGTTTGCGTGTTCACCGCCAGACGGCCCGTGGCCGTGATGAATTCGCGCTGGTAAGCGCGCTTGATCTTCTTGTGCAGGGCGCGGAACGCGCGGGCGTCGAAATCGCGGTCCAGCACGTCGGCAATGCGCGCGGCCAGATCCGCCGCCCGGGCATAGGCTGCGGAGGCGATGAGGGATACGTCCGTCACGCCGATGCAGCTGTTCGCGCGGGCGTCCAGCGCCAGCCAGTCGCCATATTGATAGTCTACGGGCCAGAGCCCGTCGCGCACGCGGGAGGAGATAAAGCCAATCCATTTTTTGATGCAGGGATAGTGCCGCTCCAGCATGCGTACGTCGCCATAGGTCTTGTATAGCGCCCAGGGCACCGTTACCACCGCGTCGTCGCTGAGCGCCGAGCCGGAAAGGTCGTCGCTCAGGCAGTTGGGGATCGCGCAGGGGATCGCGCCGTTGTCCCGCTGCTCAATCGCCAGGTCGCGCAGCCAATCGGAAAGCATGGCCGCCGCGTTTGCCTGCAGGCACAGCGTGTTGGACAGCGCAAGGTAATTGCTCGTCCAGCCAAAGCGTTCGTCGCGCTCGGGCGCATCTGTGAGCACGCCCAGCAGGTTGGAGCGCAGCGTCCACAGCGCGTTGTGATAGAGCTGGTTCACGCGCTCGTCCGAGCACTCGAAGCCCGCGTTTTCCTCCAGATCCGTGCGCAGGGTAAGGGCGGTGAAATCCTCGCACTTCGCGCCTTCCGGCCAGTTTTTGAGCCGGATATAGCGGAAGCCCATATAGGTAAAATCGGGGGTGAAGGTCTCTTCGCCCGCGCCGGAAAGCACATACCGCACTTCCGCCCGCGCAGAGCGGTAGTTTTCGCGATAAAAATTGCCCTGCGCGTCGAGCGCTTCCGCGCAATCGTAGGCCACTTCGCGGCCGCGTTCGCCGCGCACGGTAAAGCGGGCTACGCCCGCGATGTTCTGCCCAAAATCCACCAGCAGGTCGCCATTGGGCGCATGCCACAGCTTTTGCGCGCCGATTTCCTCGCGGAAAACGATTGGCTGCGCTGCCTGCCAGGTGAGGAGCGTTTTGGGAATGCTGGGCAGAATCACGTTCACCGGATGGTTGGGTTCCAGCGTGGCGTCGTACCGCGCGCCCATGGCCAGATCGGCCATGCGATAGGGGCCGCTGTCGTCTGCCTGCCAATGCGCGTCCGTCATGATGGCGTCTTCCTCGCCGGACGCATAGCGGATGTACAGCTGCGCGATGAACGCCTGCCGGCGGCCGCACTTTTCCGCGCACAGCGCGTGCGCGTAAGCCCCGGTGTACCAGCCGCCCGCCACGTCCGCCTGGATCTCATTGCGCCCTTCGCGCAGGAAGGGCGTTACGTCGTACGCCTGATAATGGACGCGCCGCTTGGTGCTCGTGGGCCCGGGGCACAGGCGGGCGGCATGCACGCGCCCACCATTGCAGGAAACCGCATAAGCGCCCAGCGCGCTCACGTAGAGCCGCGCGCTTTCGATGCCGCCGCGCGCCTCAAACGCGCGCGAAAAGCGCACCGCGCCCAGGGGCTTGCCCGGCTCATAGGGCTTGGGATGCGCAATCCAGCGCGCGCGCCACTTGCCCATCAGGCCCGTTTCAAAATGCGCTACGCGGCTGGTGCCCGCGTCCAGGCCGCGTTCATCCCATACGCGCACGCGCCACCAGTATTGCGTGCGCGGCTTGAGCGGCGCGCCCGCATATTCCACCTGCGAATTCTGGCGCGAAACCACTTTGCCGCTATCCCACACCTTTTCGTCGCCCGCGTACACCTCAATTCGATAGGCGGATTGCGCCGTCGCGCGCTCCTGCGAGCGCAACTGCCAGCTGAACCGCGGGCGCGGCTCGTCCACGCCCATGGGTTCGCGCAACGCTTCCAGCCTTGGCCGAACAATTTGCACAGGATGTCCCTCCATCATAAGACGGGGCCGCCCGATCCCGGGCCGCCCCTGTCCATCATATTCATTCCGCGCTGTCCGCGGTTTCCTCCCCGGCGGAACTGAAGCTGTCCAGCAGCTCCTGCATTTGCTGGATCATGGTTTCGTCGTGCAGGCGGAATTTGAATTCCACCCGGCGCGAAGCGTCCATATCTTCCAGCCCGTTCGCGTCCAGAACCGGGTCGCTGGACGAGCGGCCGTTCACCGTCACCACTTCGCGCAGGGCCTGCTTTTCGCTGTAGGAAAGTTGCGTGAATTCGCTGCTGAGGATGTATTGCAGCACGGCGCGCGCGCGGTTTTGCGAAAGTTCCATATTTTCAATATAGGTGCCCGTGGAATCCGTGTGCCCCTCGATGATGATTTCGCTCACGGAGTCCGCATATTCCTCGGAAAGCAGCACGTCCATATATACGGGGATGAACCGCTGCAAAAAGCGCTCGCCTTCCGGCTTGAGCACAGCCTGGCCCACATTGAAGAGCACCTCGCTGGAAAGGCGGATGGCGCCCGTGTTTTCATCCGTGTCCACCTGCACGTTCGCCTCGCTCAGCGCGCCGGCCAGTTCCACAATGATGCGGGAACGCACGCCGATCAGATCCTCCAGTTGCGCCTGCTGGTCTTCCAGCTGCTCCTGCTGCCCATCCAGCTGCGCCTGCAGGGCGGCCAGCAGTTCTTCGCGCTCCTGCGCGCTCAGCTGCGAGGCCTGCAGTTCCAGCTGCGCCTGTTCCAGCTCCGCCAGCGCCTCGTTCAGCGCGGCCTCGCGCTCAATGAGCTGCATATTGCTGATGCGCAGTTCCTCATCCTGCGCGGCCAGCTCGCTTTCCCGGTCGGCCAGGGATTGCTCGGTCTGCAAAAGGCGCGCCGTAGCCTCTTCCATCGTGTCGAAATGCAGATAAAGGCTGTAAAACATGATGAGCACCAGCACCAGCACCAGGGTGCTCATCAAATCGGAAAAGCACAGCCAGAAGCTCTTGTCCTCGCCGCTCCTGCGCTTTCCACGCATCGATTTGCGCATCGTCCGTCACCTCCCGCCTCAGCGCATGCGGGCAACGGCATCGTCCAGCGCCGCCTGCGCGCGCTGCAAAGTGGCGATCATCTCGTTGAGCTGCTGCTCGAACACGCGAGCCGTACCGCCCACCGCGCGCGGCAGGTTCTCCACAGAAGAAGAGATTTCGTTCACCGCCACGCCCAGCTGGTTGACGATGTGCTGCATGTTTTGATCGAAGATTTCCAGCGTTTCGCGCAGGTCTTTGTTGATTTGCCCCACCAGCGCTTTGTGCGCGCTTTCCAGGGATTTCGCGCCCGCATCCATCGCCTTGGCGCTGGTGTCCATGTTCGAGGACGCCTTGAGGATCGCCTGCGTGGATTTTTGGAAATTCTCGCTGAACAGGGCCGTGTATTTTTCGCTCGCCTGCTGGAAGAGCGTGGCTGCCTTGGAAATTTCCGTCTGCGCGGCGGTGACGGTTTGCAGGTAGTTGTTCTGCTTTTGCGCCACGCCCTCCATCTGCTCCACGCTGGAGCTCACGCGGCGGTAGCTGTCCTCCAGGCGGGATTGCGCCGCGCTCAGGCGGTTGAGGTACCCGTCCAGCTTGCCAACCATCTGGTCAGACAGCTTTTCATACTGGGCGATTTCGCGCGCCATGCGCTCAAGCTGGGCCAGGTTCGCCTTGTAGCTCTCCTGCACCTCCTCGTGGTGGCGGCAGGTTTCATCCAGCGTGACGGCGAAATTGCGCAATTGCCCCTTGAGCGACTGATCCATCTGGTCCACAAAGCGTTCCACCACGGCGTTGAGGAAGCGCATCTGTTCGCTGGTGGAAACGCTCATGAATTCGTTGAGGCTCTTTTGCAGGGGACGGATCCCCGCCTCAATGGAAGCGCTCAGCTCGCGCTCGAGCTTTTGAATCAGGGCCGTCTGCTCCTGCTGATAGATGGCGACCTGCGTCATGGGATCGACGGAGAGCACGCCCGCGCGGCCCTTCATGGCGGAATAGAATTCCGTGAGCGCATGGCTGGCAAAGCCGTTGGTCATGCGCACGATCATGGTGAAAAAGATGGAGCCGATCACGCCGAAGATCGACGTCATGAACGCGTAGCGCATGCTGGGGATCAGCGTTTCGATGGAAATCTGCACCGCTGAGGAGTCTTCCATGCTGAAATTGGCCAGGCCTGTGGAAAGGCCGATCAACGTGCCCAGAAAGCCCAGCGAAACCAGAATGCCGGGGATTGCGTCCGCCAGTACGGAGCGGCCGGGCTCCTCGATCACGGTTTCCTCGTTGATATAATCCTCGATTGCGCTGGCGTTGTGATACGCGCCGTCGGCAAAAAACAGGTTGTTCAAATATTCGCTCCAGTGCGGGTAAAGCGAGCCTTTTCCCAGAAATTTATCGTCCTGCCAGGAGATTTTGGCGTTGTCGCCCGCCTTGATGTTGCGGATCGCGCGCAACAAAAGCCGGCGCGTGTTGAGCACCGGAGTTACGCATTTCACGATGCCCAGCACAAAAATGGCGATAATCGCCGCGTACACCAGCACGTCCGCCACGCTGGCCGAGCCCAGGAGATTCTGCACCCAGTTCATTCTTTTCCTTCACCTCTTTGTCCGTCGTTCCATTTTGTATGGCGCTGTTTGCCCATCCGGCGGCGGCCGCCGGGCGCAAACCATTCCCCATGATATATACATCATTATAGCATGCCTGCGCGCATTGTGCAACGTGGAAATCCCCTGCCATTACGTAAGCTTTACAAGGATGGCGGTCATATCGTCTTTGGGATGTTTTGGCGCGCGCAGCACTGCCGCGCATGCGCTGCGCGCGCTCTCGCGTGCATGGGCGCGCAACAGCGCGGAAAGCTCTGGCGCCGGGCAGGCGTCCATCACGCCGTCGCTGGCCATGAATAGCATGTCGCCCCGGCGCAGCGCAATGCGCACCGCCCGGGGATGCGAGCCATCCAGCACGCCGATGGGCAGGCCGGCGCTGGAAATTTCCGCCACCGCGTCCGCGCGCAGGTGCAAAGACGGCGGCGCGGCCAGCTTGTAAAGCTCCGCCCAGCCCCCGCACAGGTCGACGACGGCCAGATCCAGCGTGGAAAAGGTTTCGCCATCCTGCCACATAAGCAGCGTATTCGCCGTATCGATGGCTCCCAGGGCATCCATGCCCGCGCGCATCAGGCGCGTGATCAGGCGCACCGTCCTTTCGCTTTGCACCTGTGCGGCCCCTCCCGTGCCCATGCCGTCGCAGAGAAGCAACAGCATCCTTTCGCCCGGCAGGGGCACGATGGCGTAGCTGTCGCCGCACACCATGTCCCGGGCCCGCGCGCACACGCCCACCGAGGCGTGCAACCGCACCGGCCGGGCAGGCAGATCCGCGCTGGCGCTAAGCGCCTGTGCGCTTTGCGCCAGCGCGCCGTGCAGGAAGGCGATCAGGCGGTGCGCCGCTCGCGCGCCTTCGCCCGCTTCCCCGCGCGGCCGCGCTTGCGCCATGGTTTCCAGGGCCTCCGACAGCGTGGTCAGCCGCTCTGCCGCGCGTTCGGCCGCGCGGTTTTCCTGCCGCGCATCGCCCGTTGCCAAGAGCGCCTTTATGCGCGATTGCGGCAGCGCGAGCGAAATCAGCGCGCCCAAAATCGCCTGCGGCAACGGCGCGGCGGGCAGTGAATAGCCGAATGGGCCCAGGTACGCCGTTTGGCACACGGCGAGAAACGCCAGCGCGCGGCCCCATGCGGGAACGCCGTCGAGCACGCCGCACAGCGCGCCCGACATGCCCATCACCGCCGCCGCTTCTGGCTGGCCGCCGGAAAAGGCGATGGCCGCGCCCATCAAAACGCCGCCCAGCGCGCCCGTGCCCGCGCCGCCCATTGCTGCGGCCAGAACGCACAGCGATGTGAACACGCCCTGCAGCGGCGTGGCGCGCAGGCCAATGGCCACGATCACCGCCAGCGCCGCGAGGGCGAACTGTTCTTCCCGCGAAAGCGCCGCCTTTTTTCCGCCCCATTCTGCGATGGGCAGAAGCACGGGCGCAATGGCCGCGCTCACTGTAGCGCTTAGAAGCGCGCCCAGGAGATTATAAGGGATGCCAAAGGAAAACACCAGCCCCGGAAACGCCGTGCCCAAAAACGCGAGCACGATTGCGCGCGCAAACGCGTCCACGCGGCGCAAAACGGGCGCGCGGCACAGAAGTTCTACCGCCGCGCAGCCAATGAGAGCCTGCCAGCCCGCAAAGCCCAGTCCACTTGCCGCGCATCCCAGCGCGCAACCCGCGAGCAGGCAAAGAGGATGCGCGCCGCCTATCCGCAGCGCCGCATATGCCGCGCAGGCAAACGGCGCAAAGCCGTCCGCCACCCGGGCGCGCGCGCAAAGCGCCATGATCAGGACCCAGGCGCCCAGGCGCAAAGCGTACCGCATCGTTTTTTTCATCGCAAAATTCCTCATGCCCGTATATATGCCAAAATATACCGCTTTATGACGGATAACCAACCGGTTTTTCCCGCAGGGCTGCCGGGCGTTGGGAATCAGCCCGTTCATAAAAGAGGCGGTTTTCGCGCCCATTTATGGCGAATACGCAAAATCATTACATGGATTGCCCTTGAAGGCCTGGCAATGCAGGCGTATAATAGAGGATGTTATTTGGAATGATTGGATTTCAAATTGCACTCAAGAAAAAAGAGGAGGATGTACCCAAATGAAGAAGCTCTTGGTTTGCGTGCTGGCACTGGCGATGGTCTTGTCCATGGGTGCGAGCGCCCTGGCGTTCGAGCCGGTTCCGAAAGAGGAGATCAAAGTTGGTTTCGTCTACATCGGCGATATCAGCGATGGCGGTTACACCATGGCGCATCACAACGGCACCCTGGCCATGCAGGAAGCCCTCGGCCTGTCCGATGACCAGATCATCATCAAGCGCAACGTGCCCGAAACCAGCGATTGCGAAATCGCGCTGATGGAATTGATTGAGCAGGGCTGCGACATCATCTTCGGCATCAGCTTCGGCTACATGGAGTACATGGCCGACCTGGCGGAGCAGTATCCCGATGTGATCTTCTCCCACTGCTCCGGCTATATGTCCAACGACACCAACTTCAACAACTATTTCGGCCGCATCTATGAGGCCCGCTATCTCACGGGCATCGCCGCCGGCCTGCGCACGGAGAACAACCACCTGGGTTATGTCGCCGCCATGCAGACGCCCGAGTGCATCTATTCCATGAATGCCTACTTCCTCGGCGCGCGCTCCGTGAACCCGGACGTGACCATGGATGTGACCTTCACCAACACTTGGTATGATCCCACCATCGAGCGCCAGGCGGCCATTGCCCTGCTCGATCGCGGCGTGGATGTGCTTGCGCAGCATCAGGATACCACCAACCCCGTCGCCGCCGCCGAAGAACGCGGCGTGTGGGCCTGCGGTTACAATGCCGATATGACCGAGGCCGGCCCCAATGCGCACCTCACCGCGCCCATCTGGGATTGGGGCGCTTACCTGACGGATGCCGTGCAGAAGGTTATTGACGGCACCTGGACCAGCGAAAACGTGCTCATGGGCATGTCGGAAGGCATGGTAGACATCTCCCCGCTGACCAAGAATGTGGCGGAAGGCACCGCCGAGGCCATTGAAGCGGCCCGCGCCTCCATTCTGGATGGTTCCTTTGGCGTGTTTGTGGGCCCGATCTACGACAACGAAGGCAATCTGCGCGTGGAAGAGGGCCAGACCCTCACGCCCGAGGAGATCCTCGCCATCGATTGGTACGTGGAAGGCATCACCCTCGTGTAAAACAAATTCCTGGCAATCTGGGCCCGCGAGCGTTTTGCGTTCGCGGGCCCTTTGCGTTTTTGCGGTTTCTGCCGGAAAAGAGCGGTGCGGATGCGGTTTTTTCCATTATGCAAACCAGTAGAAAAGGGCCACCGCAGCAGCTTTTTGCCATGGTGACCCTTGTGCAAACCGGCGCCGTTTATGCGGCCAAAGTCCTGCCCAGCGCAGCCAACGCGTTGAGCGTTTCGTCATCGGGCGCTTCCTGGCAGATCACGCTATCACAAGCCAGGGAAATGCCTGCGGCAACGCAGTCCGCCTCCCAATTGCGCATCCATTCGCCATCGCCCCATCCATAGGAACCGAAGAGAGCCACTTTTTTGTCCGCGAGCTGCCCCTTCACGCTCTCAAACATGGGCAAAAACTCGCTATCTTCCAATTCTTCGCTTCCCATGGACGGGCAACCAAAGGCGATCGCATCGTATTCCGCCAGGTTTTCCGGCCCGAATTCCGCTGCTGTGAAGAGCGCGCCATCCGCGGCCTGCGCTACGGCTTCCGCCATGGCCTGTGTGTTGCCTGTGCCTGACCAATATACCACTGCTACTTTGCCCATCGTTTTATCCTCCCTATTTATCGTCCACTACGCGGCTTTCACGCGGACGGCCAGCCGCGAAAGCGGGAAACCGTCCCGATACCTGCGCAGATAAACGTCTGTGCATTTGCGGTAGAGCGCAAACAGCCGTCGCGCCTCGTCCGCGTTGGAATACACCTTCCAATATCCGCTCAGCAGGCAGTTTCGCCCCGCAAAACGGATAAACGCTTCTACATCGGAAAGCGGATATCCCAGGAACACGCCAATTTCGTGGGGGAAGGTTCCTTGTGCCGCGATGCGCTCGCGCAAGCGGGAAAGCGCGGATTCTATGCTGCAATCCCGATATCCCCAGCGCAGCAGGAATGCACGCGCGTCCTCACGCGCCAGAGCCTGCGAGAGCGCCTGTTTCCGATAGAGATACAGCAATGCGCGCTGTCCCTCCATAAAGAGAGACGCAATTGCCAGCCCCCGGGGAACGAGTATGGCATTGAGCGCGCTGATCTCTTCCGCCAAAGCCTGCATTTCTTCATAGAATATGCTGAATAGGCTGCCGGGTTTGAGCCCTGCGAGAGTGGGCGCGCCGTGCGCGACGAGTGCGTGTTCCAGCATAGCAATCCTCCTGGCACATGTTAGTTAATACTAACTTGAGAGAGGGAATAATGCGCGCCGCTGTGGGCGCGCGCCCCATGCCACATGGTTAGCAAAAACTAACTATGTGTATTTTATCGTATTTTCCCTTCGGTGTCAAGGGGTACGATATATTTTACAATAGGGGAGGAACCGGCCTTGTTGGCAGGGAATGGCTTATCCAGCCACGCTCCAAAGCCCGAACGCTTTTTTGAGCATGTTCCAAAATCCCCCCTCTTCCACGGTGCCCGCGCACAAAAGCTCTATTTCCGCCACGGGTTCGTCCGCGATGAGCAGTGTTGCGGTGCCCACGGCCTGCCCGGATTCCAGCGGCGCATGGAGGGCTGCCGGCAGGTCAAGCACGATTTCGTGCGCTTCGCCCGCGCGGGCGGCGCTGGTCAGGGCTTCCGCGGCGACGATGTCCACATTCTTTTGGGTTCCGCCGGTTACGGGCAGGGTGGCCAGGGTTTTCCCGGCACTGGCCGCTGTGAGGAGGGTGTAATTTTCAAAGCCCCAGTCCAGCAGCGTGCGCGCGTCGTCGAACCAGGTGTAGTCGTTGAGCACCGCGCCGATGAGCGTGAGCCCATCGCGCTCGGCGGCAAACACCAGGCAGCGCCCGGCCTTGGATGTGAATCCGGTCTTTACGCCCAGCGCGCCTTCATAGCTGGAAAGGAGCTTGTTTTTGTTCACCAGCAGGCGGTTGTATTCGCTGGTGGACCAGGGGATGGTTATGCGCTGGGTGGAGACGGTTTCCCGGAACCATTCGTTTTGCAGCCCTTCCCGGGCGATCAGCGCCAGTGCCCGCGCGCTGGCCGCGTGCCCTTCGGCGTCCAGCCCGTGCGGGTTTTTGTAGGTCGCGTCCGCGCCCAGCTCGCGGGCGCGTTCATTCATCATTTGGCTGAAGGCATCCACGCTTCCCGCAATGTGCTCCGCGATGGCTACCGCCGCGTCGTTGCCCGAGCGCAGCATCAGTCCATAGAGCATATCGCGCATGGTCAGTTGCTCGCCTTCGGTGAGATAAATGGAAGTGCCCGGCACGCCCTTGGCATTGGGCCCGGCGGTGACGGTCTCCTCGGGCGAACAGGTTTCCACGGCGATCAGGCAGGTCATGATTTTGGTCGTGGAGGCCATGGGATAGGGCGTATCGGCGTTTTGCGCAAAGAGCACGCGGCCGGAATCTCCGTCGATGAGCACAGCCCCCTTCGCGGGCAGGGACAATTCCTCGCTGCCCGCCGCCTGGCAGGGCAGGAGGCATGCGAGCAGCACCATGAGTGCGGCAAACTTTTTCATCTGTCAACACCTCGAAAATATGTATATGCGCGCGGGGTGGGAAACAGCATCCGGGCATATTCGGCCGCGTGCGGGCATATTCTATGGTGTAAATACACGATACGAGGTGATACGATGGAAAATCCCAACAACCACATGCTGGCGGCGGGGCGGCTGGAACGGCCGCTGGAGCTGAGCCATGAGGTGATGAACGAGCCGTTTTTTGCGGGCGTGTTGCAGGTGAAGCGCCTTTCCGGCGCGATCGACCGGATTCCCATCACGGTTCCGGGCAAGCTGCTGGCGCGGGAAGGCCTGCCCACGGACCAGCTGTTGATGATCGGCGGGCAGGTGCGCTCGTACAACAAGGTGGTGGAAAACGCGGGGCGCCTGATGGTGACGCTGTTCGCGCAGAGCATCTCCCTGGGGTGCGATAACGACACGCTCAACCGCGTGGAACTGGCTGGCGCGCTGTGCAAACCGCCGGTGTACCGTTCCACGCCGTTCGGCCGGGAAATTTGCGATATGATGCTGGCGGTGAACCGGGCATTTGGCAAATCGGATTATATTCCTTGCATTGCCTGGGGGCGGAACGCGCAATACGCGTCGCGTTTTCAGGTGGGCGACCGGGTGCGCATCGGCGGGCGGCTGCAATCGCGCGAATATCAGAAGCTGATGGAGAATGGCGAATATATGGTGCGCAACGCCTTTGAAGTATCGGCCTTCACGCTGGAAGCCGATACGCCCCGGCCGCCGGTGCTGGATCCCGAGCCGCAGCCGGATCCTTTTGCGGCGCGCATGAAGCCGAGCGAAAATTTGGCTTGACATGGCGCGTGGCAACCGCTATAATAGCAGATACAGGCGATGATGGAAAGAGTAGCGCGCAGGGCCGCCTTCAGAGAGCCGGGGCAGGTGCAAGCCGGCGGTGGGCAGCGCGGGAACATGGCTCCGGAGCCGTCCGCGCGAATCGTCAGCGCGGGACGGGGCGTCCCGTTACAGGCGCAGCCGGTATCGGCCGGTGGAGAACCAAGCAGGGTGGTACCGCGTATCATAACGCCCCTCGCAGTGCGAGGGGCTTTCTATTTTGGAGGGAAAGGCATGCA
>DVJN01000118.1 GCA_018716755.1 Candidatus Alectryocaccomicrobium excrementavium
CATGTATGGGCGGCCAACGTATCTTTTGCTGGACGAGTGCCACCGCTGGAGCAAGGCGCAGTCCGATTCCATCCTGCCCGCGATCGAGGCGGGCACCATCCGTTTTATCGGCTCCACCACGGAAAACCCCATGATCGCCATGACGCCGGCCATCGTGTCGCGCTGCCGCCTGTTCCGCTTTGAGGCGCTCACGAAGGACGAGGTGAAGCGCGCGGTGCGCGCGGCCATCGCCGATCCGGAGCGCGGCTATGGGCGGCAGAAGGTCGCCATTGAGGAGGACGCGCTGGAGCACATCGCCTCCGTGGCCAATGGAGACGTGCGCGCGGCGCTGAACGCGCTGGAACTGGCCGTGCTCACCACGCCCATGGACGCGGACGGGGTCTCGCGCATTACGCTGGCCATCGCGGAGGAATCCATCCAGAAGCCGGTTTTGCGCTTTGACGAATCCATGCTGTACGATATGCTCAGCGCGTTTTGCAAATCGCTGCGCGGCTCGGATAGCGATGCGGCGCTGGCCTGGTTCGCCCGCATGACTTACGCAGGCATGGATCCGCGCATCATCGTGCGCCGCGTGATCGCGCATGCCAGCGAGGACGTGGGCCTGGCCAATCCCATGGCCATGTTGCAGGCCGTGGCGGCGGCGCAGGCGCTGGAAACCATCGGCATGCCGGAAGCGCGGCTGTCCATTTCGCAGGCGATCATCGCCGTGTGCGAAAGCCCCAAGTCCAATTCCGTGGTGATGGCCATCGACCGCGCCACGGAGGACGCGCAAAAGGGCGGCTTCCAGCCGGTGCCCATCCATCTGCGCGATACGCATTATAAGGGGCACGAAAAACTTAACGCGGGGGAAGGCTATCTGTATGCGCACGATTTCCCCGGGCATTACGTCAAACAAGTATACGCGCCGCTGGAAGCTTCTGGCATGCCGTATTACCTGCCCAGCGAAGAAGGTTTTGAGCGCGAAATCCGCAAAATTCGCGCCGCGCGCGGAATGGTGAACGACGCGCCGCGGCATACTGAAGGAGAGAGCGGAACGGGGCGGAAAGATCAACAAAAGCAATAGGAGCGATTCATGCACACTGGAACCACGAACGCGGGAAAGTCCCGCACGCCCGTGCGAAGCGCGGGCAGCGCCGCCCAGGCGGCAAAGCGCCCTCCTTCCGCCCGCGCAGGTGCGGGCGCGCGGGCTGTGCGCAGCGCGCCGAAATCCGCCGCCGCGCCGGTGCGAACGGCTGCGCGCGCGCCAGAGCGCGCGAAAGCGCCGGTTCGGGCGCAGTATGGCAATGGGAGGAGGACAGCGCCCGTGAAAAAGCGCAAAAAGGAAAAATATTGCTGGTGGGCCGCGCCGGTCATCGCGCTTTCGCTGGTGGTGCTGGCGGTCGCCGGGCTGTTTGTGTACCAGCAGATTGGCGCGTATGGCCGCTATCGGGATATGCGCGCCAAGGTGGAAAGCCAGACGTATTACCCCGGCATTTATGTGGATGGCATCTCCATGGCGGGCGCGACGCTGGAACAGGCGTTCGAGCACTGGGCGCAAAACGTGGAGCCTGCCTATGCCGGGCGGACGGTGACAGTGGATCTCAACGGATCGCAATATACCCTCACGGCCAGCGATTTTGGCTACGCGAGCAATTATGAAGAGGTGCTGCGCCAGGCGTTCGAGCTGGGGCGTGGCGGCGATATCGAGAGCCGCTATGAGGAGATCCAGCGCATCGCCAGCGAGGGCGCGGATCTGGCGGTGGAGCGCACAATCGTGGACGAAGCGCTGGTTCAGGCGCGCATAGACGAGCTGGCCGCCACGGTCAACACTGGCGCGACCGACGCGCACGTTACGGGGTTCGACGCGCAGACGCTCACCTTCACCTTCGCCGAGGGCGAGGCGGGCTACGCGGTGGACGAAAGCGCCCTTAAATCGCAGGTGCTTTCCGCCTTTGCCAGCGGCGGCGGCTCCGTCAGCGCGCAGGTTTCCCTCGTGCAGCCCACCACGACGGTGGCAGAGCTGAGCGAAAAATACGGCCTGATCGATAGCGCGACCACCAACGCTTCCTCGTCCAGCTCCAACCGGCTTTCGAACATCGCGCTCGCCTGCAGCACGATCAATGGCCTTAGGCTGGATCCGGGCGAAACGTTCTCGTTCAACGGCGTGCTGGGCAAGCGCACCACGGAGAAAGGCTATAAATCCGCGCCCGCGTTTGTCAACGGGCTGGTGGAGGAAGACGTGGGGGGCGGCATTTGCCAGGTTTCCACCACGCTTTTCAATGCGGCGGTGAAGGCGGATATGACCGTGGTGGAGCGCAGCCCGCACTCGCGCCCGGTTTCGTATGTGGACCGCGGCAAGGACGCGGCGGTCAATTGGCCGGATACCGACCTCAAATTCCGCAACGATTCGCAGGATCCCATTTGGATCGTGGCCGAGGTCACGGAAAACAAGCGCGTGGTGATCTCGATCTATGGCAAGCTGTTTGAAAACGGCGGCTCCATCATCATCGAGGCCAAAACCACCGAAACGCTGGAACCGGGTCAGCCGGAAATGCGGCCCAATTCCAGCCTGGCGCCCGGCGAGCAGGTGGTTGTGGAAGACGCACGCACCGGTTACCGTGCCGAAGCCTATAAGGTCTACCTCGATGCGGATGGCAATGAGATTTCGCGCGAGCCGCTGTGCCGCAGCACGTACCGCGCCTCCGGGGGCGTAATCGAATACGGCCCGACGTATTGACACAGAGAGCGTTGATAATCCGCAGTGCGGTCTTCGTAGGCAGCCTTTTATGCGGCGCGGCAGCGCCCAAAAAGGATCTGTCAGCGAAGCTGACTGTAGACTGTCAAAAAACCCAAGGGAGAGCGCGAGAGGGACGGAGCTTCGCCGCCGCCGGTGGCGGAAACAGGCGAAGCGGAAGTCCAATGAGGGCGAAAGAGGCGGCGCAGCCAGTGGGGCGCACGAAGGCCGCGCGCAGTGCGCGAAACAGGCCGTAGTAAGCCCAATGAGCAAGGGAGTACTGCAAG
>DVJN01000119.1 GCA_018716755.1 Candidatus Alectryocaccomicrobium excrementavium
GGCAACCCCATCCGCGTGAGCGAAATGCTCGCCACGCTCGATGGCCCGGCCTATATCGAGCGCGTGAGCCTGCACGATGTGAAGCACGTGATGGCCGCCAAGAAGGCCGTGAAAAAGGCGTTTGAATACCAGCTGGCGGGCAAGGGCTTCACGATGATCGAGGCGCTGTCCACCTGCCCCACAAACTGGGGCCTCACGCCGCTGGAAGCCGCCAAATGGCTGGAAACGAACATGATCCCGCAATATCCGCTGGGCGTGTTCCGCGATATCGGCGCATAGTCCGCACACGAGGAGAAAACATATGGAAAAGCAACTCATTATCGCCGGGTTCGGCGGGCAGGGCGTTTTGCTGATGGGCCAGCTGCTGGCCTACGCCGGCATGCTGGAGGGCAAGCAGGTTTCCTGGATGCCCGCGTATGGCCCCGAAATGCGCGGCGGCAGCGCGAATTGCTCCGTGGTGATTTCGGACGACAGCGTCGGTTCCCCCAAGGTGGAATCGGCGGACGTGGTCATCGCCATGAACCGCCCCAGCATGGAATCCTTTGAAAAGAACGTGGTGAGCGGCGGCTTGCTGCTCTATAACGAATCGCTGATCGATGTGAAGCCCTCGCGCACGGACATCCGCGCGATCGGCGTGCGCTGCAACGACATTGCAGACGAGCTCAAGAGCGCCAAGGTGGCCAATATGGCCATGCTGGGCGCTTACCTGGGCGTGACAGGCCAGTTCACCGTGGACGCGATGATGGACGCGCTGCGCCACAAGCTGGGCCCCTCCAAGGAAAAGTGGATGCCGCTCAACCGCGCCGCCATCGAGGCGGGCATGAAGGCTGTGCAGGCATAGGGCAAGATGGATATTCAGCTGGGCGATATCGTGCGCATGAAAAAGCCGCACCCGTGCGGCGGTACGGACTGGGAAATCACGCGCGTGGGCGCGGACGTGAAGCTCAAATGCCTGACGTGCGGCCGCGTGGTGATGCTGGAGCGCTATGTGTTTGAAAAGCGCGTGAAAAAGCTCGTGCGCCGCGCAGGGGAGGAAGAGCATGCCGGTGAATCGCGCTGAAAGGCGGCGGCGCATGCGCCGCCGCGAAACCATCCGCTGGGCGCGCTCGCTGGCCATCGCGCTGGCGGTTGCGCTGGTGCTGCGGCTGTTTGTGCTGGATTTTGTGCGCATCGCAGGCGTATCCATGAACGATACGCTGATGACCGGCGACATCGCGCTGGCCACCAAATTCGATTACTGGTTTTCCGCGCCGCAGCGGGGCGATATCGCGCTCATCCGCATCCCGGGGCGCGAGGGCGTGTTTGTCAAGCGCGTGATCGGCCTGCCGGGCGAGCGGGTGGACATCCAGGGGGATGCGACATTCATAAACGGCGCATTCTATGACGAGCCGTTTGTGCGCAATGAGGCGCGAGAGGATTTTTCCATCGTGCTGGGGGAAGACGAGTATCTCGTGCTGGGCGATAACCGCTATTCCAGCCATGACAGCCGCGATGCGGACATCGGCACGCTCCCGGAGAGCGCGTTCGTGGGCCGCGTGCGCGCCATCGTGTTTCCCTTTTCCCGCGCGGGCGGCCTTTAGCAGGGCGCGCGCAGCAAACGACAAAGGAGAATGTTCGGTTATGAAGAAAAAAGAGGCGGAGCAGAACGCCGTCGCGCCGGAAGAGCAAAAGGAGCTCACCCCGGAAGAACAGCAGGCCGCGCGAAAGGCAAAGGCCCTCAAGGAGATCCGCGAATGGGTGGTCGCGCTGGTGGTCGCGCTGGTGGTGGTGCTGTTCGTCCGCACGTTCCTGTTCACCATCATCCGGGTGGATGGGCATTCCATGGATCATACGCTGGCGGATGGGGAACGCATGTTCGTAACCATTCTGGATAAAAAGCTCTTTGGCGTGGAGCGGGACGATGTGGTCATCTGCCATTTCCCGGGCCGCGGGCGCACGTATTTCGTCAAGCGCGTGCGCGGCGTGCCGGGCGACGTCATCGAGCGCAAGGATGGCGTGACCTATATCAATGGCGAGGCCATAGACCCCGAGAGCCGCTATCCCTATGCGGATTACACCTACACGCTGGGCGAGGATGAGTATTTCTGCGTGGGCGATAACCTCTATAACAGCCACGATTCGCGCACCTGGATGGATGAGCGCATCTCCGAGGAGGACGTCGTCGGGCCGCTCACGCTGGATATGATCGTGGGCAAGGTGCGCTATGTGATCTGGCCGCTTGATGAGATTGGAGCCGTGGAGTGATGCGCGCCCGCAAAACCGCCGCGCGGCTGATCGCGCTGGCCCTGGCCGTGTTCATGATTTTGAGCGCCGTGGTGGGCGCTGTGCTCACCATGCGCTGGTAGAGCGCGCGGCCCGGGCGCCGGCAACCCGGCCTTAAAAGAGGCGCCGCGGCGCAAACCGCAACGGTGCTGGAAAACGCCATATAGCCATGCGCTTATGCAACAAAACTCCGCCCGGAGGCAACATGCCTCCGGGCGGTTTAATCGTTGACAAACCTGCGGTTTGCCAACGAGATTTCCCGATTGCTTGTCTACGCACCGCTTCGCGGGCTTCGACGGCCAGCAATCGGGACGGGAAAGTATTTTTCTCCGCAAATGCAAGCATTTGCTCCCG
>DVJN01000120.1 GCA_018716755.1 Candidatus Alectryocaccomicrobium excrementavium
CCCGGCGCCGTATATATCTCGGCCAAAACCGGCGAAGGGCTGGACCGGCTGCGCGAAGAGATTTCCCGGCGCGTGGCGGCCATGCGCGCGCGCGTGGAGCTGACCATTCCCTTCGATAAAGGCGCGGTACTTTCCGCACTGCACGCCGTGGCGGAAGTGCTTTCCCAGGAATACGGCGAAAACGGCGCCACCGTGGTTTGCCGGATCGACGCGGTGAACCTGGCCCGCATCCAAAAGATGCTGCAAGCATAGCCGCTTCTTTTCCGCATTCGAAAAACAGCCAAGGAGAAAGAGCTGCCCATGAAAGCATACATCCTGGAAGCCCATCGCGGCGTATCGACGGAATATCCGGAAAATACGCTCTGCGCCCTGCGCGCCGCCGCGCGCCAGGGCTATGGCATGGTCGAAGTGGATCCCCGGTTCACGGCGGACGGCCACTGCGTGCTGCTGCACGACCCCACGCTAAACCGCACCGCGCGAAAAGCGGACGGCACGCCTCTCGCGCAGCCGACGCCCCTCGACTCGCTTTCGCTCGCCCAGGCGCGCGAACTGGATTTGGGCGTGGCTTTTGACCCCGCGTTCGCCGGCGAGAAAATCCCCACGCTGGAAGAAGTGCTGTCCTTTGCGCTGGAGGCGCGCATGCCGCTGAAATTCGACAACGTGTTGCAAAAGTATTCCGCCGCGCAACAGGAGACTTTCTTTCAAGCGGTGGAGCGCATGGGCGCGCTGCCTTTCGTGGGCTTCACGGCCAATTCGCTGGAATTCGCCGCGCACATTCTAGCGCGCTTGCCCGGCGCGCAAATTCACTATGACGGGCCTGCTTCGCAGGAAACCCTGCGACAGCTCGGCGCGCTGGTTGCCCCTGAGCAGCTCACCGTATGGATGCGGTTTGACAACGCCGCCACCGCCTGGTGCGCTACCCCGCCCGTCGATCCCGCAAGCGCCCCGCGGCGCATCAGATTGGCCGGCTCGGCGTATGGATTCTGCGCGAGGAGAAAGAGCGCGAAGCGGCCCTCCGCCTGTACCAAGCGGATCTTATCGAGACCGACGGCTCTCTCAAGCCGTAAACCGCATGTTTGCCCCTGCCGCCGCATACCGTTGGGTATGGGGGTGAACAGGCTATGGAAGAAAGGAAAGCCGCTCTACTCAAGACGGTAAAGGGTGTTTGCGTGGCGGCGGGCACAACGTTGCTTTGCATGGTGCTGCTGGCGCTGGCGGTGGTGTTTTTGCGCGTTTCCGACAATGCGCTGTTTTTGCTGAATCAGCTGTCCAAGGTCGCGAGCATTTTCATGGGCGCGTATTTTGCGGTTGGCCCCGGCGGACAGCGCGGCTTTGTCACCGGCGCAGCCGTAGGCTTCGTGTACATGGTGCTGGGGTATGGCATTTACTGGGCTTTCCATGGCAGTGTAAGCGCGCCGCTGGTGATGCTGGGCGAAATGCTGCTGGGCGCGGTGCTGGGCGCGCTTTCCGGCGCAGTGGTGGCGAACCTGCGCCCCAGAAAGCGGCGCAAAACAGCGTGAGCGCGGAAAAATGCCCAAACCATCCAGGCTGCCTATGGCGGACTCTTCCAACGTCCGCACGGGCGGCCTTTTTCTCTGCGTGCAACGTGATGTTTCTGTAATTTTCTCAAAAGCGGTTGCATGCGGGGAAAAAACATGGTATAATAATCCGTGCTTGTAATATACGGGGCGATTGTGCCCCTGGGGAGGAACAAAATCCATGAATGGGCTAATGATCGTCATCAATATCCTGCTGATTCTCGTCGCCATCGTGCTGATCGTCGCTGTGTTGTTGCAGCAGGGCCAGCGTCAGGGGTTGGGTGCCATTGGCGGCGGCGCGGAAACCTTCTTTGGCAAGAGCAAGGCAAAGAGCTATGAA
Organism: Candidatus Alectryocaccomicrobium excrementavium; assembly: GCA_018716755.1. Lineage (GTDB taxonomy): Bacteria > Bacillota > Clostridia > Christensenellales > Aristaeellaceae > Alectryocaccomicrobium > Alectryocaccomicrobium excrementavium. The sequence goes on from DVJN01000120.1 coordinate 1,879, forward strand.
GGCAAGCTGCTGTTGATCACCAAAATTGGCGCGGCCATTTTTGTCGTGCTCGCAATTGTGATGACGATTGTCACCGCCCAGGTGAACCGCGCGGCGGAAGAGGAAGAAGCCGCGGAAGATACCCAGATTGAAGCCACCGTCGCGCCGGACGCTTCCACTGAGCCTGACGCCTCCGCCGCCCCGGAAGCCACGGATGAGACCAGCGCGACCGATGCGCCCGAAGCCACGGAAGAACCCGTAGCCACCGACGCGCCCGAGGCCACGGAAGAGCCTGCCGCCACCGATGCGCCCGAGGCCACCGAGGAGCCCGTCGCCACCGATGCGCCCGAGGCCACGGAAGAGCCCGTAGCCACCGACGCGCCCGAGGCCACCGAGGAGCCCGTAGCTACCGAAGCGCCTGAGGCCAGCGAAGAGCCCGCTGCATAATTGGCTCAAATTCCATCCATACTGTTTGTGGGGACGCCGCGCAAAGCGCGCACGATTTTGCCAGCCTTTGCCCCGTGGGCGGGATTTCCGCCAAAGGGCATTTCCGCGATAGTCGCACACCAAGACGCGGGATCCATCTGGAGCTGGCAAGGTCGGGCACGGATGCGGCGTCCTCTTTTTGTTCCCCTATGCAAACAACGTCCGCCTACCCGGCGAAAGGAGGGCCATATGGGGCGAAAAGCCAAGAAATCCTCAAGCCACTGGATTCGCGCCCGCGCGATGGGCACCGCCTCCGGCGCGATATTTGCGCGGCCCACGCAGGGCGGCGAAGATTTTTACCTGGACATGCCCGACCTTGTGGCGATGGACGGCGATGAAATCCTCATCCAGCCCACCAGCCAGCGGGGCGAACGGCCGCGCGCTACGTTGGAAGCGGTGGAAAAGCGGGCGCATACGCGCTTCGTGGCCGCGCTGGAATTCCAACCGCACGGCAAAAAGCGCGAGCCGCGTGCCATCGCACATCCCATTCTTTCCCGCCTTCCCGCCACCGTCCACATAGACGGCGATCTGCTGAACGCGCGTGCGGGAGACGCGGTTCTGCTGCGCGTGACCCAATGGCCCCGGCACGGGCATTCCCTGGTGGCGCGCGTCGAGCGCGTGCTTGGCTCGCCCCTTTCGCCGCAAACGCTGCTGTTGGCCGCCGCAGAATCCTATGAATTGCGGCAGGAATTCCCGCCCAAAGTGGCGGAATGCGCGAAAAAAGTAGCGCGCAGGCTCGTTCCCTGCCTGGACAAGGGCCGGCGCGACCTGCGCAAGCTGCGCGTGTTCACCATCGATGGCGAAACTGCGCAGGATTTTGACGATGCTGTTTCCCTCGCCCGGCGGGGCGATGTTTGGGAATTGGGCGTGCACATTGCCGACGTATCGCACTATGTCGCGCCTGGCTCCCCGCTCGACCGGGAAGCCTACGCGCGCGGCACCAGCGTATACCTGCCGGGGCTCACGCTGCCCATGCTGCCCGAAGCGCTCTCCAATGGCGCCTGTTCGCTGCGCCCCGGCGAAGACCGCCTGGCCATGACCGTGCGCCTGCGCATCCAAAATGGCGCGGTGCTTTCCGCCAAAATATTTCCCTCGCTGATTCGCTCCCGCGCGCGGCTGACCTACGAAGCGGTTAACGCCCTGTTCGCAGGGGAACAAACCGCTGTGCCCAAGAACCTGCACAAAACGCTCCTGCGCATGCGAGAGCTATCCCAGGCACTCATCGAGGCGCGTGCCCAGCGCGGCGCTCTGGCCCTGGAAACCGACGAAACCCAGCTTTGCCTGGATGCGTCCGGCGAGCCCAACGACGTTTTTCCCCGCCCGGGCGGCGATGCGGAGCGCCTGATCGAATCCTTTATGCTGCTGGCCAATGAGGCCGTCGCCGCCTATGCGCGCGCCAAAAAATTGCCCTTCCCCTATCGCGTGCACGAGCCTTCCACGCCGGAGGACATTGCCACCCTCAACCAGGCTATGGCCCGCTTTGGCTATCCGCCGTGCCCGGATAGCAGGCCCGCCTCGCTCAACGCCCTGCTTGCGCTGGCGCAGGGCAAGCCCGAAGAGCCGCTGGTGCAGTTCGCGGTCGTCCGCTCGATGCAAAAGGCGCGCTACAGCGAGCAGCCCAAGGGGCATTTCGCACTGGCGCTGCGCGATTATTGCCACTTCACCTCGCCCATCCGGCGCTACCCCGATTTGCTGGCGCACCGCCTTCTCAAGCTTGCGCTGGCGGATGATTTTTCCCAGCGGGAACGATACAAAAAGAATATGCCGGAATGGACGGATTTCGCCTCCCAGCGTGAGGAAATCGCCGCCAACGCGGAGCGCCGTGCCACCGCCATGCTGTGCGCGCTCTGGCTCGCAGCTCGCGTAGGGGAAGCGTTCGATGGCGTGGTATCCCGCGTGAATGCGCACGGCGCGCGTATTTTGCTGGACAACACCTGCGAGGGAACGCTGCCGCTGGACGCGCTGCCCGGCTTCTGGCTCTATCTATCTGAAAGGGGTATGCTGGTTTCCGAGCGCACGAATGAGCGCCTGCAGGCGGGCCAGCGCGTGCGCGTGCGCGTATCCGCCGCCCGCCCGCTGGCGGGCGAAGTGGAATTCCTTCCCGATCCCTCGCGGCCGCTGCGCTGAAATGCCGCCACTTTGCATCGCCGCGCGGCGATTGCGCGCAACCTTTTTTCTGAACAGGGGTTCCCTATTGGGCGTTCGCCGTGTATAATATCATTATGGAGCGTGGATGGGAAAGCCGCCCATGCACGCGCCGGCGATTGCTGGGAAAAACACATCCGGCGGAAAGGGAGGCGGTCATCTTGAAGCGCATTTGGCATGCTTATGCGGCATTCCGTGCCCGAAACCAGGGATATTTTCAGCGCTGCGAAGCGCAAATCGCCCAAAGCAATCTGCACATGCTCCAGGCGGCGCTGTGGGTGTTGTTGCCGTTTTTCCTGCTATATGGGATTTGGACGACGATCACCATGCGCAATCCCCTGCTGATCGCCTGTTACGCGGCGATCTGCGCGGCGCTGCTGGGCCTGTTTGCGCTCACGCGCCGTTTCCGCCGCCAGGCTCCCGCGCCGCGCACCGTACAGGCGGCCTGTTACCTCTGCGTATGTATGCTAATGGCGTTTATCATCACCATCAGCATTTTTCCCTTTCCCGAGCAGCCCGCCCTTTTTTATTCGCTATGCTATATCATTGTGGCCACGCTGTTTTTCTTTCCCTATCAGAGGATCCTGCTGCTGATGACGGGGATTTCGGGCATCTATCTGCTATTGGTGGCGCTATTCCGCCCGCAGGAGGTGGCGATTTTTGACCGCTTCAGCGCAGTGACCACCTGGCTTGCCACTTCCTTTTTCCTGCTGCTGATCTGCGATTTGCGCCTGCGCAGCGGCGAAGCGCAAGAGCAGCTGGAAAAGGCCAGCCGGACGGATAGCCTCACCAGCCTGCTCAACCGCCCCGGCGCGCAAGTTCACATGTTTCCCAGCTTTCGCCGCTGCCAGGAATCCCATCTTCCCGTAGCCGTGATGATGATCGATGTGGATCGCTTCAAGGACTATAACGATGCTTTGGGCCACCCTGCGGGCGACGATTGCCTGCGAACCATCAGCAAAACGATCGCCACCTTCGCGGTAGAACACGGCTTCTTTGCCGCCCGGTATGGCGGCGAGGAATTTTTGCTGTTCATGTCCGCCGTGTCCACGGAAAAGGCCCAAAGCCTATCCAATGAACTGCTGGAGCGCGTGCGGCAAAAAGCCATCGCCGGCCCCAATGGGATTGTCACCATCAGCGCTGGCGTGGCCGTGCGCCGCCCTGGCCCGCAGGATACGCTGGAGGAGCTCATCCTCCGCGCCGACGAGGCGCTTTACCGTGCCAAAGGCGCTGGCCGCAACCAGGTCATCGTCACCGATCTGGAATCCATTTGACCTTCCTACAGCATATCATTCAAGCGCCGGAGCGTTTCTTCCAGCTGTTCTCGCAAAATGGCCAACATGGGCGTTGCCTGGCGGTGCTGAAAATAGGCGTCGAACGCCGCATAATAGCGCTGCCGGTCTGCGTATTTCACATTGACAGGCGGATAGCCCGCCTGCATCAGCATCAAATTGAGAATTAGCCGCCCCGTGCGGCCATTTCCATCCACGAATGGATGGATCCCCTCAAATTCCAGGTGAAACAAAGCCGCTTTTTCGATCGGATGCCGCGCCTCATCCTGCGCAAACGCGGCAATCAGCCGTTCCATTTGCTCCGGCACGAGCAGCGGCTCGGGCGGCGTATGATAAGCGCCCGCGATGCGCACGGGAATCCTGCGGTATATGCCCCGGTCGCGCGGCCGGTCCATCAGCACCAGCGCATGAATCTGTTTCACGACGCTTTCCGAAAAGGGAATTTTCTGGCCCACCAAATCCTGCACATAGAAAAACGCGTCCCTATGCCCCACCGCTTCCAGGTGATCTTTGAGCGGCTTTCGGTCAATGGTAACGCCCTCCAAAACCAGAGCGGTTTCCCGCAGGGTGAGCGTGTTGCCCTCTATGGCATTGGAGTTGTAGGTATACTCAATCAAAAATTCATCGCGCAAGCGCTGCAATTCTCCCTGCGTAAAGGGCCGGCGTGCCGCAAGCGCCGCCTTCAGCGCATCCACTTCCCGAAAACAAGCTCCCGCTTGGCCATGCTCCATCCCGCGACGTCCTCCATCCTGTTCTTTCTTACCATTATAGCCCAAATTCGCTTTCTTTGCAACGCGGCCCCGCCAAATTGCTTTGCACATTTCCCAAGCCCTTGCGCATACGCTGAAAGGGAATGGGAGGTGCGCGCCGCATGGGGATGGAAGCATTTTTGGCCCTGCTCAACGACGCCTGGTTTTTTCTTTCGCACATTGCCGGGCGGTCATCTTTTCCCAAGCCATTAAAGCCTGCGGAGGAAAAGGCGCTGATCGAAGCCATGCTCGCAGGGGACGAATCCGCCGCCACGCGCCTGATCGAGCACAACCTGCGCCTCGCCGCACACATCGCCAAAAAATTCGCGCAAAGCGGCGTAGACGCGGACGATCTGGTGTCTATCGGCTCCATCGGTCTGATCAAGGCGGTGCACACCTTCCGGCCAGAAGCCGGAAAACTGACCACCTACGCTTCGCGCTGCATCGAGAACGAAATCCTGATGCACCTGCGCGCGCGCAAAAAAATCCGCCTCACGGTTTCGCTCAACGAACCGATTGGCGCGGATAAGGACGGCAACGAAATTTCCCTCATCGATCTGATGGGCACCGAGGCCGACCTCGTGCCCCACGAAACCGAACTGCGCCTGGAATCCGCCAAAGCGCGCCACCTGATCGCCCATGTGCTGGATGAGCGCGAGCGCCGCGTGGTGGTGCTGCGCTATGGGCTGCACGGCGGCGCG
>DVJN01000121.1 GCA_018716755.1 Candidatus Alectryocaccomicrobium excrementavium
GGAATTCCGGGAGAATATGCTTGATGCTGTTATAAATCATTCGAGTCCTCCTCGCCAATTTTGCCGCATGGATGCTACAAGCGGGAAGGGGGCTTTTTGCGCCCCTTCCTGGGCAGGCAAATGTATGCCGCCGCGCGCGCGAATATGCGCGCGGCGCAAACTGGCTGGCTTCCGCCCGCCCGGCGCACGCCGGGGAGAGGAAGCCAGCTGGTCAATAGAGCGTGGAATGGGTACCGCCGCCCGATGAATCCCCATAGTAGGGGTAGCCGGTGTCGTAAAAAGGATAGGAATAGCCCGTGCACACATCGCAGGTGGGTATGGATGGCGCGTCGAGCGAATTCGTGGCATAGGTGAAATAGCGGTGCACCGTGGAGGCGGATTCCGCCATGCGCAACGGATGCCCTTCGGGCGCGTAGACAATGCCATAATTTTCCGTGGCGTAGCAATAGGGCCCCGGCATCTTGTGCGATTGCGAGCAGAGCGTAACGGCAAAATGCATGTTGCACTGCGCGGTTGGCTCCGTGCCAGCGAGGAAATAATCCGTGGTGGTGCCATAGCCGTCGATATCGTTGCGGCAGGCGTCCGTGGCCAGCATGCCGGAAACCGAGCACACGGTGCAGCGCACCAGCCCCACTTCCTCCGCGGATTTGGTCACAATGGGCCTGTCCTCCGTGTAGCCCGCGCTGGCGTGGGCCGACTCCATAACTGCCGCCCACAGCGGCGCGGCGAAGGAGCCGCCGGTCGCGTCCGAGGCGAGCGGGCGGTAATTGTCGTGCCCGATCCACAGCGCGCAGGAATAGTAGCCCGTCATGCCGGCGAAGAACACGCCGCGCGCGTCCGAATTGGTGCCGGTTTTGCCCGCCACCGTCATGTTGCCAAAGCGGGCGCGGCTGCCCGTGCCGCTGCTGCTCACGCAGTCTTCCAGCATGTCCACCAGCAGCCAGGCGGTAGACTCCTTAAAGGCCTGCCGCGAAACCTGCAGATCCGTGGCGCGCAGGTACACGGTCTGGTTATCGGCATAGCGCACTTCCGTGAAGGCGTATGGCTCCAGATACACGCCCGAATTGGCCACCGCGCCAAAGGCGGCCGCCATTTCCAGCGGCGTAACGCCCGAGGAGCCCAGCGCCAGGCCGGAGCCGGTGGCGTCGATGCGTTCATCGCTCACGCCCAGCCGCTTGAGGTAGGCCACGGAATTGTCGATGGTTACGTATTCAAACAGGGTCTGCGCCGTGGAATAGTTGTGCGATTTGGTCATGGCGCGCCGCATGCTTTCCACGCCCGTCCAGCCGCCGCCGCCGTAATTGTTGGGATAGCCCCGCTCGCTCACCCAGCCGTCAATGGGGATGGGCAGGTTGAGCACCGGCGTGGCGGGCGAATAGCCCAGATCGATCGCCGGGCCATACACCGAAAGCGGCTTGAGGGAAGAACCCACCGGCATGTCCATCTGGTAGGCGCGGTTGAGCTCCCACTTCTGCGTGGGTTCATCCCGGCCGCCGACGATGGCCACCAGCGCGCCCGTGCGCCAGTCCGTGATGGCGACGGCCGCCTGCGGCTGCACCACTTCTTTGTATTCGCCCCCGCCCAGGGAGGCCTGGTAGGCCGCGTCGGTTTCATAGCGCGTTTCCGGATATTTGTCCCAGGTGGAAAGCGTATCCTGCACGGCCTGCTGCACGGCGGGGTCGAGCGTTGTGTAAATGTGGTAGCCGCCGGTGCGCAGCCGGTTTTCCATGGCGTTTCGGTTGGCAGAATTGTCCTCCAGGTTTTCCTGGCGCAGCATTTTGGTCACCACGTCGTAAATCGCGTATTCCACGAAGTAGGCGTGGTCGTACATTTCGCCGGTGGAGCTGGTGGGCATCACGGTCAGCCGCTCGCTCATGGCCTGGCCGTATTCCGCCTGGGTGATGTAGCCCTGCTCCAGCATCAGCCCGAGCACATAGTCCGCGCCGTCCTCGCACTTTTCGGGCGTGTTGAGCGTGTAGTAACAGCGGCGGGGGTTGTAGTTGTTGGGGCTGCGGATCATCCGCGCCAGCATGGCGCATTCGCGCAGGGAAAGCTCCACCAGATCCTTGCCAAAATAATCCAGCGCGGCGGCTTTCACGCCATATACCGAGCCGCCCATGAAGATGGTGTTGAGGTATTCCTGCAAAATCTGCTCTTTGCTCACCTGCTCTTCCAGCTGCAGCGCCAGATAGGCCTCCTGCAATTTGCGCTTATAGGTCTGTTCGCTGGAAAGCATGGTCAGCTTGATCAGCTGCTGGGTGATCGTGGAGCCGCCCTGCATGGAATTGTTGAGCAGGTTCTGCACAAACGCGCCCACAATGCGCTTCACATCCACGCCGTTGTGCTCGTAAAAGCGCGCGTCCTCCACAGCGATCACCGCGTCGATCAAATTTTGCGGCACCTCATCCAGCGTCACGTTGATGCGGTTTTCCGTGCCGGAAAATTCTGTGACCAGCGTGCCGTATTTGTCGTAGATAAACGAGGTTTGCGCCTGCGAATTGAATACGCTCAGGTCCAGCTCCGGCGCGGTTTCGATCCACGCCTTGGCCACGCCCAGCAGCAGGCCGCATCCGGAAACCATAATCAGCAGCACCACAAATAAGAGCATTTTTGCCGCCGTCATGCCCACGGCCAGCACGAAGTTGTTGTCGTTGTGCCGGGGCTTAAAAAAACTTTTGGCCATCTCTGCCTCCTCGTGTCCCAAAGTGTCACCATCAATATTATACCACATGCGCGCAAATTTTGGGGGCTATTTTGGAAGAATTTTGTGGCGGATTTTTTGCCGGAATCCCGGCGCTTCTTGGACGCGTATGCCGCCCCGTTTGGTTCCCGGGGCAAAGATTTTCCGCAGGAATGGGATAAAAAGCAGGGCTGCCAGCCGCTGATCGTTGACAAACCTGCGGTTTGCCAACGAAATTTCCCGATTGCTTGTCTACGCACCGCTTCGCGAGCTTCGACGGCCAGCAATCGGGACGGGAACGTATTTTTCTCCGCAAATGCAAGCATTTGCTCCCGAAAAATACCAGAAATGACGTACACGCCGTCATTTCTGATTAGAACCTCTTTTCCCGAGGCTTTGTCAATACTCTGGGCCGCCAGCCGGCGAACGCCGGATGGCGGCCACGGAAATTTGCGCGTTATTCTTCCGCCAGGCGCACATAGCCGGCGGCCTCAATGAGATCGCGGCCTTCTTCCGTTTGCAAATAGTTGAAGAGAATGCGCGCCGGGGAATCCTCCGGCTCGTCCGCGCGGATCACCGCGTACACATCCTGGCAATAGGGGTATTCGCCCGAGGCGATGGTCTCGTTGGAAGGGGACACGCCGTCGATGGCGAGCAGGCGGACGCCGTCTTGCGCGTACATGTTGTGCGCGTAATAATACACCGAATAGCCGATGGCGTTGGCCGTGTTTTTATAGGAGGCGACGCAGTCGATCAGTTCGCCCATTTCGCTGGGCCTTAGCTCGGTGGGCGCATCCATCATTTCCACATCCTTCATCACCTGCGCGCGCATCATCACCTGGCTGCCCGAATCCTCCACGCGCTGGTAGGCCACGATGGGCCGGTCCTCGCCGCCCACTTCGCTCCAGTTGGTGATTTCGCCGGCATAGATGCCCACGGCTTCCTCCTGCGAGAGGGAAGTTACGGGGTTATCCGCGTTGACGAGGAACACCAGCGCGTCGCGCGTGATGGGCTGCATCAAAAGCTCCACGCCCTGGTCTTTGGCATACTCCAGGGCGCTCGCCTCCGGCGCGTACACGAGCAGCAGATCCGCCGCTCCGTCCGCCAGGGCATAGAAGGACTGCGTGGTTTTGGTGTGCGTGATGGCGATTTTCGCCTCTTCCCCGCTCACGCCGCACACCTGCTGCATCAGCGCGTAGCTCAGCGGCAGCGTGGCCGTGGAACCGTCCACGCGGGGATAGTCCTCCGGGGAATGGTGGGGCACTTCGGCCAGCGCGCAGCCAAAGAGCAGCATCGCGCTCACAAAAATGGCGCAGCATCGTTTGATCATGGGTTTGTTCCTCCTCAATCCGTCAGTCCATCAGTTCGGTGTAGGCGCTCTGGCGGTAATACCAGTGGCCAGCGTCGTCGATAAGGCCCCATTCGTCCGCGCGCTTGACCCAGTAGCGGTCTGGCGCGAGGGCCGTCATGGATTCGTATTCCATGGGCAAAAGCGCGTTGCCCGCCTCGTCGATCAGGGCGTTGCGCATGCTGCCGGGCACATAGGCTTCATACCCATCCATGGGCACGGTATCGTAGTTTGTGACGATATAGCGCCCCTGCCCGGCCTGCCAGCTGACAAAGGAAATCTGGCGATACGCCTCTTCGCCCACGCGGTTTAACTGCGCGTCCACCAGATAGCAGGTGGATTCTCCGCCGCCGTTGTACTGGTACAGGCCGAATACCGCCTCTTTCCCATCGCTGAACATTGCGTTGCCATACAGGGAAGCGCCTTCGGCCAGCGTGCCAATGAAATTCCCTTGATAATCGTATACCTGCCCAGCGCCATCCGGGTTGAACACCACCAGCCGGTTCCCGCCTGGCGAGGAAATCCAGGCGTTTTCCTGCATGGGAATGAAGCCGGTGTTTTCCAGCGTAACCGCGTCGAAGAGGGCCGCGCCGCCCGCCGCCTCCGCCACGATGGGCGCGCCGGGGATGCCCTCATAGAGCGAAATGCTGGAATAGACCATGGGCAAAACTTCCCGCCCGTCCCGGTCGAGCAGGCCCACGGGGGACAGAAAGGCGTCGCCCTGTCCATATACCACGAAATAGGGGCCGGTCGAATAGCCAATGTTCTGCCCTTCGGCCAATTGCGCCACGGTCGCGCCGCGCTCATCCAGGATGCGGGTGACGCCATCCACGCCCGTCGCGCAGGCACGGTTGCCGCTTACGAAGAACCCTTCGCAGGCGATGCCGGTGTCCGCCTCCGTGCCCGCGCGGTCGATGGCCACGAGCTCGCCGCCTTTCATGGCGAGAAAGCCGCCGCCAATGCCCGTCAATTGCTCGTAGGGGCCGGAAAACAGTTCGTTGCCCTGGGCGTCCAGCGCGCCCATCAGTCCGTCGCGCGCAAAGATCACGCTATCCGATCCGGTGCAATAGGTCCACAGGGAATAGCGCATGTCCGTGAGGATGTTGCCATTCGCGTCCGCCAGCGCCTCCAGCGCGCTTTCATAGCCGTATTCGTCCGCCACGGTATGCTTTCCGTCGCTCACGGCGAAAAGCTGCGTTCCTTCGCCCGCATAGAGCAGATCATAGATGGATGTGAATTGCCCGCCGGGATAGATCAGCGCCCCATCGCGCCCCACCACCATGGGCATGCCGTCGTCCGTGCTGACCACATAGGCTTCCTTTTCCGCTTCCGCCCGCGCGCCCAGGCAGAGCGCCAGCAGGAGCAGGCAAGCTGCCGTTACCTTCCGCACACCAATTCCCCCTCGCTTTTCGCTGCCCGTTAGACGCGCGGAAAAAGAAAAAAGTTGCAAAATTTGGCACGGATTGAACGGGCGGCTCTATTGCATATTGGGCGCGCAGCGCCTATAATTACAGATAGCGCAATCCAAGAATAAAGGAGCAAAGATATGAACCGCATTCAAATCACAGGCGTCCTGCCGGCGCTCGTCTCCCCCGTGAACGAGGATGGCAGCATTCGGGAAGCGGCCCTGCGCAAGCTGGTGCGCGACCTGGCCCGGACGGGGATTTCGGGTTTTTACCTTTGCGGCGCAACGGGCGAAGGCATCGCCATGGCGCCGGAACGCCGCATGGAGCTGGTGGAAATCGTGAAGGACGAGGCTCCCGGCGGCATGAAGCTCATCAACCACACCGGCGCGGCCGATCTGGCGACGGCGTGCCGCCTGGCGCGGCACAGCCGCCAGATTGGGCTGGACGCGATTTCTTCCGTGCCGCCGTTCTTTTTCTCGTATGACGAAAAGGGCGTTCTGGACTATTACCGCGCCATGGCGGAGGCGAGCGAAGGGCTGCCCCTGCTGGTATACGCGTCCCCGCTTTCCGGCGCGCCGCTGCCGGTTTCCACCATCGAAAAGATGCTGGAGATTCCCGGCTTCATTGGCATGAAATACACCAACCCGGACTATTTCAAAATGAGCCGCTATAAGAAGATCGACGGTGGCAACATCAACATCTTAAACGGGCCGGATGAAACCTGCGCCCTGGGGCTTCTCATGGGCGCGGACGGCGCGATCGGCTCCACGTACAATGTGATGCCGCGCCTGTTTGTGAAGCTGTTCGCCGCCGCAAAGGAGGGCCGCGCGGACGAGGCCCTGCGGCTGCAAATGCGGGCGGATGAAGTGATAGAATGTATGCTGCGCTACGATGTGATTTCCTGCGTAAAGCTCCTGCTGGGCGACATGGGCTATGATGTGGGCGAGCCCAACGCGCCGCTCAGGCGCCTGAGCGAGCGGGAAAAAGACGCCTTCCGCGCCAGCATCCGGGCGCTGGATCTGCCGGAAACGCTGGGAATATGACGCGGTGCATGCGAAGTTTTCACACGCCGCCATATTGACAATTAACGCGGCAGGCGGGTATACTTTTATAGAATAGAAAGAGGCGCTGTGGGCAAGGGGTTCCGCGGCGCCTTTATGCAAAAACCAGCGCGATCCACAAACGATTAGGAGGATGGGCATGAACCACGTAACGGAAATTTTCGGCAGCATGGTGTTTGACGACGCGACGATGAAGGAAAAACTTCCGCGCGACGTTTACAAGGCGCTGAAAAAGACCATCGAGATTGGAAAATCGCTCGATCCGGGCGTCGCCAACACGGTTGCCAACGCGATGAAGGACTGGGCGATCGAAAAAGGCGCCACGCACTTTACCCACTGGTTCCAGCCCATGACCGGCATCACGGCTGAAAAGCACGACAGCTTCATTTCCCCCACGGGCGATGGCCGCGTGATCATGGAATTTTCGGGCAAGGAGCTGATCAAGGGCGAGCCGGACGCCTCCAGCTTCCCCTCGGGCGGGCTGCGCGCCACCTTTGAGGCGCGGGGCTACACGGCCTGGGATCCCACGTCCTACGCCTTCATCAAGGACGGCACGCTGTGCATCCCCACGGCCTTCTGCTCCTACACCGGCGAAGTGCTGGATAAAAAGACCCCGCTACTTCGCTCCATGGAGGCCATCGACCGGCACGCGCTGCGCATCCTGCGCCTGTTTGGCGACACGGCCACCAGCCGCGTGGCCACCACCGTGGGCGCGGAGCAGGAATATTTCCTGGTGGACAAGGCGCTGTACGAGCGGCGCAAGGATCTCAAAACCTGCGGCCGCACGCTCTTTGGCGCCAAGCCGCCCAAGGGACAGGAAATGGAGGACCACTATTTCGGCGCGATCAAGCCCCGCGTGCACGCCTTTATGCAGGAGCTGAACGAGGAATTGTGGAAGCTGGGCGTGCTCGCCAAGACGGAGCACAACGAGGCGGCCCCCGCGCAGCACGAACTGGCGCCCATCTTTGAAACCACCAACATCGCCACCGATCACAACCAGCTCACCATGGAAGTGATGCGCAAGGTGGCGCCGCGGCACGGCCTGGTGTGCCTTTTGAGCGAGAAGCCCTTCGACGGCGTGAACGGCAGCGGCAAGCACAACAACTGGTCGCTTTGCACCGACACGGGCAAAAACCTGCTCGATCCGGGCAAATCGCCCTATGAAAACCTGCAATTTCTGCTCTTCCTGGCCGCTGTGATCCGCGCGGTGGACGAATACCAGGATCTGCTCCGCGTGAGCGTGGCCACGGCGGGGAATGACAACCGCCTGGGCGGCTATGAAGCGCCGCCGGCCATCGTGAGCATGTTCATCGGCTCGGAGCTGGAGGGCATCCTGGAGGCCATCGAGACTGGCGCGGCTTACGACCCCAAAAAGCGCGTGGAAATGGAAGTGGGCGTGCACGTGCTGCCGCACTTCGCCAAGGATACCACGGACCGCAACCGCACTTCGCCCTTCGCCTTCACGGGGAACAAGTTCGAGTTCCGCATGGTCGGTTCCTCCGCGTCCATCGCGGAGGCGAACATCGTGCTCAACACGATCGTGGCCGACGAGCTCAAGCAATTCGCCGACGCGCTGGAGGGCGCGGAAAACTTCCGCCACGCCGTGATGGAGCTGATCCGGCGCACGGTGCGGGAGCACAAGCGCATCCTCTTCAATGGCAACAATTATTCCGAAGAGTGGCGGCGCGAGGCGCAGCGCCGCGGCCTGCTGAACCTGGCCTCTACGGCGGAGGCGATTCCGCGCTTCCTGGATCCCAAGAACATCGCCCTGTTTGCGCGGCACGGCATTTTTTCGGAAACCGAGATGCGCTCGCGCTGCGAGATATTGCTGGAGAACTATCACAAAACCGTGCTCATCGAGGCGCTGACCATGCTCGATATGGCCCGGCACGACGTGGTGCCCGCCGTGGTGGAATATACATCCCGCCTGGCGGATGGCATTCTCAAAAAGCGCGCGGTGGGCGCGCACATCGCCTGCGAGCTGGAAGAAAACCTGCTCAGCCGGCTTTCTTCGCTATCTTCCGCGTTGGATACGCAGATCCGCGCCCTGGACGCCGCGGTGTATGGCGCGCGGGAAGTGCATGGCAACGAGGCGCTGGCGCTCTATTGCCGCGAGCGCGTCCTTGCCGCCATGCGCGAGCTGCGCGGCGTGGTGGACGCGCTGGAGGCCGGTGTGGCCGCGGACGCGTGGCCGTACCCTACCTATGAAGAGCTGCTCTTCAGCGAATAATTTCCATGGACGGGGGAGCAAGCTATCCACAATTCGCAATGGTCACCCTGCTGCGCCTGGCGGCTTGCAGTGTTCCCACCTCTCAGTTCAGCATGGTCGCTCCGCACCTTCGCACCGTGCCGCCTTTAGCGGCCCGGTGTTCCGTGGCTGCGCACTGCGCTTCGCTCCGTGTGCTTGCCACTTCAGCCCTTCGGGCCTTCGGACGTTCGCAAGCTCACTCGCGGTGCTCCCTGCTTCACTGGGCTCATCGGCGGCTGTTGCAGCCACTGGCTGCGCCGCCTCTTTCGCCCTCATTGGGCTTACTACGGCCTGTTTCGCGCACTGCGCGCGGCCTTCGTGCGCCCAGTCATTTCTGATTAACCCCTTTTTCTTTCGGGACTTTGTCAATAGTTTGGGGCTGCGAAAGAACTTTCACCGTTCTTTCGCAGCCCCCGCTTATCTGTTCAAAAAAGGGGAATGCCGCCGCCGCGGTTTACAGATCTGCCGCTTTCAGCAGAATGTCCACGGACGGGCCGGGAATGCGGCCCAGGGCGTCCGGCCCCACGTTGAGCAGGTAATTGATGCCCAGGGAATTGAGATGCCTGCGGTTTTGCGCGATTTGTTCCGCGGTTTTCCAGTTGTGGTCGCGATAGGAGAAGCCCCAGGAATCGTTGAGCGTGGCGGCGGTTTCATACAGCCCATAGGGCGAGCGCTTGAAGCCATGGATGCTGTTGGGGTCGCCATCCTCGTTTCCGGTGGGCGTGGCGGCGGGGATTTCGTTATCGCCGAGCGAAACGTAATCGTAAGCGCCGTTGCCCAGGCGGGAATTGATCAGGCAATTGGGCTGATAGCGCTTGACGGTTTCGTAGATCCGCCGGCTTTCCTCCTCTTTGAGCGTCATGGGCACGTCGAACCAGATGAGGCACAGTTCCCCATAATTTTTGAGGATTTCCTCGATTTGCGGCAGGATCTTCTGCTCAAAGCACAGCGAATAGTTCTTGCCCTCCGTGCCGGGGAAATCCCAGTTGTTCGACCAGGCGGTGCCCGCGCAGTGGATGTGATTGGAAAGATAGCCGCCGCCGTGCTCCTCGTGCCAGTCGAGATCCTGCGAATAATACAGGCCGAATTTCAGCCCGTGCTTGTAGCAAGCCTCGGCCAGCTCGGCCACGATATCGCGGCCAAAGGGCGTCTGGTTCACCACGTTGTATTTGTCCACCCGCGAATGGAACAGCGCGAAGCCGTCGTGGTGCTTGCTGGTGAGCACAAAATACTGCATGCCGCAGCGCTTGGCCAGGCGGATCCATTCGTCCGCGTTGAAATACAGCGGGTTGAACGCCCTGGCCAGCGCGCCGTATTCCGCGTTGGGGATGCGGAAATACGATTGGATCCATTCCGCGTAGGCGCTGCTCTTTTTGCCGCGGTATTCCCCGGCCAGCAGCGAATAGAGCCCCCAGTGCGCCATCATGCCGTATTTTGCCTGCTTGAACCATTCTCTGTTGTCCATCCAGAAAACCTCCTCCACATTCGAAAAATCTGCGCTGAAGGGAACAATAAAACGCGCGGACATACGCTGGTTTGCCGTATGCCTGCGCGAAAAATTATGGAAGAAACGGTGCAGCCATGCCTACGGAACCTCGATCACCGCAGGCAGCGTGAGGCTGGCGATCTGCTCGCCGGTGCCCTTGGCGAAGGTGTAGGTCTTGAGGAACACGTCGTAAGTGCCGGAGGAGAGCGGCGTTTCCAGCGTGATGGTTTCCAGCGCTTCGCCCGCGGCCAGGCGCCGGGAGCGATAGATGGTTTCGCCGGTCTGCGCGAGCGCGATTTCGATTTCGCATTCGTTTTCGCCCTGCGTGAGGTTCGAAAGGTTCAGCGTGCCGGTGGTGCCGGTTTCATCGAGGGTGATCACGTTGTCCGCGTTGAGGCGCGCGATGCTGCCCGCTTCGCCCGGCGCGCGGTCGATGAGATAGGCCTCATATTCGGCGGTCACTCTGGCGAGCTCTTCCTGCGTGTTGGTGAGCGTGGATTGCGTATTCTCCAGATCGGTCTGCGTGCTCGCAAGTTCGCCCTGCGTATTCTCCAGATCGGTCTGCGTGGCGCTCAATTCGCCCTGCGTATTCGCCAGATCGGTCTGCGTGGCGCTCAGTTCGCCCTGCGTATTCGCCAGATCGGTCTGCGTGGCGCTCAATTCGCCCTGCGTGCTTTCCAGTTCCGCCTGCGTGCTTTCCAGCGAAGCCCTGGTGGAGGTGAGTTCCGCCTGCGCGCCATCGAGCAAATCCTGGGTGGTGGCGAGCTCCGCCTGGGTTCCCGCCAATTCTTCCTGGGCGGCGGCCAGGGCGTCCTGCGCCTCGTCGCGCTCCGCCTGCGCGGCTTCCAGCTGGGCGGCGGCCTCGTCCCGCTCAGCGGTGAGCGCCGCCAGATCGTCTTCGGATGCGGCGATGGAAGCGGTCTGCTCCTCGACCTGCGCGTTCAGGGAATCGATCTGCGCGCGCAGCTGCTCCACCAGCGCGTCCGCCTCGCCCACGTCCACGCCGTCCAGCGCGGCCTGGGCCTCTTCCAGCGCGGCGTTGGCCGCCACGAGCTTTTCATCGGTGTCGTTGAGCATGGCGTTCACAGCGTCCAGCTCCTCGTTTTTGTCGCTGAGCGATTGCTGCGCGCTTTCGAGCATGCCCTCCATTTCTTCCTGCCCCACCAGCGCGGCATTGAGCGAAACGCTCATGGCGTCGATGGCCTCGGAATACTGTTCGTTTAAGGTTTCCTGTTCAGCCAGCAGGGCGTCTTTTTCGCTGGCGAGATCCTCCTGCGCGGCAGGCGATCCTTCCAGCTGCGCGTCGATCCGCGCGATTTCGGCCTGGTTATTGGCCAGCGCCTGGCCCAGTTCGCGGATGCGCTGCGCCATTTCGCCCGCTTTGCCGGCGGACTCCTGCCCGCCGTTGGCCGTTTCCGCGATGCCGTTTACCGCCTGCTGCGCCGCCTCGAGCTGGCTTTCGAGATCGCTGAGCGTTTCTTCCAGCGCCGCCTTCTCGGCCGCCAGCGAATCAATCTCCGCCTGCTTTTCTTCCAGCTGCGTCTTCAGGCTGTCGGAATCCGCCTTGCTGGTATCCGCCTGCGCGGTGAGCGATTCGATTTCCGCCTGGAGCGATTCCAGCTCAGCCGTGGCTTCTTCGCTTTGCGCGGTGAGCGATTCGATTTCTTCCTGGGCGGCGGCGAGTTCCTCCGTGAGCGACGTTACTTCCGCCTGCGCGGCGGCGAGCTCCTCCGTGAGCGTGGCGACCTCCCCGGCCAGCGCCTGGTTCTGGCTGGCCGCGTCGCTTTCCCGCGTGTAGAACACGCACCCGAAAATGATGGCCGCGACGAGCAGCACCGAAAGTACGGCGATGGCGATTTTCGTTTTCGCGTTCATGATGATCCCCCTATCGCTGAGCATATCCATCCACTTTCTACTATTATAGCATACGCGGCGCAAAATTCCTAGGCTTTTTGGGCGGAAATTTTCGCGCGCGCGAATTTCTTTACGTTGCGCGGTGTATTTTTTTTGCGCTGTGTGCTATAATGACCTTTATCGTGAGGAAAGGGGAGTTCGCTGTGACGGAAGAAAAGCGCGCCGCGAATTTTATTGAGGAATTTATCGACGAGGATCTGAAGGCCGGCCGGTTCGACCGCGTGCACACGCGCTTTCCGCCGGAGCCCAATGGCTATTTGCACATTGGCCATGCCAAGGCGCTGTGCATCGATTTTGGCATCGCCCAAAAATATGGCGGCGAATGCAACCTGCGCTTTGACGATACCAACCCCACCAAGGAAGACACCGAATATGTCGACGGCATCATGGAAGACATCCGCTGGCTGGGCTACGAATGGAAGAACCTCTATTTTGCCTCGGATTTCTTCGATAAACTGTATGAAATCGCCTGCGATATGATTCGCAAGGGCGTAGCCTATGTGGACGACCAGTCCAGCGAGGAAATGCGCAAAAACCGCGGCACCCTGCGCACGCCGGGCGTGAACAGCCCCTATCGCGACCGTTCGCCGGAGGAAAACCTCGATCTGTTCCAGCGCATGAAGGCGGGCGAATTCCCCGATGGATCGCGCGTGCTGCGCGCGAAGATCGATATGGCCTCGCCCAACGTGCTCATGCGCGACCCCACCATGTACCGCATCCTGCGCCACCACCACCACCGCGCGGGCGATAAGTGGTGCATCTACCCGATGTACGATTTCCAGCATCCCATTCAGGACGCGATTGAGGGCATCACGCACTCGCTGTGCTCGCTGGAATACGAAATCCACCGCCCGCTGTACGACTGGATGGTGCAGCAGGCCGGGTTTGAACATCCGCCGCGGCAGATTGAATTCGCCCGGCTGAACATCACCCGCACGGTGATGAGCAAGCGCTACCTGCGCCGCCTGGTGGAGGAGGGCTACGTTTCCGGGTGGGACGATCCGCGCATGCCCACGCTCATCGCCATGCGCCGCCGGGGCTATCCGCCGGAGGCCATCCGCGATTTCATTGAGCGCGTGGGCGTGGCCAAGGCCGACAGCGAGGTGGACAGCGCCCTGCTCGAGCACTGCGTGCGCGAGGCGCTGGGCGAAAGCGCGCCGCGCGCCATGGCCGTGCTCCGGCCCCTCAAGGTGACGCTGAGCAACTGGGGCGAGGACGAAATCGACGAGCTCACCATGGAAAACCACCCCGATCACCCGGAAATGGGCGAGCGCACCGTAAAGTTCGGCAAGGTGCTCTACATCGAGCGCGAGGACTTTATGGAGGATCCGCCCAAGAAGTTCTTCCGCCTGGCCCCGGGCCGCGAGGCGCGGCTCAAGGGCGCGTACATCATCCGCTGCGACGAAGTGGTGAAGGATGAAAACGGCGAAGTGACCGAGCTGATCTGCTCTGTGGACCGCGAAAGCCGCTCCGGCAGCGAGGGCAGCATGCGCAAGGTGAAGGCCACGCTGCACTGGGTGGCCGCCTGCGAGGCC
>DVJN01000122.1 GCA_018716755.1 Candidatus Alectryocaccomicrobium excrementavium
TTGCCCACCACCTTGTAAATGACGCGGATCCAGCCCTCTCCCCAGTCGCACACGCTGATGGGGCGGCGCAGATACAGCCCGTCCAGCCGGATGTTGATGAATTGCCCCGGCGCGGTGATGGCGCTGGCGTCGCCTGCGAGCGTCATCTCATATACACCCGGCGCGAGAAGCGCGTTTTTACGAATCTCAAGCACCTTATCCCCTCCGTTTATAAAAAAAGACGGCCCTGAAAGCCGCTATCCCTGCCGCACGCTTTCCGCCGCCCTACGCATCTTTCCATCCTCCACTTTTGCCATTGGGTATATCCTAACACGCCAGGCCATACTTGTCAAGGAAAATTCGCGTTACCCATCCTCCTCTTCTTCCACCAGGCGCATCTCACAATCGCTGATCACAATATACTGCCCCTCTTCCAGCGATACTTCCGTTTCCTCATGCACCATAACAAACTCTTCCATGCGGCTCTGCGTGCCGATTGGCCCGTCATAAATGGAATAGCAGGCAAAAATTGCGTTTTCAGCGGGATAAATGCAATACCGTCCTGTGGGAATCTGTTGGCCCACCCAATAGCCTCCCACACCCAGCACCGTCTGCACGGAGACCTCCACATCCGGCGCGATCGCAATGGGATACGCGCTCGCTTCCACCAGCTGCATTTCCTGCCCGCTGAGCAATTCCACCACGATTTGCCGGTTGATGATCTCAAATTCCAGCGTATCGCCCGTTTCGCCATCGTTCAATGTGAAGCTGGGCAGCAGCGCCATTTCATTTTCCTGCAAAACGTAAACCCCGGGCAAAATATCGCGTCCCGCCAAATACGTGCCCGGGGGCAGGATTTTGCCCATCATTTCGCTTTCAAGCACTTCAATGCGCGCCGAAATCGCGTCGCGGGCCGCAATCAGCTCGTCCAGCGTCGCTGTATCCAAATCCAATTGTATCTCCGCCAGCGCGCCGGGCATGACCAGCACCGCAAGCAAAAGCGCTACAACCAGTCGAAAACGCATGCTTATCTTCCTCATATAAACAATCACATTAATCGCCAGGCCGGAATCCACCACCTGTTTCTTTATTATACTGTATTCCACACGCTTATGCAAGAGCCAATTCACATCCCAAACGGAAACATAAATAAGGAACCAGCCAGAGCAATCAATCCCGCAAGCAGCGTCTCGAGCCAGCATAAGTCTTCAGCTCGCTGAGCATGAATTTTTCTCCACGCTTCTGAAAGTCGATACCATAGGGACAAAGCGTTCGTGGCTTTTGCGGGTCTGTTTACGGTCTGATCGGTTCCCGCATTTTTAAATGGTAGGGCGACGTCTTTGCCCGGGTCTGCCGGCCATTCGCTTTGCCAAAATGTCATTGACTCATCGGCAATAATTTGCCGCATTCCGCAAACAGATGGTATAATGAGAAAAACGGCTATAAGCAGCGCAATGGATTCCATCTACAGCGATCAGGAAAGAAGGAAAGCGCCATGCAGTTCCATGAGATGGTCAACGAATACCTGCAGCGATTGAACGCTTTCCCGCTCCCGGGAGCCCGTGTTCATGTGCAGCGGCATGCCCATGGAAGAGCTGGCGCGGGACATGGAATTTTCAAGGGGCTGGCGGCCATTCTGAAAAAGGGCCTGCGTCTGAACATGGTTCACGACCTCAACCGCCCCTATGCGGAGATGATGCTGGGGCTGGAAAGCTGGATTCCCCTGTACATGACGGGGCAAATTGCCCCATGGTATCTGCGCGGCAGGCACAACAGCGTATATGGGCATCTGCTGTTCTGTTCCGGCGTGGCGGCGATGGAGGGCGAGTGCATCGCCGGAGATTTTGGGCACGGACGCTTCCTCTTTTGCCAGGCGAAAAAAGACCTGCCCTATTACCGAAGGCGGGCAGACGCCCTCCTGCAAATGGCGCAGCCGCTGATGGACATCTACCGCGATGCCTCCGAAGGCGCGTACAGCTCGTTTCTGTTTGCCAACACGCACGAAGCCGGAGAATACCGCGCGGTGCTGACCGCGCTTCCGCCGCATACGCTGTCGGACGAATGCCTTACGCGCCTTCTGAAAAAAACGGCGTTTCCTCCTCCGAACAGGAAAACATACGCCACGCGTTTGCGCAGCCGCGCGCTCGTTGCGCCGCTCATGCAAAACAGCACGTACGAGGAGGGATTTCCGGTGCTTTCGCCATCGGCGTTCGAAGCCGAGGCGCCTCTGCTCGCCCTGTCGGGACTGTTTTGCGACGCGGAGCTTCGCTACGATCCGGCCGGCTATCAGGAGCATCTGCGCCTGAAGCGCGTTTGCAGCGGCCCATCCCCGCTACACGGCCCGGGAAGTCGGGCGCAGCGCGTTTCGCAACCTGCAAATCTTGATTCGCAAGGGAAAGTGGGTGGGCATTTCCAAATGCAAAGCCCCTGCGATTCATTTCGTCATCCGCCATCCCAAGCTGTGCGCGGCGATTGAAAATATGGTGTTTCTCGTGGACGAACGCGCGGAAACGTGAGTGAGGCCGCCGAAGGCAGATCAGGCAAAAAAACGCGGCGAGAAACGTTACACTTCAGACGAATGGGTGAATGACTGGAGCAGTTATATCTACGGACGGCGGCTCCATCAAGGCGAGCACGGCGTACGATGCGGTCTTCCAAAACGGCGATGAATTCTATTTCGGTTTGGTGGGCAACGCTCCCGAAAGCTGGACGCAACTGGCGCCAAATTGAGCGGCGCGGACGCGGGTTTCCGGCGCAAAAGGCGCCCTGCGCGCTGTAGCGCTGTGGGTGTCAAACCATTGCGAACGGTAGGGGGATTCCCTTATCCAATAAAAGGAGGACTGCAAATGAAACGAATGTTGGGGATTTTGCTGGCAGTGGTGCTCTTTGCCGCGCCAGCGTTGGCGCAGAGCACGACGGTAGAAGGCGATTGGGTATTGAAGGCACCACCTACGAAAACCTGGCGCAGCAGGGCATGGTCATGACCATGCGCCTGGAAGCGGGCGGAACGGGCGTGCAGACGGTCAACGACGACGTCTATCCCTGCACATGGGGGAAACGGATGGAGAAATCCAAATCAGCAACAGCGGCGGAACCATGTCGTATGTCCTGCAGGCGGACGGGACGCTGGTGGGGATGGACCGGGCGGGCGACAGCATGATCTTTGCACGGCCGGCTGCGGATTCCGCCGCGGGCGCATGGACGCTGACCGCCGCCAAAGCCGAGGGCATCGTCATCAACGATACGGCCACCCTCAACGTCGAACTGGATTTGGTGCTCTACGCGGACGGCACGGGCCTACTGGCCTCCGGCGAAAGAAAAGCGGCCTGCACCTGGACGCAAAGCGGCGCGACCGTTACGGTTGTGGAGGAAGGCAGCGAGCCGCGAGCTTTCACCCTGCAATCGGACGGCACCCTCACATGGGTGATGGAAGAGGACTCACGCTCATTTTGAGCCCCACGGACGCCGCCGCGGAAGCGCCCGAGGCTTCGCAAAGCGCCGCGGTCGCATCAGAATACGGCTTTCGCGTGCAGCTTCCCGAAAGCTGGTTTGCCATTGCCAGCGAATACGTCAGGCAGGTCATCGAAAGCGTTGGCGAAGAAATCGCCTCCGCCAATGGTTTCGACCAGAGCCTGTTGGATCAGCTCGCCACCGCCAATATGAGCCTGTTTTACGTTCCCAACATGACCGGCAATTTCAACGTGGCGCGCGAACCCGCAGGCGACGTGACGATGAACAATTTCCCCATGGTGGAGTCCACGTTGCAGCAAGTCCTCCACAGCCAGGGAATTGCGGATTTTGTGCTCAGCGGGCCGGTCGATATCAACGGAAAGTCCTACTATGTCGGCACTTTTACCGCGCAGGCAGGCTTTGACCAGATGCAGTATTACTGCGTGGCCAACGGCAACCTCTATACGATTACCCTGACCAACGTATCCGAGAGCGACGCTCAACAGATCATGGAAAGCTTTGAAGTCCCGTAAGCCCCCCTGCTTTCCCGATAGTCAACAAAAATGGGACGCACAGCGAAAGAAGATTGACGCCATCCTTGACGGAACCTTGAAAAACGATGAGGGCAAGGTACCAACGGCGAAGAACTCATCCGCAAGAGAAAGTTTTAATCGCCGTCCCCAGCGTTCCGTCAAGGCTGGCGTCGAGCGAACGCTCAGCCTCCGGCCCCGGGCGGTCAGTCGCCGCTCAGCCTGCCAGGATCCATAATGGCCAGTTCCGCGTAGATCTGACCCCCATTTCGAACGGGCAGGGTCCATTTTTTCGGCAGTGCCCAAGTCGCCAGGTAGAGCGCCTTAGTGAGGCCCACGGCATTGGGGAAGACCGTGCGATTGCGGTTCAGCCGGCGGAACCCGCTGACCTTTCGAGCGGTCTGCGAGAACTTAAACATCGGGTTGATGCAGTCCCAGTTGTCCGTCCATCCAGTACCATCCATACCTTCCGGGAATTTAGGGACAAAAAAAAGGATTGCGCAGGTTACTTTTCCTGCGCAATCTCTTGGAATCCGGCAGCGTCCTATTCTCCCGGGCCGTTTCCAGCCAAGTACCTTCAGCGCTGAGAGGCTTAACTTCTGTGTTCGGTATGG
>DVJN01000123.1 GCA_018716755.1 Candidatus Alectryocaccomicrobium excrementavium
TATTGCCGCTTCTGCAAGAAGCACACGAGCCACAGAGAAACGCGATAATCGAAGGGTGTGAATGGCATGGCAAATGAGACTGCAAAGCCGAATTTCTTCCAGAAGATCGGTCGCTTTTTCAAAAATCTGGGGCTGCGGATCGCGAACAGCTTCAAGATGATGTATCATGAGCTGAAGAAGGTCACCTGGCCTTCGCGCAAAGAGCTCAGGAATTACACGCTCGTCGTTATCGCCTTTATGGTGGCGACGGGGATCATCATCGGCTTGATCGATGCGGGCGCGAGCGCGCTGATCCAGCTGATTACCCACTAATCAATAAAGTAGGAGACGAGTATGGCAGATCTTGTCCAGCCACAGTGGTATGTTGTACATACCTATTCCGGTTACGAGAATAAGGTCAAGGCGAATCTCGAAAAGATCATCGAGAACAACGGCCTGGAAGACATGATCCAGGAAATCTCGATCCCGATCGAGGAAGCCATTGAGATCAAAAACAACCGTCGCAGGACGGTGCAGAGAAAGTTGTTGCCGGGCTATGTGCTGGTGAAAATGCGCATGACTGAGGATTCCTGGTATGTCGTTCGCAACACGCGCGGCGTAACGGGGTTTGTCGGCGGTTCGCGGCCCACGCCCCTGTCGGAAACGGATTTTGCTTCCATCGGGCAAACGCAGGAAATTGTGCGGGTCGATATTGAACCGGGCGACGAAGTGCGCATCCTGGCCGGGCCGTTTAAGGACTGGACGGGGCGCGTGACGGAGATTGACAAGCAGCTCAAGCGCATCCGCGTGCTCGTGACCATGCTCAAGCGTGAGCTGGCGATCGACCTGGCGTATGACGAGGTCGTTCGCATCGCAGATTGATAGCCAATTGGCTTTCAATAAGTGGGAGGAGCGCGAAGGCGCGCTCCGCTGAAACACCACATGAAAGAGGAGGATTCCCATGGCAAAGAAAGTTACCGCACTGATCAAGCTGCAGGTGAATGCCGGCAAGGCGACGCCCGCGCCGCCGATTGGCCCCGCGCTCGGTCAGCATGGCGTGAATATTCCTGGCTTCTGCAAGGAATTTAACGACCGTACCGCTAAGGATATCGGCCTGATCATTCCGGTTGTGATCACGGTTTATCAGGATCGCTCGTTCACCTTCATCACGAAGACGCCGCCCGCCGCGGTGCTGATCAAGAAGGCCTGCGGCCTGGAGACCGCGTCTGGCCGCCCCAATCGCGACAAGGTTGCCAACATCACCAAGGCGCAGATTCGCGAAATCGCCGAGAAGAAAATGCCCGATTTGAACGCCGCTTCCGTGGAAGCCGCCATGAGCATGATCGCCGGCACTGCGCGCTCGATGGGCGTTGTCGTCGTAGACTGACGAAGGCCAATCGTGGGAGGACTTTGTGCCGCTATCACCACAAGGAGGATGTTATAAGGAATGAAACAGGGTAAAAAGTATCTTGACAGCCAAAAGCTGATCGATAATACCAAGCAGTACGATCCCGAGGAAGCCATTTCCCTCGTGAAGCAGACGGCGAAGGCCAAGTTTGACGAAACGATCGAAATTTCCGTTCGCCTGGGCGTCGACCCCCGCCATGCGGATCAGCAGGTTCGCGGCGCGGTGGTGCTCCCGCACGGCACCGGCAAGACCATCAAGGTGCTCGTCATCGCCAAGGCCGATAAGGCCAGCGAGGCCGAGGCTGCCGGCGCGGACTATGTCGGCGCTGAGGACATGATCGCCAAGATTCAGGGCGGCTGGTTCGATTTTGACGTTTGCGTCGCCACGCCCGATATGATGGGTATGGTTGGCCGCCTGGGCCGCGTGCTCGGCCCCAAGGGCCTGATGCCGAACCCGAAGTCCGGCACCGTCACCATGGATGTGACCCGCGCCATCCACGATATCAAAGCTGGTAAAGTGGAATACCGCGTGGATAAAACCGCTATTATCCACTGCCCGCTGGGCAAGGCTTCGTTCGATGCCGAAAAGCTCACGGAAAATCTCCGCGCGCTGATGGACGCGATTGTGAAGGCCAAGCCCGCCGCCGCGAAGGGTACCTATCTGCGCTCCGTCGTGATTTCCAGCACGATGGGCCCGGGCATCAAGCTCAATCCCCTTCGCTTCTAAGAGCCGTTCCGGCTCGCATGTGGCGGACAACATTCCAGGCACAAGCAAAAGATGGTCGCCCTCGAAAACGAGGGCGCTCATCTTTTTTTGGTGTTGGCAAAGCGAAGATTCTAATTTTTGCGTCAAAGGCCCCCTCGGTCGGCTAACGCCGGCTGAGGGGGGCCTTTGCTGTTATTTCAAAATAGCGCAAAATATATGAGGAAATTTTTGCGGAATGCGCATTGAGATGTGCAAATTATTTTGCTATAATATTTCATATAGTGTGGTTGCCGCGCAATATTTATGCGGCAAGCATGGGCCACAATGGAGGAATGCGGAGGAACAAACGCCATGGCAGGAGCGAAAAAGCAAAGGGCAAAAGCCAAGCGCGCAGCGGGCAAACGGCCCAGGAGCACGAAGGACAGGATATTGCGCGCCATTCAGTATGCCAGCGCATGCGTGTGCCTGGTTTTCCTGGCGATTCTCATCAAGAACATTTCCGACGACATGGTTTCTTACGAGGTGCAGTGGGAGAACCAGCAGCGGCTGAACGCCTTGCTCGCCTCGCCCACGGCGGCGGGGGGCGCCGCGCCTTCGCCCACAGCGGCACCCACGGCGGCGCAGCTTCGCGCCACTTCATCCGCGCCGCCTTCGGCGGGCGCCGGACAGGGCAATATGCTGGCGGCATTTTTTGGCACACCGGCGGTTTCTGTGCCTGCGGGGGAGGCACCGGCATCCCTTGCACCCACGATTGCGCCTTCACCCACGCCGGATATGTCTTCCCGCTTCACCCGCTATCAAAACGCTCCGCCGCCCATGCAGGCCAAATTCATGACGGAGGATTTTTACTATGCGAATCCTTCGTTCGTGGGCTTTCTGCAGGCGGGCGTGAGCGTGGTGGAACCCGTGGTTTACAGTGTGGACAACACCTATTATCTCGATTACAATTTCAACAATGAGCGCGATGAAGCGGGGGCGGCCTTTATGGACATGCGCTGCTCGCTGTGGCCGCGCTCGCAGCAGATCGTGATCCACGGGCACAACATGGAGAACAAAACGGTGTTTGGCTCGCTGGACGACATGCAGGACATCGATAACTTGAAGGCCCACCCCACCGTACAATTCGATACGATTTATGAGGACGGCATGTATGTGATTTTTGCGGCCTTCAGCGCCTCGATGAATGTGGAAGACCGCTCGTATTTCGAAGTGGCGCGCTATGATTTCGATACCGAAGCGGATTTTGACGCCTATCTTGCGGAGGTGCGGGAGCGCTCCATGTTCGATATCCCGGTGGATGTGGAATATGCGGATGAGCTGCTCACATTGGTCACTTGCAGTTATCACCAGGATAACGGCCGTTTCCTGCTGTTCACGCGCAAGCTGCGGCCGGGGGAAACGGTGGAGGAGATGGGCGCGCTCGTCGAACAGGCCGAGCAGGTGAAGCGGTACTGATGTGCGCGGAATTTTACGATTTTCCGATTGAATGTGGCGGCATATTTTGCTATACTATTACGCGCTATACAGTGTGAATGCAAAGCTCCCGCAACCTGGCGGGGGATAAGCCGATAATGCGGAGGATGGCGCGCCATGGCAGGGGCAAAAAAGTGCAACGCAAAGAGAAAGCGCCCGGTGGGCAGGAAAAAGCGGAGCACGAAGGATATTATCCTTCGCGTGATTCAGTATGCCAGCGCGTGCCTGTGCCTGCTGTTTCTGGCGATACTGATCAAAAACATTTCCGACGATATGGTTTCCTACGAGGTGCAATGGGAAAACGAGCAGCGGCTGAACGCTTTGCTCGCCTCGCCCACGGCCACGGGGAACCTTTTCGCCACGCAAACGCCGCTGGCGGAAGGAACGGTTAGCGCGTCCACGCCCACTGCGCCGCCCACCGCCATGCCGACGCCGGTTCCCACGCCGGATAACCTGTTTGCGGCGTTTTTCAGCACGCCTGTGCCCACGGCGACGGTTGCCCCGGTGGAAACGCCCGCGATGGCGGAGCAGACGGCGGCGGTTCCCACGATAGCGCCTTCCCCCACGCCCAATATGGATTCCCGCTTTACGAAGTATCTGGCATCTCCGCCGCCCCTGCAGCAGAAATTCATGACCGCGGATTTCTATTATGCGAATCCTTCGTTCGTGGGCTTTCTGCAGGCGGGCGTGAGCGTGGTGGAGCCCGTGGTCTACAGCATGGACAACGAGTATTACCTCACGCACAATTTCAACAACGAAGAAGACGCCGCGGGCGCGGCATTCATGGACATGCGCTGCTCGCTGTGGCCGCGCTCGCAGCAGATCGTGATCCACGGGCACAATATGAAGAACAAAACGGTGTTTGGCTCGCTGGACGATATGGGGGATATCGGCAATCTTAAGCAGTATCCCACCGTGCAGTTCGATACGATCTATGAAGACGGCACGTATGTGGTGTTCGCCGCCTTCAATGCTTCCATGAATACGGACGAGAGCTCGTATTTCGATGTGGCGCGTTATGATTTTGCCACCGAGGCGGAATTCCAGGCCTATCTCAATGAGGTGCTGGAACGCTCCATGTTCGATATTCCGGTGGATGTGAATTATGAGGATGAGCTGCTCACCCTGGTTACGTGCAGCTATCACCAGGACAATGGCCGTTTCCTTTTGTTCACGCGCAAGTTGCGGCCGAACGAAACGGTGGAAAGCGTGAGCGCACTGGTGGCGCAGGCTGAGCAGGTGCGGAATTATTAAAATGTGGATGCGCCATGCCGCGGGAGTTTTGCGGCATGGCGCGCCTTTGCCGGGAACAAACGGGAGGTTGCCCCTATGCCGAATCAGACGCGCGTTCCATTGCGCCTCGCCATCTGTGATGACGAGGCGCTGGATCGCGCGCAAATTGCGCAGATGGCGCAGGAAATCCTGCGCGCGGAAGAAATCCGGGCGGAAATTTTCTGCTTTGATAGCGCCGGTGCACTGCTGCGGGAGATCCGCATGGGCCAGTCGTTCCCGATTTTGCTGCTCGATGTGATGATGGAGGGCATGGACGGCATGGAATTGGCCGCGGCTTTGCGCGCGGGGCAGGAAGAAGCCGCCATTATCTTCATTTCCAGCAACCGGGAGATGGCTCTGCAGGGGTATGAAGTGGCGGCGGCGCGCTATCTGGCCAAGCCGCTGGACGCGGCAAAGCTGCGCGAAGCGCTGCTGCATTGCTGCGCCGCGTATATGCAGCCGCGCGAAATCGTGCTGCCCACAGCCAGCGGCCAGAGCAGGATCCATGTGAGCGCCATTGTGTATGTGGAACCCTGGGATCGGGGCGTTCGCCTGCACCTCGCGCACAAAAATGTGGAGGTCCGGCTGCCCATTTCGCAGGTGACCGCCATGCTGCCGGAGCGCCAGTTTGCCTATTACCATCGCACGCTGCTGGTAAACCTCGCCCATGTGCGCTATGTGCGGTATTGCGAATTGGAATTGAAAAATGGAGAGCGCCTGCCCATCAGCAAATACCGCCTCGCGCAGTTCAAAAGCGAATTTATGAAGTATTTGAAAGCGTGAAAGCGGTTCGCACGCTGTGCGCGAAACAGGCCGTAGCCGGGCGCTGACCGGCGGTGGAGCCGCCTCTCCATTCAAAACAGACCCCTAATCTATTGGCATGGCAATGGTAACTTTATACATTTCTTCCGTTTGCTCCGTGTCCATCAGGCAATCATAGCGCTCGACGATGGCTTTCACGATTTTCCGCCCCAGGCCGCGCCCATGCGCGCGGTCCGCATCGACTGCCGGGCAGCGGGAATTTCGCAGGCGAACACAAAGAAGCCGTCCTTCACGCGCAAATCCAGGCGAATGCGCCGCTGCGCGGAATCGCAGCCGCTGGCGGCGGCAATGGCGTTGTCCACCAGGTTCAGCATCAGCGAGCACAGGCCGGCCTCGCTCAGGGGCAATGTTTCCGGGGCCTGCGCGCTCAAAATCTCCACCCGGATGCCCGCATCCTCCGCGGCAAACAGCCTGCCATTGAGGATGATATCGATCATGGGGTTCCCGCTGTGCAGGATGGCGGGGATTTTTTCATTTTGGCCGGTGAGCTCGTCCAGATAGGCCTGCACAGCGCTTTCCTGGGAGAGCTGGCGCAGCACATGCAGGTGCCGGTTCATATCGTGGCGCAGCATCATCACCTGTTCGTGCTGCGCGCGCAGGCTTTCGTAGCTCGCGACGGCCATGGCGTTGCGCTCAGCCATTTGTTGCGCCTCCATGCGGCGTTCCAATTCCTGGCCCGCCAGCCCGGCTATGGCGGATACCGCCGCGGCCCCCACCACGATGGATGTCAGGGGCCAGAGGAAATACGTGAAAGACTGCCCGGCGAAGGCGGATTGGAGCTTCTCCAGCATTTCGTTTTTTTCAAACAGCGCCTCGCAGAGCAAGCTGCCCAGCCCGATGGTGCTCAGCGGCGCGAACCAGCGATAGAACCGCCCCTCCTTGCGCCAGAGCAGCCAGGCGCACAGCAGCGCGGCGAACAGGCCCGCAAAGCCCGTGATCTGAAACGGCACATCGCGCAGGAAGATGCTCCAATCGTCTGTATATCTTTCGTGCGAAAGATCCATGCACAGCGTGAGCACGCTGGCGGCCATGCTCAAGGCGGCCAGCGTCCAGGGCAGGGCGCGCAGACGCCTGGCCTGGCTGGCCAGGAACATGAGCAGCGCGCTCAGGGCCAGGCAGCGGCACAGGTAGGCGGCGATATCGCGCCTTGCCGCGTGATATTGGAGGAAAAAGGAAGTGTCCGCCAGCAGGCCCGCCATCCACAGCAAAAGGAACAGCGCCGCGCACAGCGCAGCCCAGTTCCAGCGGCCGCGCCATGCGTCCAGCGCGAAGGCTGCCAGCAGGAACATCCCCGCGGCGCACTGCGCGTCCAGCCCAGATCTGCAAGTTCCACTTCGCCGATGGCTGCGTCCATGGAACCATCGGAATAGAGGCACTCGCCATCCAGGAATACGGCAATGGCGCGGCTGGAGGGGGCGATTTGCAGCGTGGGCGCGGCTGCCGCCTCGGTGAGAACGCGCGAAAAATAGAATACCCAGCCCGGCTCAATGGCCCAATAGAAGCCGCCCAGGCCATCCCGCCGCGAGTTCGCGCCACTCGCCACCCTCGAGGGTGAACACCGACCAGCCCTTTTGATCATACTGCCAGTTGTCGGGCATGGCCTCGCCTGCCCAGGAGAGGGAGAAATCGTAGGAGGCGTTCTCCATGGGGCGCGCGTAGCGCAGCAGCGCGCCGCCGAAGAAGCACAAAAAGGCCACGCACAGCGCCAGGATAGCCGCTTTTATCCCCATTCGCTTCACGAAAATTTCCCTCCCGCAATGCTTTCGTGCCTATAGCTTACCACCGCGCGCAGCCCGCGTCAACCGGTTTTACCGTCCACTCGCGCAGAAAAACGTCCACTCGTGCAGAAATCCTTGATTTTTAACGCAACAGAGTTTATGGTAATTGAATGGATAGCGGCAATTGCGCCCCGGTGAGCCGGGCGAAAAGGGCAAGGATTATAACGGGTTGGAGGAACAGAAACATGCAAAACATCAAACGATGGATCAGTCTGGCGCTGGTGGTTTGCCTGCTGGCCATATCGCCAGCGGCGGCCCTGGCGGAAGGTACGTCAGCGGGAACCGGCTTGCCGGCGGAAGGGGAAAGCATCACCTCCCCCTAGCCCGTCTGCGAGCACGGCGGCGGAGGGCGAAATGATTGCTTCCCCCAGTCCGTCCATAGAAGCGAGCGTTTCCCCCAGTCCGTCGGCGGAAACCAGCTCTGCGCCCACGGACGCGGCGGAGGTCAAGACCATTATTTCCTTCGAGGCCGTTGCCCCGGAGGGACTTTCCGTGCCGCAGGGAACGCTTGAAACCGGCCTCGATCTGCCTGCTTCTCTGAACGCCCAGTTCAGCGATGGCGCGGCGGGCGAAATTCCTGTAACGTGGCAGTGCGCGGCGGGCTACGACCCGAACGCGGAAGCGGGCGCGCAGTTTGCCTTTGCGGCCGTTTTGCCGCAGGGCTACGCGTTTTCGGAGGGCGTTTCCCTGCCGGAAATCCTCGTGACGCTCACGCCCACGCCGGTGAACACCATGCTGATGGCGCAAGCGAGCGACGAGGGCTGGACGCTTTCCGACGGCAAGCTGACGGTGACGGGCGAAGTGTATAGCGAATATTTTTCTTATTGGAACGACGTCCAGAGCATCGAAGTGACTGGTGGTTTTTTCGCCTTGAGTGACGGTATGTCTTTTTCCGGCACCATTACGGTCTTGGAATCAGGATACTTTTACAATTACGGAAATGTTTCCGGCACCATCAGCGTCGAGTCAAGCTGTTACTTTATGAACAATGGCACCATTTCCGGCGGCATGGTTTCCGGCCCCGTTTACAATCATGGCACCATCGAGGTGGTGGTGACGGTCGACGGCAAGGAGAAGTTCGTCAACTACGGCGCGGACATCCTCGAAACCCTCGGCGCATCGCCCACCAGCCTGTGGTACCGCGTGAATGCGGACGGCACGCGCGCTGGTCAGGGAAGGCGATACGTTTGCAAGCCTGCAAAAGGAGGCATATACGTCGCAAGTCCTCCTGCCCACGCCGAAGATCGTGATCGACTATAGAAACGAGTCGTGGAGCGTGACGCTAACAGAAGAGGAAGTGCCCGAGGGCGTGGATGTGACGGCTATGGACATCAATTTCGCGTTGTCGGGCGAGGAATACGCTGCTTATGCCGATATGCCCGGCCTTTCTGGCTCTTGGGGTCTTAACCGAATTGGCGCTTCCTGGGAAATCGATCTCCCATCGATCAAGGATACTACCTTGGAGGTCTACTATACCCTTCGGGTCACCAATGAGGATGACGAAGTAATAGATACTGTCTATGGCGAGCCGGTGAAATGGGTCGTCCCCGCCCGGCCGGACATAAATATTAAAACTGTCCAGCCCGGTTATAACGAGATGAGCGTTACGCTGGATGCTGAACCGTATGAAGTATATCTGGAATCCGTTGACGGCTCGACGGTCATTTACGATGCCGACGACGGGGTTGTAGACGGCTGCATTCACGGCCTGACGGAGGGAACGGAATATAGCGTCCATTTCCGCGTGCCGCCCACGGAAGACTCCTTTGCCTCCATTCCATATTACCTGATCGAAACCTTCACCACCCTCACGCGCACGCGCCTGAGCGTCGAGGCCGCTGAAACATCGTGGGAGTGGAAGCAGGGCTTCAGCCTGAACGCGGCGGACTGCTTCGCGGCGCAGGTCACCTTGCAGGGCGAATTGGATTTGCCGGGCAAGGACAAATTCGTCCTCACC
This sequence comes from Candidatus Alectryocaccomicrobium excrementavium, assembly GCA_018716755.1. GTDB lineage: Bacteria > Bacillota > Clostridia > Christensenellales > Aristaeellaceae > Alectryocaccomicrobium > Alectryocaccomicrobium excrementavium. The sequence goes on from DVJN01000123.1 coordinate 9,395, forward strand.
GCAGCGAAGGACGGCCGGGAGGTTCCCTTCCCGCTCACCGAGCCGGGAACCTATACCATCACCGCCAGCCTTGCGGAGGATGTGGCGGGCGATTATGTGCTGGACAATACCAGCTTCACCGTTGTCATCGGCGAGAGGCGGCACGAGATAGACAGCCGGGAGATTACCGTGCGGCCCGTTCCGGCGCAGACGTATACGGGCGGGGCGATCTATCCGGCGGTGTCCGTGTGGCATGGAGCAACCCAGCTCGTGATGGGTGAGGATTATACCGTCAGCTATCAGAACAACGTGAATGTGGGCGTGGCGGCGATTGTCATCACCGGCATGGGCGATTACGCGGGCACGCGGCTGGCGTTCTTCGATATCGTGCCACCCCGGGCGAAGGATGAGGAAAAGCCGTCCGGCGGCAGTGGCGGCAGCACGGGCAATGGCGGCGAAACCGCCGAAACCACCGGCGAAGCGCAGCAGAACCGGCTGGTGGTGGATGAAAACGGCGCAGCCATGCCCTATACGTATTCCACCGTGGAAGTGCTGGACGAAGAAACCGGCGCGGTGACTGCGCGCAAACTGGCCATCGCGGCCGGCCCGGTGCGGGACGAAACCGGCGCGATTGTATACGACGCAGACGGCCAGGCGCTCTATGCGGCGCGCAGCTTGCTGCTTTCGCGCGAACTGTTGGACGCCATCGCCTCTCGCGGGTATACGCACATCCGCTTCACGGTGAAGGACGCGGCGCTGGAATGGCCGCTATCCTCCATGCCGGGGGACAACTACATTGTGCGCCTCGCGCCGCTGGAGGGGAACGAATGGAACGGGCGGGAAATGGCGGCCATAGAAGGGCGACCGTCCTCTCGCAGGGCTACCGCGCGCAGATCGTGGAACGGATAGACGGCGGGGAAATGGACGTGACGAAGGATATCCTCGAATTGAAAGCATTGATGCTGGCGGAGGCGGTGTCTCCGGTAACGGAAAATGCGGAAGTGAACCTGCTGCTGGTGCCGCTGGAAGAACAGGAGGGAACCGTTCTCAGCCCGGCCAGCCGAATAGAAGCTACGGAAACGGAACCTGCGCGCTTCGAAGCGCTTCTCACCGATAGCGGCCCAATTGCGATGATCGCACAATAATTTATCAACGGAGCGGCGTCCATACGGGCGCCGCCCGGCGCTATTTTGGCAGGAAACCTTTGGTAAACGCCGCGCGCATTCAGCCGTATGGCAAAAGCCGGGAGCGCAGGCGTGCGCCATACTGGGTACAAAAGTTGTGAACCGCGATTTTTCCAAAAAGTCATGGGCTTTTGTGGAAGACGCGCGCGAAATTTGCTATAATAGGATCGTATCCAGGGTGCGAAGAAAAAACAGGAGGGATCGTTGTTGACACCGGATATAAAAATGGGCTTGACCCGCGCACAGGTGGAAGAACAAAGGGCCAAATATGGCGAGAACCGGCTGAAGGAAAAAAAGAAAAAGACCAATTTGCAGCGCTTCTTTGAGCAGTTCCGCGATGTGATGATCTTGATCCTGATTGGCGCGGCAATCATTTCCTTTATCGTGGCCTGCGTGGAGGGCGAGCCGAAGGAGTTTTTTGAACCGGCGTTGATCCTCGTGATCGTGGTGGTGAACGCGATCATGGGCATGCTGCAGGAGAGCAAGGCAGAAAAGGCGCTGGACGCGCTGAAGAACCTGTCCGCGCCGCATGCGCGCGTGATTCGCGATGGCCAGGAGCAGGTGATCGACGCGGCGGAACTGGTGCCGGGCGACGTGATCAAGCTGGAAGCGGGCGATTTCGTGCCCGCGGACGCGAAACTTGTGCGCTCTGTGAGCCTCAAGTGCGAGGAAAGCGCGCTCACCGGCGAATCCGTGCCCGCGGAAAAGGATGCGGATGCTCAGGTGGCGGAGGACGCGCCGCTGGGCGACCGGCACAACATGGTGTTTTCCGGCTGCGGCGTAACCTATGGCACGGCTACGGCGGTGGTCACCGCCACGGGCATGAACACCGAAATGGGCAAAATCGCCAACATGCTGGAATCCAGCGAGGAAACGCAAACCCCGCTGCAGCAGAAACTGGCGACGCTCGGCAAATATCTGGGCATCGTGGCCATCGTGGCCTGCCTGGTGATCTTCGTCGTTGGCCTGCTGGATGGCATGGCCGTGATGGAAATCTTCATGGTGGCGGTTTCGCTGGCGGTTTCCGCCATTCCGGAGGGGCTGCCCGCGATCGTCACCATCGTGCTGTCCATTGGCGTGCAGCGCATGGTGAAAAAGAATGCCATCATCCGCCGCCTGCCCGCGGTGGAAACCCTGGGCGGCGCTTCCGTGATCTGCTCGGATAAAACCGGCACGCTCACGCAAAACCGCATGACGCTGGTGAAGGCCTATGCGGATGGCGGTGCGCTGGAAGATATCGGCCAGAACAGCGCGCCGGTTTTGCAGCTGCTGCGCTATGGCGCGCTGTGCTGCGATGGCTTTGTTACCACAAAGGAAGATGGCACGGTGCAGCACGTGGGCGATCCCACGGAAACCAGCATCGTGTTCGCGGCGGAAAAGCAGGGCATGCCCAGGGCAAAGCTCAATGAGGAAAACCCCCGCGTGGCGGAAATCCCCTTCGATTCCGACCGCAAGCTGATGACTACGGTGAACCGCGTGGATGGCAAGCTGATTTCCATCACCAAGGGCGCGTTCGACGTGCTGGCCCAGCGCTGCGTGAAGGGCGATATCGAAACCGCCCGCCGCGTGAACGACGAAATGAGCGAGCAGGCCCTGCGCGTGCTGGCCGTGGCCTGGCGCGAACTGGATGAGGTTCCGCAGAATCCCACCAGCGAAACGCTGGAAAAAGATCTCACCTTTATGGGCCTGGTGGGCATGATCGACCCGCCGCGCCCCGAGGCGAAGCAGGCCGTGGCCGTGTGCCGCCGGGCGGGCATCAAGCCCGTGATGATCACCGGCGACCATGTGGTCACCGCCTCCGCCATCGCCCGGGAAATCGGCATTTTGCAGCCGGGCGATGAGGCCATCACCGGCACGCAGCTGGACAAGATGACCGATGCGGAACTCGACCAGCGCGTGCGCAACATCAGCGTGTACGCCCGCGTGTCGCCGGAGAACAAGATCCGCATCGTCAAGGCCTGGCAGCGCCAGGGCGAAGTGGTTTCCATGACCGGCGACGGCGTGAACGATGCGCCTGCGCTCAAGGCCGCGGACATCGGCTGCGCCATGGGCATCACCGGCACGGATGTGGCCAAGGGCGCGGCTGATATGACCCTCACGGATGACAACTTCGCCACCATCGTGGACGCGGTGCGCGAGGGCCGCGGCATTTATGCCAATATCAAAAAGGTGGTCGGCTTCCTGCTGGGCACGAACATCGGCGAAATCCTCACCGTGTTTTTCGCCATGATCCTCTGGCGCGAATCGCCCTTCCTTTCCATGCAGCTGTTGTGGATCAACCTGGTGACGGATAGCCTGCCCGCCATCGCGCTGGGCATGGAAGCCGTGGAAAAGGACGTGATGGAGCAGAAACCCCGCGCCAAGAGCGAGGGCCTCTTCGCCCATGGCTATGGCGTGCGCATCGGCCTGCAGGGCTGCATGTTCGCCATTCTTTCCCTGCTGGCGTACCAGATTGGCAAGAGCCTTTATGGCGCGGTGGAAGGCGGGCAGACGCTGGCCTTTATGGTGCTGGCGCTTTCGCAGGTGGTGCAGGCGTTCAACATGCGCTCGTTCCATTCCATCTTCCGCATTGGCGTGTTCACCAACCGCAAGCTCAATTGGGCGGCGCTATTCTCCCTTGTGCTGATGGCGCTGGTGCTGTTCATCCCGCCCGTTGCGGGCGCTTTCGGCCTGGTGGCGCTCTCGCCGGTGCTGTATCTCATTGGTTTGGGGCTTTCCATTGCGCCGCTGGTTGTGATGGAAATCGCCAAGGCGCTGGAACTCATCAAGCACTAAAGGCCGCAAAGGTTTTTGTCCGGCGCACATCTTCCGTGCGCCGGACAAAAACACCGCGCAAGCGTTAGCGCAGCGCGGTGCGAAATCGGAGGCGCGAAGCGGAGTCCGCAGGGATGCGCAAGAAAATTGAAAGGCAAGTATTGACAAGGGAAGAACAGAAATTGTATAATGCAGTTGCGGAAGAAAAGTGGATGGTTTAGGCCACCTGCTATTTTGGAGGGCATATGCATGACCAATTACGAACGGTTCCAGGCATTTTTTGCGCGCTCCAAGGATCTGGATCGCGCGCCCGTGATCGAATGGGCCACCTGGTGGGATCTCACGCTGAAGGCGTGGCACAAAGAAGGGCTGCCGGAAGGCGTGGATTTGTTTGCGTATTGGGGGCTGGACGATCTGAAGCAGTTCTGGCTGCCCATCAAGAGCGCGCAGTGCCCCACGCCCGCCAGCCACGGCGCGGCCATTATGGAAACGGAGGAGGATTACGAGCGCATCCGCCCCTTCCTGTACGGGGAGGAGCAGCTCGCGAGCATCGAGGCGAACATCAAGGCGTTTGCCCAGGCGCATCCGGATTGCCCCACCTGGTTTTCCATGGACGGCTTTTTCTGGTTTCCGCGCACGCTGTTCGGCATCGAAGGGCATCTTTACGCGTTTTACGACGAGCCGGAGCTGATGCTGCGCATCAACCGCGACCTGTGCGAATACCACAAGCGGTGCCTGGAGATCATTTATCGCTACATCCGCCCCTGTTTTATGACGTTTGCCGAGGATATGTCCTACAACCACGGGCCGATGATCTCGCGCGAGCAGTATAACAAATTCATGCTGCCGTTCTATCTGGAGCTGACGCCCACCATTCGCGCGCACGGCACGCGCGTGTTCATTGATACGGATGGCTTTGTGGAGCCGCTGATTCCCTGGTTCCTGGAGGGCGGCATTGAGGGCATCCTGCCACTGGAGCGCATGGCGGGCGTGGACGTGAACCGCATCCGCGAAAAGTATCCCGATCTGTTCATGATCGGCGGATACGATAAAACCGTGATGCACAAGGGCGAGGCGGCCATGCGCGCGGAATTCGAGCGCATTTTGCCCGCCATTCGTTCGGGCGGTTACATTCCCGGCGTGGATCACCAGACGCCGCCGGACGTGACCATGGAAAATTACGCGATTTTCGTGCGCCTCCTCAAGGAATACACGCGCTATAGCGGCGTGGACCGGAAATAAGGAGCATGCAAAAAAGCTGCCGTAGCTTTTGCGGCAGCTTTTTTTGCGTGCGTTTTGGGCTATTTCCGGCGCGCCTTGCGCAGCACGCGCCCATACCATGCCAGGCGGCGGCGCAGCGTTTCCAGCGCGGCGGGCCCGGCGAGCTTCCACTCCCAATTGGGCGAACCCACGGTGCCGGGCGTATTCAGGCGGGCGGAATCGTCGCATTCCAGCAGATCCTGCGCGGGGATGATGGCCAGCCGGGCGCGGTCGTCCAGCGCATAGCGCACAAAGCGCGATGTGAGCGAGCCGAACCAGTAGCCGCCGCGGCGCAGCCCGCGATAGAGCGCGATGCGCTCCCCGGGCGTGCGGGACTGGCAATAGCCGCGCATGGTCTGGTTATCGTGCGTGCCGGTGTAGACCACCACGTTTTCCTTTTCGTCCGCATTGTGCGCAATGCGCTGGCCCGGCTGGATCGTGAACTGCACGATTTTCATGCCCATCAGGCCGTAATGGTCGCGCAGCGCGTGCACTTCCGGCCGCAAATCCCCCAGATCCTCGGCCACGATGGAGGCGCCGGGCAACGCCTTGCGCACCGCATCGAAAAAGGCATAGCCGGGCGCTTCGACCCACTCGCCAATTTCCGCCGTGGGGCAGCTGGCGGGGATTTTCCAATAGGTATCGAAAGCGCGGAAGTGGTCGATGCGCAGCACATCGAACAGGGCGCAGCTGTGGCGCAAGCGCTCGATCCAGAAATGGAACCCCGTTTTTTCCAGGTATTCCCAGTTGTAAATGGGGTTGCCCCAGCGCTGGCCGGTTTTGCTGAAATAGTCCGGCGGCACACCGGCGACGTAGGTGGGCTGGCCCGCCCCGTCCAGCAGGAAATTCGCCTTGCCAGCCCACACGTCCTGCGAATCGATGCCCACATAGAAGGGGATATCGCCCATGATGGCGACCCCGGCCTGGTTGGCCGCGCGCTTGAGCGCCGTCCACTGGCGGAAGAACGCATATTGCAGGAACATTTCATAGCGGAGCTCTTCCTCAAATTCATCCAGCGGCAGGGAAGGGGCGTCGGGATAATATTTCATGGCATCCGGCCATTCGTTCCAGCAGCGCATGCCATTGCGCTTTTTGAACGTGGCGAAGAGCGCGTATTCGCGCACCCATTTCTGGCCGACGAACACCGCATACGCCTCGTCTGGCTGAAAGCGGCGGAAGGCCTCGCGCAGATAAGGCTCTTTGAAGGCGCGCACGGCGGCATAGTCCACGCGCGGCTCGCCTTCGCGAAAGGCGGGCGCGGAAACGCCCAACGCATCCAGATTTAGATAGATGGGGTCGCCGGCAAACGAGGAATAGGGCTGATAGGGCGAATTGCCAAAGCCCAGCGGGTTGAGCGGCAAAATTTGCCAGATGCGCACGCCAGCTTGCGCGAGCATGGCGGCCAGTGCGTGCGCCGTTTCGCCCATATCGCCAATGCCGTGCCGGGCGGGCAGGGCGGAGAGGGGGAGCAGCAGGCCCGCTTGCCGCGCGGAGAGGATATCCGCCATGGTGCGCGCCTCCTTCCTTTCTATAGCGTTTATAGCTTCCAGATGCCGGCGTTGTATTGCGCGATGGTGCGGTCGGAGGAGAAGAAGCCGGCTTTCGCGGTGTTCACCAGCATTTTTTTCGCCCAGGCGTCGCGCTCCTCGTAATCGTTCAGGGCGCGCTCCTTGGCCGCGATGTATTCGCGCAGGTCGAGCAGGGTCATGAACCAGTCCTTGCAGATGAGGTCCTTGTACAGCCGCGCCAGGCAAACCGGGTCGCCGATGCGCAAAAGCGGCTTGGAGAGGATGAAGTCCACCAGTTCTTCCGCCAGCGGGTCGCCCTCGTAGATCTCGCGGGAATGGTAGCCACCCGTGGCGTAAAGACGGATGACTTCTTCGCTGGACTTGCCGAAGATATAGATGTTTTCGCGCCCCACGAGATCGCTGATTTCCACGTTTGCGCCGTCCATGGTGCCCAGCGTTACCGCGCCGTTGAGCATGAATTTCATGTTGCCCGTGCCGCTGGCCTCCTTGGAGGCCAGGGAAATCTGCTCGGAAAGATCGCACGCGGGGATGAGCCGCTCCGCCCAGGAAACGTTATAGTTTTCCACCATGGTGATGTTCAGCCAGGGGCGCACCTGCTCATCTTCGCGGAACAGCCGCGCAAGGCACAGGATCAGGTGGATGATGTCCTTGGCCAGGATATAGGCGGGGGCGGCTTTGGCCCCAAACAGCATCGTGATGGGCCGCCTGGGCAGCTTTCCAGCCTTGATTTGCAGATACTGGTAAATGGCGTACAGCGCGTTCATCTGCTGGCGCTTGTACTCGTGCAGGCGCTTGATCTGCACGTCGAAGAGGGAATCCGCGTCCAGGCCGAGCGTGCGGGCCAGGGAGCGCTTGTTTTCCGCCTTGATGGCGAGCATGGTTTCGCGCGCCGCGGCGTCCTCCTGATAGGCGAGCAGCTTTTCCAGTTCGTCCGCGTTTTGCTTCCAGCCCTCGCCGATGAGCGAGGTGATCCACGCGCTCAGGGCGGGATTGCACGCCATCAGCCAGCGGCGGAAGGTGATGCCATTGGTCTTGTTGTTGAATTTGCCCGGATAGATGGCGTAAAAGGGGGCCAGCTCGGAGGTTTCCAGGATGCGCGTGTGCAATGCGGCCACGCCGTTCACGCTGAAGCCATAGTGGATATCCATGTGCGCCATGTGGACGCGCTGCTGCGCGTCGATGATGGCCACGCGCGGATCCGGGTGCGCGGCTTTCGCGCGCGCGTCCAGCGTTTCGATGATGGGCACCAGATGCGGCACCGCTTCTTTCAGATAGTCCATGGGCCAGGTTTCCAGCGCTTCCGCCAGGATGGTGTGGTTCGTGTAAGCGCAGGTGTGCGAAACGATATCGATGGCTTCGTCCAGCTCAATGCCCTCTGCGGTGAGCAGGCGGATCAGCTCCGGGATCACCAGCGAGGGGTGCGTATCGTTGATCTGCACAGCCACGTGCCTGTGCAGATCCCGGAGCGAAAAGCCGCGTTCGCGGGTTTCCTTTAAGATCAGCTGCGCGGCGTTGCTCACCATGAAATACTGCTGGTAAATGCGCAGCAGCTGGCCCGCGCGGTCGCTGTCATCGGGATAGAGGAAGAGCGTGAGATTGTGGGCGATATCGCTCTTGTCAAAATCGATCCCGTCTTTCACGATGGATTCGTCCACAGTGGTCAGGTCGAACAGGTGCAGCCGGTTGGCGCCTGCGCCATATCCGGTGACGGCGATGTCGTACATCCTGGAGGTGAGCGCAAACCCATCGTATGGCACGGTGAAGGAAACGCCCGTGTCCTCCAGCCAGCAGGCGCCGTCCATCCAGGGATTGGGGTATTCGCGCTGCTTTTCCTCTTCAAAGCGCTGGCGGAACAGGCCAAAGTGGTAATTCAACCCCACGCCGTCGCCCGGCAGGCCCAGCGTGGCGATGGAATCCAGAAAGCACGCGGCCAGGCGGCCCAGCCCGCCGTTGCCCAGCGAAGGCTCGCATTCGCACTCTTCGATTTCGGCCAGCGATTTGCCCACCGAGGCCAGCGCCGCGGCCACTTCTGCGCGCAATCCCAGATTGATCAGGTTGCAGCTGAGCAGCTTGCCCAGCAAAAATTCGGCGGAGATGTAGTAAAGCCGCCGGTTGCCCGTGCACAGGGGGCGTTCCTGTGCTTTTTCCCGCACCAGGGCTTGCAGCGCGGCGTAGATTTCCGCGTTGGTGCAACTGGCAAGGGGCTTTCCGGCGAGGCGGCTGAGGGTTTCCAGCATGGGCGTACCTTCCTTTCCAAGAGCGATGCGAAGGTGTCACGGGCTACAAAGATGTTATTTCTATTATACCACAATTTTACAGAGAATCAAGCATTGGGGAGAAAAAAGCGCGCCTTAGCGGGCGAGGATATCGCGGATTACCGCGCCCGCGAGCACGAGCCCCGCCGCGCCCGGCACATAGGAGATGGAGGCGGGCGCGCGTTCCCCATCCCGCGGCTGGATGGGCGTCTCTTTAGAATACACGGCCAGCACGCCTTGGATGCCGCGCTTCTTCAGCTCCGCACGCATGCGGCGCGCCAGCGGGCACACGCTGGTCTTTTCGATTTCGGCAATTTCGAATTCCGTGTGCAGCTTGTTGCCCGCGCCCATGCAGGAAATCACTTTCGCGCCGGATGCGCGCGCCCGCTCGATTAAGAGCAGCTTGGAGGACACCGTATCGATGGCGTCGATCACCCAGTCGTAGCGCGCCAGGTCGAATTGCCCGGCAGTTTGCGCGCCGTAAAACGCATGGCGCGCGTCGATGGACATATCCGGCCGGATGGAAAGCGCGCGTTCGCGCGCTGCTTCGCTCTTGGGCTGGCCGAGGGTCGCGCGGGTGGCGATGAGCTGGCGGTTCAGGTTGGTTTCCTCCACGACATCGCCATCCACCAGTAGCATTTCGCCGATGCCGGCGCGCACCAGCGCTTCCAGGGCATAGGAACCCACGCCGCCCAGGCCGAACAGAGCCACCTTCGCGCGCAACAGGCGCGCCTGCCCTTCTTCGCCCACCAGGCGGATCGTGCGGTCGAATTCGCGCATACTCGCGCCTCCCTTCTTTTTCCGTGGCTCTATGATAGCGCATGGAGCGCGCGCTGTAAAGCAAAATTTTGCGCACAGGGCGGTGAAAGGGCAAAACGGCGTGGTGCGTTGTAATTTTACCTGCCTTCTGGTATAATAGAGAAGCATCCGGAGGCGCGGTAAAGGCGCTTTCCGGCCGGAGTTCTGGATACAAGCAAAGCCGCAAAGGGGAGTTGCAAATGGAGCGAACGGAAGCACGCGCGCTGGCCAAGGCGCTTGTGGATCAAATGACTTTGGAGGAAAAGCTCTCTCAGCTGAAATACGACGCGCCCGCCATTGAGCGGCTGGG
>DVJN01000019.1 GCA_018716755.1 Candidatus Alectryocaccomicrobium excrementavium
GGAACCTTTCGATCTGATCCTGCTGGACGTGATGCTTCCCAAGATCGATGGGATCGAAGTCTGCCAGCGCATCCGCGAAAAGAGCAATGTGCCCATCATCATGCTCACGGCCAAGGGCGAGGATATGGACAAGATCCTCGGCCTGGAATATGGCGCGGATGATTATATGACCAAGCCCTTCAACATCCTGGAGGTCAAGGCGCGCGTGAAGACCATCCTGCGCCGCACGACCCTGGCGCAAAAGGAAAACTCCCAGCGGATTCTCACGGTGCGCGATATGCAGATCAACCTGAACAATCGCTCCGTGAAAATCGCGGGCAAAGAGGTCAACCTCACGGCCAAGGAGTTTGATCTTTTGCAGCTGTTTGTTTCCAACCGGGGCAAGGTCTTCAGCCGCGAAAATCTGCTGGAAGCCATTTGGAAATACGACTATCTGGGCGATTTGCGCACAGTGGACGTACATATTCGCCGCCTGCGGGAAAAAATAGAGAAGAACCCCGCGCAGCCGGAATTCATTTACACCAAATGGGGAGTGGGCTACTATTTCACAGACAAGGATTAGAGCCGTACTGTACTCGATCCGCTGGAAAATTGTGCTCGCCTACCTGCTGATCATATGCGTTGCCTTTTTCGTGGTTGCGGTGATGCTGGTGCAGCTGGTAGGCGAATATCTGTTTACCCAGCGCGTGCGTGATGAGCAGCGCATCACGCAGGAGCTTTCGCAGCACATGGCGGAAAACCTGCTTTTGTCAGACGCGGAAGCGATGTACGCCGATGTGGTGAGCCTTTCGGAAGGGTACGAGAGCCGGATACTGGTTTTGGATATGCACGGCGTGGTGCAGGTGGATTCGCAATCGCAGCTCAACGGGCAACGCCTGGAGCGGCGCGAAGTGGCGGAAATCCTGAATGGCGCCGAAAGCGCATATGGCTTTTACGTGGATGCGCAGTCGAACAGCGCGCTGTTCGGCAACAATGGCACCACGGGCCTGTACACGGCCGCGATCTATTCTTCCGCCGGCCCCATTGGCATGCTCGCGTATGTCTCCAATGCGCAGGAGGTCTACACTTCCATGCGCGAAATTCAAAACCGCATCGTGATCTGGCTGGTGGTGGTGGCGCTGTGCGTGGTGGTGATGAGCCTGTTCATCTCCCGCTTTTTCACCAAACCCATCGAAGCCCTCAACCAGGGCATTTTGCGCATGACCAAGGGCGATTTTTCCAGCCGCGTGAACATCCGCGGCAACAACGAATTCGCCCAGGTGGGGCGCGCGTTCAATATGATGAGCGAGCGGCTGGAAAGCCTGGACCGCTCCCGCAACCAGTTTGTTTCCAACGCCTCGCACGAATTGAAAACGCCGCTGAGCACGATCAAAATCCTGATCGAAACGCTGATTTATCAGGATCCGCTGGATCCGGGCATGACAAAGGAATTCCTCGGCAATATCAACAGTGAAATCGACCGGCTCAATGGCATCATTTCCGATTTGCTCTCGCTGGTGAGCATCGATAGCGGGGAAATGCGCTTAAAGCGCGAGAAATTCCGCCTGGATGAAATGGTGCGCGATTGCGCGCGCAAGCTGGCGCCGCTGGCGCGGGAGCGCGGCATTGAGCTGGAAGACACCGTGCGCGACGCGGTGGAGATTACGGCCGATAAGAGCAAACTCATGCAGGTGGTCTATAACGTTATCGACAACGCCATCAAATATACGCCGCTCGCGGGCAGAGTGCATGTGGAAATGGCGCGCGCGGGCAAACGGGCGGTTATCCGCATTTCTGACACGGGCATTGGCATCCCCGAGGAAGACCAAAAGCACATTTTTGACCGCTTCTATCGGGTGGATAAGGCGCGTTCGCGCGAAACGGGCGGAACGGGCCTGGGACTTTCCATTGTCAAGCAGATTGTGATGCTGCACAATGGTACCATTTCGGTAAACAGCGAAGTGGGCAAGGGCAGCACATTTACGATCGAGCTGCCGCTATAGAAAGGGGAACGCTGCATGAGGGGAAAGAAGGGAATCCTTTGCCTGATGCTGGCCATCCTGCTGGGGGTGAGCGGCTGCTCCAACCTGATGCTGTTCGAGGCGCAGAGCACGCGGGATGTGGAGCTTCCGGAAATTTCCGGGGAAGACTATGTGGCGCCCTGGGGCGATAGCCAGGCGGATTATCTGGAACGGGCGGGTATTTATTATATCAATGAAGATGCCCAGCAGCTCGCTCGCAGCGAAATTTCCTATTTGTTGACGCCGAGCGAGGATCAGATGGTCACGGTGCTCAACCGCCTTCTCGGCGAAACGCCGGATGATGTGGCGGCCGTTGCCCCGGAGGGGACGCGCTTGCTTGGCGTAGAGGCAGCGGGAAGCGTTGTCACGGTCAATTTGTCGCTGGAGGCGCGCGGCGCGGACAGCGACCAGCGGATCCTGTGGCTCTATGCCGCCATCGCGAACACGCTCACGGAAATGAGCAACATTACCGGCGTGAACATTTTGATCAACGGGCGGCAGGAAGCCGTGCTGTCCTTGCCCATGGGCGTGATGGCGCAGTCGGATGGCGATCTGACCGCGCTGTGGGCGCAGCAGCAGGCGGACGCGCAGCGCGCGCAGCTTTCCGAAACATCCAGCACGTCCCGCACAGCTCTGTTGTATTTCCCCGCCATGGAAGGGGCGTGGTTTGTGGCTGAACCCCGGGATCTCACGTTTGTAGACGGCAATTATGCCACGGCGCTGTTGGCCGCGCTCTCGCAGCCAGCCCGGGAAGTAAGCGCGCGGCCGGTTCTCAACGCGGTGAACGAGCTCCTTTCCACGCCTTCGGTGGTATTGACAGAGGAGGGGTTCCGCTTCCTTCAGCTGGATTTTTCCGAGCAAATTCACGCGCTGATGGATGAAGCGGGCGTATCGGCCTATGAATTTGTGGGCATGCTCGCGCTCACGATGACGAGTTTTGTGCCGGCCATCGATGGCGTGCAGGTTTCCGTGGAAGGGAGCCTGTTGCGGGAGGTTTCGGATGGAGAAACGGTGCACTCGTTTGCGGATGGCGTGTTTTTGCGCAGCCATTTTGCCGATGAAATTGGCAGCGTTGTCAAGCTGTATTTCCGGGCAGAAGAGGGCGGGCTCATCGCTGTGGAACGCGTGGTGTCGCCGCTCGTCGCGCGTTCGCCCAGGCTCTTGTTGATCCAGCTGATGCAGGATCAAAACGGCTATGCGAGCGCCTTTCCCGCTGGGTGCAATGGCGATGATATCCTGGGCGTGCGCATTGCCGATGGCGTAGCGCATGTGAACTGGAGCGCGAATTTTTACCGGTTGTGCCAGAATTTGGATTACGCAGCCGAGCGGGATCTGGTATATGCCATTGTGAATACGCTCACGGAGCTGACCAATGTGCGCGGCGTGCAATTTTCCTTCGAAGGCAGGCTGGCAGATACGCTGGCCAACTCCATCTATCTCAAAACCGTGCTTTTGCGCAATCCGGGCCTGGTGCAGGATGAATGAAAATTGGGCAGCCGTTCAACAGGGCTGCCCAAATCAGCTTTACAGCTCAAGGCGCACGTTGTAGGCGCGCATCCAGCGGTCGATTTGGATGAGATAGGCCAGCATTTGTGGCGCGGTCATCAATTGCCCAAACCACGGCATGGCAGCGGGCGATGCGGAGGCAGTTGCGCGCTCCACGGCGTCGAAATCCAAAAAGGCGCGCAGGGGTGAGGACGGATCGCCTGCGATGGCGCGGAAGCGTTCGCGCACCAGGCGCATGTATTCAGGGTTCCAGGTTTTGGGATAGGGGCTTTTGCGGCGGTAGAGCAGTTCGCGCGGCAACAGGTCGCGTGCGGCTTCGCGCAACAGCCCTTTTTCATAACCCTTTAAAAATTTCATTTCCCAGGGAACGTTGTATACATATTGTACGAGGCGTACATCGCAATAGGGCGCATACAGATCGATTCCAGCCTCATCGCACAGGCGGTAGGCACGCTCCTGCAAATTGGCCATAAAATATTGGAAGCACAACCCCTGCATGGCGCGCAGCATGCGCGCGCGTCCGGTTTCACCCGGCAGCGTGGGCAGGCTGCAGAGCGATTCCTCCAACCGGGCCTGGGCGTATTCGCGCGGATGGAGCTTTTCGCGCAGGGAACCGGTTAGAATGCTTTCGCGCAGATCCAGCGAGCCAGACCAGGGGAATGTGGCCAGCGTAGCATTTTCATCGCGGAACCAGGGATAGCCGCCAAAGACCTCGTCGGCACATTCGCCCATGATCACGCCGCTCTCCTGTGCTGCGATGGCCCGCGCGAACAGCAAAAGCGAGCTGTCCACATCGCCCATGCCGGGCATGCCGCGCGCAAAGGCCGCGTCTTCCAGCGCGCCTGCCAGCTGGCGCTCGGCGAGGATTACGCGGCGATGGTTGCATTTAAGCGCATGTACGGCCATTTCCACATAGGGGGAATCCAGTTCCGGCTGAAAATGGCTGCCGGTGAAGTAGGCCTGCGCATCCTCATATTCCACGCTGTAGCTGTTGGCCGCGCCGCGCATGCGCATGAGCAGCGCGGTGAGGATGGAAGAATCGATGCCGCCGGACAGCATGGAGGCGCCTGCGCGCCCGGCGGCGCGGCGCATGGCCTGTTCGAGCAGATCGCGCACGGTATCCACGGTTCGCGCTTCGCCATCCTCATGCGGCATGGCTTCCAACGCAAAATATTGCGTGAGCACATGCGAACGCGCGTCCGCCACCAGAGCGTAGCCGGGCGGCAATTCCCGGATGCCGGCAATATACGTCTGCCCGGGTGAGCGCGCGGGGCCAATGGCAAACAATTCGTTGAGCGCGGTTTTGTCCATCACGGGTTCTGCCGCGCCCGAGAGCAACAGCGCGGGCAGCCAATCGGAAAAGGCGATTTGCCCGTCCTTGGCAGTGTAATAAATGGGGGTTTCCCCCATGGGATCGCGCGCGAGGAGCAGTTTTTCGCGCGCAGTATCCAAAATTGCAGTCGCGCACGGTTCCTCCAGATGCGAAGGATATGCGTCGCCCCATTTTTGGTATGCGTCCAGCGCATTTTGGGCGCTGGAACCGCTGGAAAAAGCAAACAGTGTCCCTTCGCCTGCCGTGTCGCGCGCGCGCATGGCGTGCGCATCCCACAGAGCGCAAGCCTCGCCGCCCGTCGCGCGCCAGGCAGCGCGGGGGTTCCCACTGTGGAAAAGTCCAAATAGCTTCACGCTTTCCACCTCCTGCTGGTATCGCTTTACAGACTATGAAAAAATGGGCGGTTTCATGCCGTGATCCGGATGTTCCAGCGGCTTGATTTTTCTGCTGCTTTATTGTATACTTTGGTTATGCAAAAGCATGGAAGGGCAGGCGATTGGATGCAAATAACCATTTTGGGCAATTCCGGGCCGTATCCCGCGCCGGGCGGCGCGTGTTCGGGCTATTTGCTATCGCAGGGAGACACGCACGTTTTGCTGGACTGCGGCCTGGGCGTGCTGGCCCGTCTGCAGGAGCACGTTTCGCTGGGAGCGCTTTCGGCGCTGGTGCTCACGCACCTGCACTTCGACCATGTGTCGGACGC
>DVJN01000124.1 GCA_018716755.1 Candidatus Alectryocaccomicrobium excrementavium
CGAAGGGCTGGAGGCGCGAGCACACGCAGTGCGCAGCGCCGGAACACTGGGCCACCGTAGGCGGCACAGTGCGAAGACAAGCGGCCGGGTGATCCTCGTTGACAAACCAAAGGTTTGTCAACGATCAGAGCGCGCATAGGCGCGCTGGGCATAGTTGTAGCTCAACACGGGCACGATGCAGGTTTGCAGGCCTGAAAGCGGAATAAAGAAAAACGTTTGCATCTTATAATACAGGCCCAGCACGGTGACCGCCGCATCGGAAAAACCCGCGAGGATGACGTTCAGCACCACGATGTAAACGGTATACAGGGACTGCATCAGGATGGAAGGATAGCCCAGCGCGTAAATTGGGCGAATGTACCGGCCCATGCGGCGCGGCGCGGGTGGCTTGCGGAAGCCCTTCACGCCCACGATGGCCGCTGCCACAAATTGCCCCGCGATGGTGGCATACGCCGCGCCCGCCACGCCCATTTCCGGCAGCGGGCCAGCGCCAAAAATCAGCAGTGGATCCAGCAGAATATTGGTCAGCGCGCCAGCCACCTGGGCGATCATGGGCAGGCGCATGTTGCCATTCGCCTGGTGTACCTTTGTCCACAGGCTTTCCAAAAAGAGGCCCAGGCTGCCCGCGCAAACGATGTTGCCATAGATCACGGCCTGATCGACAGCGGCGGCAGATCCGGCGGAAATTTGCGCATAAGGGCGCATAAGCGCCAGGGCAACCAGCGCGAACAGTACCCAACTCGCAAGGGCCAGCAGCATGCCCGTGCCCGCTGTGCGGCTGGCCTCGTCTGTTTCGCCCAGTGCATACATCCGCGCCATATAGGTGTTGACCCCCACGCCAGTGCCGATGGCCAGCGCGCTGATGATGAGCTGAACGGGGAAAATCACGCTCAGCGCCGTGAGCCCCGCGCTGGAATATTGGCCGATGAAATAGCTGTCCACGATATTGTACAGCGCCTGGATCAGCTGGGCAAACATTACCGGCGGCGCAATGCGCAGCAAAATGCGGCCAATGCTCTCCGCGCCAAAGTAGGATTCCGGAAGAACGGCGCTACGCTTTCCCATGGCTGGCCTCCTGCATGGTTTTTTCTAAAATGGCGCCATAGCGCAGCGTCATATCCACCATCTGGCGAACTTCTTCCGCGCCCATGGCGCAAATGGCACTTTCCTCCAGCGCAAGCAGAGGCAACAGAATGCTTTCGGCATAGCGCAGGCCGGGCTCCGTCAGGGACAAAATCCGTTCCTGGCGGTTGCTCGCATTGGGGGAAAGCGTGAGATAGCCCTTCTCCTGCAAAGTGCGGATCAGGTTGTGGATGGTTTGCTTGGGCACGCCATATGCCTGGCTGATAGCTCTTTGCGTGCGGATGTCGTCGATGTACAGAGAATAGAGGATCAGCATCTCGTGGTAATTCACGCCATTTTGGCGGCACCACGCGGCGTATGCGCCGCGAATTTTGATGATGCCCGAATTGACTCCCGTGAGCAGGGTGCGCGTTTTGGGGTTCATTTTGCTTCCTCCAATAGTCCCAATTAAGACTATTGTAGTATAGCATGCCAACGCCATATGTCAAGCCCCTGTTTATGAGATAACAAAATTTTATTGTGTTGTTCCGATGACGAATGTGCATGATAAGATTTTAAAAATTTCATCCTAGAGGGATATGGACGGGAAAATATTGATGATTTGCGATTTTTGAATTAAAAAAATTCTTTTTGGTTGACAAAAGGGATCGGGTTTGCTATAATGCCAACAGTCAGAGCAAGGGCGGTCTGATCGCAGACGCCGCTTGCTCTTTTCTTTTGCCAGCGCGCCGCTTGCGGTCGGCACGAAGAAGGGGAGAAGATTCGATGACACAGGGTTATCCAATGGTGGACGACCGCATGGAGCACGCTTCCTGTGGCGTGGGCGCGGTGGTGGATCTTAAGGGCTGTGCGACGCACCGCACGGTGGAAGACGCGCTTTGTATCGTGGAGCGCCTGGCACACCGCGCGGGCTGCGACGCGCTGGGCACGACTGGGGATGGTGTGGGCATTCTCACGCAGATTCCCCATGCGCTGCTGGCCGCATGGGCGCGCGAGCAGGGCGTTTTGCTGGGGGAAGCGCGCGATTACGGGCTGGGCATGCTGTTTTTGTCGCGGGAGGAGGAAGCGTGCGCGCGGGAGCGGAGCAGCATGGAGGCCGCATGCGCGCAGGAGGGGCTCGTGTTGCTCGCCTGGCGGGATGTACCTGTGCGGCCCGAAATTTTGGGGGAAGGCGCGCTGCGCACCATGCCTCGCGTCGCGCAATGTTTCATTGCCCGGCCGGAGGGCGTGGAGCAGGGCGCAGCGTTTGACAGGCGGCTGTATCTGTTGCGGCGCGCCTTCGAAAAGGCCGGAACAGGCGCGTATGTGTGCTCGCTTTCCAGCCGCACTGTGGTGTACAAGGGCATGATGCTGGTCAGCCAGCTGCGCACGTTCTATCCGGATTTGCAGGATGAGCGCTATGCTTCCGCGTTGGCCATGGTGCATTCGCGCTTTTCCACCAACACACAGCCCAGCTGGCCCAAGGCGCATCCGCACCGGATGCTGCTGCACAACGGGGAAATCAACACCATCCGTGGCAATGCTGACCGCATGCTCGCGCGCGAAGAAACCATGCGCTCTGCCGTGATGGGCGCGGAAATGGAAAAGGCGCTGCCCATTGTGGAGGCGGACGGTTCGGATTCCATGATGCTGGACAACGCGCTGGAATTTTTGACGATGAACGGCTTTGCGCTGCCACTGGCAGGCATGGTGCTGTTGCCCGAGCCGTGGCAAGGGCAACAAAAGGAAACGCCCTGGCGAGCTATGTACCAGTATTATTCCACCATGATGGAGCCGTGGGACGGCCCTGCCGCCGTGCTCTACTCAGATGGAGACGAGGTATGCGCCGCGCTGGACCGCAACGGCCTGCGCCCCCTGCGCTGCCTGCTCACGGAGGAAAATCGCCTGATCCTCGCTTCCGAGGTGGGCGTCCTGCCCGGGGAAAGCGCGCGTGCCGTGCGGCGTTGGCGGCTGCAGGCCGGGGAAGTGCTTTGCGCGGACCTGCGCGCGGGCACATTGCTGGAAGGCGATGCGCTTAAGGCACGCTTCGCGGCAGAGCATCCCTATGGCGCATGGGTGCGCGAGGGCGTCATGCGCCTCACCGAGCGGAAAGATGCGCTGGGAGAGGCCTGGACGGAGGAAAGCGTCCGGCTCTGTCAGGCATTCGGTTACGCCTATGAGGACGTGCGCGACGGGATTTTGCCCATGGCCAGCACGGGCCAGGAACCCATTGGCTCCATGGGCGCGGACGAGCCCATTGCCGCGCTTTCCCGGACGCATCCGCCGCTGTTTTCCTATTTTAAGCAGCGCTTTGCTCAGGTGACGAATCCGCCCATTGATGCCCTGCGCGAAGCGCGCAAAACCGATTGTTCCGTGTACGTGGGCGACGATGGCAACCTGCTGAGCGCACAGGCCGGTAACTGCGCGGTGCTGGAACTGCCTTCGCCCATCCTTTCGGAGGATGCGCTTTCCCAGATTCGCGCTATGGATCGCCCGGGCTTTCAGGTGGAAACGGTTTCGCTGCTCTATGCGCGCGAAGCGGGCCTGGCCGCGGCATTGGAGCAATTGTTTGCCGCCTGCGACGCCGCCTATGCGCGTGGCACGAACGTGGTGATCCTTTCTGACCGGGGACTTGCGGCAAACCGCCCCGCGATTCCCTCGCTGCTGGCGGTTTCCGCGCTGGAGCAGCACCTGGTGCGCACGCGCAGGCGCACGGCGGTTTCCGTAATTCTGGAGAGTGGGGAACCGCGCGATTCGCACCAGATGGCGCTCCTGGTGGCCTATGGCGCGCGTGCCGTGAATCCCTATCTCGCACACGCCTGCGTGGCGCGGCTGTGCGCGGTGGGCGCGATTGCCAAAAGCGCGCGGCAGGCCATGGCCGATTACGACCGCGCGCTCACCGAGGGCATTTTGCACATCGCCGCCAAAATGGGCGTTTCCACCATCCAGGCCTACCAGAGCGCGCAGCTCTTTGAGGCTGTGGGCCTGGAGCGCGATCTGGTGGAACGCTATTTTACCAACACGCCCCGGCATCTGGGCGGCGTAGGCCTGCGGCGCGTGGAAGAGGACGCGCTCTGGCACCACGACCAGGCGTTCTTCCGCGCACTGGATCCCGTGCTGCCAAGCGTGGGACGGCACCGCCTGCGCAGCGGGGAAGGCGCGGAGGAACATCTCTACAGCCCGGAAGCGATCAGCGCGCTGCAACGCGCCGTGTGGGAGAACGACGCGGCGCAATTCGGCGAATACGCCCGCTGGCTCCAGGAAAAGGGCCCGCGGACAATCCGCTCGCTGCTGGATTTCCGATTTGAGGATTGCCAGCCCATTCCGCTGGAAGAGGTGGAGAGCGCCGAAAGCATCGTGCGCCGCTTCAAAACGGGCGCGATGTCCTATGGATCGCTCTCGCAGGAGGCGCACGAATGCCTGGCCGAGGCCATGAACGCTATCGGCGGCAAATCCAACACCGGCGAAGGCGGCGAACTGCCCGAGCGTTTTGGCACCAAGACCAATTCCGCCATCAAGCAGGTGGCGTCCGGCCGCTTCGGCGTGACGGAGGAATATCTGCTTTCGGCCCGGGAAATCCAGATCAAGATCGCGCAGGGCGCCAAGCCCGGCGAAGGCGGGCATTTGCCGGGCGCCAAGGTCACGCCGCTGGTGGCGCGCACGCGCTGCTCCACGCCCGGCATTTCGCTGATTTCCCCGCCGCCGCACCACGATATCTATTCCATCGAAGATCTGGCGCAGCTGATTTATGATCTGAAGTGCGCCAACCGCGAGGCGCGCATCTCCGTAAAGCTGGTTTCGCAAACCGGCGTGGGCACGGTTGCCTGCGGCGTGGCCAAGGCGGGCGCGCAGGTGGTGCTCATTTCCGGCGGCGAGGGCGGCACTGGCGCGGCGCCGCTCACATCCATCCATGGCGCGGGGCTGCCCTGGGAAATCGGCCTGGCGGAAACCCATCAGGCGCTGTGTAAGAACGGCCTGCGCGAGCGGGTGGCGCTGGAAACCGATGGCAAGCTGATGACCGGGCGCGATGTGGCCGTGGCGCTGCTGCTGGGCGCAGAGGAATTCGCCTTTGCCACCGCGCCGCTGGTTGCCATGGGCTGCCGGATGATGCGCGTGTGCAATCTGGATACCTGCCCCTTTGGCATCGCCACGCAGAACCCGCAATTGCGCAAGCGTTTCCGTGGCAAGCCGGAATACGTAATTCGCTTTTTATTCTTTGTGGCGGAGCAGTTGCGCGGGATTCTGGCCCGGCTGGGCGCGCGCACGGTGGAAGAGATGGTGGGCCGGGGCGACCTGCTGCGTGTGCGCGCAGACGCGCCGCTCGACCTTTCAGAACTGGTGGGCTTTTGCAAGAACCGGCATTTTCAGCCGGAAAAGGCCTACGATTTTGCGCTGGACGCCCGTGTGGACGCCAGGCCCGTGGCGGAAAACCAAATGCTGCGAAATACCGACCGCGCCTTTGGCACGCTGCTGGGCGCGTCGCTGCTGCGGCGGGGGCGGATTGCCCCGCAAACCCTTCGCGTGCAGGGGTTTGGTGGGCAATCCTTCGGAGCGTTTTTGCCCGCCGGGCTGACCATTTCCCTCTGCGGAGAGGCGAACGATTATTTGGGCAAAGGGCTTTCCGGCGGCACAATCGCCGTGTATCCGAACCGTTCGCGCCGCTGGAACGAGGACGACGCGCTTATTGGCAACGTGGCGCTATATGGCGCTACGGGCGGCGGCGCTTTTATCGCCGGCGCGGCGGGCGAGCGCTTCTGCGTGCGCAATTCCGGCGCGACGGCTGTGGCGGAAGGCGTGGGCGGCCACGGTTGCGAATATATGACCGGCGGGCGCGCGGTGGTGATCGGCCCCGTGGGCGACAATTTCGCGGCGGGCATGTCGGGTGGCGTCGCTTATGTGTACGATCCGGCGAAGGAATTGCCGGAAAGGCTGAATACGGCCATGGTGGAGGCGCTGCCGCTGGAGGCGTTGAACCTCGCTGGAGAATTGGAAGAAATCCTGCGCTGCCATGTGGCGCTCACGGGTTCGCCCAGGGCAGCCGCCATCCTGGCGGACTACGCCCGGCAGAAACAGCATTTTCGGGTTGTCGTGCCCACGGAATACCGGCGCTTGCTGGAAGGGGGAAATTGAGCATGGGAAAGCCGATGGGATTTTGCGAAATCGCGCGCCGGGAAAACCCCTGGCGGCCAGAGGAAGAGCGCATGGGGGATTTTCGCGCCCTGCACACGGCGCTGCCGCCGGAGGCGCGCCGGGAGCAGGCCGCGCGCTGCATGAACTGCGGCGTGCCCTTCTGCCAGTCGGATTTTGGCTGCCCGCTGCACAACCGGATTCCCGAATGGAACGATTTGCTCTATCGCGGGGAAATCCGCGAAGCGTTCGAACGTCTGATCCACACCGCCAGCTTTCCGGAATTCACGGGGCGCGTGTGTCCGGCGCTGTGCGAAAAGGCGTGCATGCTCGCGGAAACCGATGGCGCGGTGACCACGCGGGATGATGAGCTTTACCTCATCGAGGAGGGCTTCCGACGTGGCTGGATGCAGCCCCGCATTCCGCGCGAGCGCACGGGGCGCAGTGTGGCGGTCGTGGGTTCCGGCCCGGCGGGATTGGCAGCGGCGGATCTGCTGAACCGCATGGGCCACGGCGTAACGGTCTTTGAGACGGCCGGCCGGCCCGGCGGGCTTTTGATGTATGGCATCCCCAACATGAAGCTGCCCAAGGAAATCGTGGAGCGCCGCATTCGATTGATGGAAGCCGAAGGCGTGCGGTTTTGCCCGAACGTGCGCGCGGATGCAGAAACCATTGCGCCCTATGATGCGGCGGTCCTGTGCGCGGGCGCGCGCAAACCGCGGCCCCTGGATGCGGAAGGCCTGCCCGCGGGCGGTGTGCATTTCGCCGTGGACTATCTTTCGCGGGCCACGCAGGCCGTGCTCGCGGGCGGGCGGCCCGAAGCGGAGTTCGATGCGCGCGGCAAGCATGTGGTGGTCGTGGGCGGCGGAGACACGGGCAACGATTGCGTGGGCACCTGTCTGCGGCAGGGATGCGCCTCGGTGGTAGAATTGGAGCTTTTGCCCGCGCCGCCGGAAACCCGCCCGGCGGATACCCCCTGGCCGCAGTGGCCGCGCACGCTGCGCACGGATTATGGTCAAATCGAATGCGCTGCGCGCTACGGCGCAGATCCCCGCCGGTTTGAAACCACGGTGCAGGCCGTGCTCCGGGATGGGGGCGGCAATGTAAAAGCGGTTCGCGTGGCGAAAGTCGCGCGCGGTGCAAACGGACGTTTTCAGCCGGTGGAAGGCACGCAGGATACGCTGCCCTGCGAAATGCTGCTCATCGCGGCAGGGTTTCTGGGCTGCGATGAAGAAAACCAGAATGCTTTTGGCCTGGCGCTCACGCCGCGCGGCGCGGCCCAGACCATCGCCGGAACGCACAGGATTGCGCAGAACCTGTTCGCCGCGGGCGATGTGCGCACAGGCCAGTCGCTGGTGGTGCGCGCCATCGCGGATGGCCGCGCCGCCGCGGGCGAAGTAGATGCATATTTGTGTGCAGCGCGATAGAAAAACGCTACTTTATCTTGCCAAGACAAGGGGGTCTGGCCCGGGTGGGATACCCGGCTAGGCTTCCTTTCTTTTTACATAAATGATGAGTGGCCTGTAGAGGCACATCCAGCGCGAACGAGAATAAGGGAGGAGAAAGTATGTCGTATAGTGCTGTAAACACCATTTGGGTGCTCCTTGGCGCGGCCATGGTCTTCTTTATGCAGGCAGGGTTCGCCATGTGTGAAGCGGGGTTCACCCGTGCGAAGAACGCAGGCAACATTCTGATGAAAAATTTGATGGACTTTTGCATTGGCACACCACTGTTCTGGCTGGTTGGGTTTGGCATTATGTTTGGCAGCGGGAACGCGATTATCGGTTGGTTGGATCCCATGATCCTGAAGGACTACAGCCATGTTTTGCCGGCCGGCGTGCCTTTGTGGGCTTATGCAATCTTTCAGACGGTGTTCTGCGCGACTGCGGCGACCATCGTTTCCGGCGCCATGGCAGAACGCACGAAGTTCAGCGCGTATTGTATATACTCTGCGGTCATTTCGTTGATTATCTATCCCGTTTCCGGCCACTGGATCTGGGGTGGCGGTTGGCTTGCGCAGCTGGGTTTCCATGATTTTGCCGGTTCCACAGCCGTACACATGGTAGGCGGCATCTGCGCATTGGTTGGCGCCGCCACCCTGGGGCCGCGCCTTGGTAAATATGGTAAGGATGGAAAGCCGCGGGCCATTTTAGGACACAACTTGAGCCTGGCTGCGATGGGCATTTTCATTTTGTGGTTCTGCTGGTTTGGTTTCAATGGCTGTTCCACCGTGGGCATGGAAACCGATGCACAGATGGAGAGCGCCGGGCTGATTTTCTTTAACACCAATATTTCCGCTGCGGTGGCCTGTTGTGCCGCGTTGATCTTTACGTGGATTCGCTATAAGAAACCCGATGTTTCCATGACGTACAATGCTGCCTTGGCCGGATTGGTGGGCATCACCGCCGGGTGCGATGCAGTGAACCCGCTTGGCGCAGCGGTTATGGGACTGATCTTTGGCATTGTGATCGTGCTGGCCATTGAATTTTTCGATAAAAAGGCGAAAGTGGACGATCCTGTGGGCGCGGTTTCCGTGCATTGCGTGTGCGGCGCGTTGGGCACGCTGCTCGTCGGCTTGTTTGCCGATGGTAGCACTACGGCGAAGGGGCTATTCTATGGCGGTGGATTTGAACTCTTGGGCGTGCAGGCGCTGGGCGTGATTTCTGTGGCGGCCTATGTCACAGTGGCAATCACCATCGTGTTCCAGCTGATCAAGCGTACAATTGGGCTGCGCGCGGATGCAGCGGATGAAATCATGGGTTTGGATATTGCCGAACACGGGTTGCTCACGGCCTACGCAGGCTTCGCCATGGCACCAGAACTGCTTGATGATGGCGTGGCGCCTGCGGTTACTTCAGGCACTGCGCCGGTGAGTGAGGCGGTGCCTGTGAAGAAAATGCCCACCTTTGCCGGTGAATCGCCCAAATTCACCAAGGTGGAGATTATTTGCAAAGAATCACGTTTGGAGGCGTTGAAAAATGCCATGACTGCGATAGGCATCACGGGCATGACGGTTTCGCACGTGATGGGCTGTGGCCAGCAGAAAGGTAAGCTGGAATATTATCGGGGTATCCCTGTTGAGGCTACACTTTTACCCAAGGTTCAGGTTGATATTGTTGTGAGCAAGGTACCCGTGCGCAGCGTAATCGATACCGCCAAAAAGGTGCTTTACACCGGACATATTGGCGACGGGAAGATTTTCGTTTACGATGTAGAAAACGTCGTTAAGGTACGCACGGGTGAGGAGGGCTATGCGGCGTTACAGGATGTGGAGTAACCTGCGGCAAAACCATTGCCCTGCACGAATTGCTGAAATTTTCCCATAAATTATTGAAGTTCAATATATAGGAAACGATAAATCCACGGATTTGCCCAGTTAGCGGTGGTAAATCCGCGGATAAAATATTTTGTAACACTTTATTTTTTGGTAAAGTTGCTAAAGATAGGCGAAAAGGGGAGGAAACCGAAGAAAACCGAAGAATTAAACCAATGTGTTCACGGTTTGCGCCGTTCAGCGGGCCATGCCGCTTTCGGCGGCGAAACCTGGCGGTTTTCCGCATTGACGGAAGCGCCGGAATCGAATATCATGCTCATACACTCGATAGCGAGGGGGATGTTCCATGGACATTGTCAAGCGGATCGCATCCATGATGCGGCCATACCGGAAAACCATGGTCATGGTGTTCGCGCTGCAACTGATTGTAATCCTGACGAGATTGATTGTTCCCATCATCACGCAAACCATTGTAAACGACGTCATCACGGCGGGGAATGTGGCGATTTTGCTTCCGCTGTGCGCCGAGCTTCTGGGTCTGGTCGTGCTGCGCTCGGTGTGCACGTATATCCGCTCGGTATCCAACGAGCGGGTGTCGCAGAACCTGGCGTATGACATTCGCACAGGGCTGTACCGGCATCTGGAAGAACTCCCCTATGAATTTTATGATAAGCACAGGATCGGCGAAATCATGTCGCGCATGACGGGCGACCTGGAAGGCGTGCGCAATATGATCGCGGGCGGCCTGATCACCGCCTTCGATAACGCGCTGATGTTCCTTGGCGCGCTGATCTTCATGGGCGCGATGAGCTTTGAAATGCTCCTGCTGCTGATCCTGTTCCTGCCGGTGATCGGGGCCACGGCCTTCGCGTTCAACAAGCGCATCCGGCCCGTGTTCGCCAGCATCCGTGAGCAGAATGCGGTGCTTAACACGCGCACCCAGGAAAACCTGGCGGGCATGCGCGTGGTGAAGGCGTTCGCGCGCGAGGACTACGAAGAAGAGCGGTTTTACGAGGACAACCAGACTCTCCTCAAGCTCAATCTGCGGGCGACTTACGTATGGTCGCGCTTTGTGCCGCTGATGGAGCTTTTGAGCGGCCTGTGCACGCCGGTGGCGTTGATCGGCGGCGCGCTGCTCACGGCTTCCGGCCGCATGGACGTGGGCACCCTGGTGGGCGTGACGGGCTATATCTGGATGCTTACCAACCCGGTGCGCGCGCTTTCCAACATCATCAATATGACGGCGCAGGCCATCACCAGCGCGGAAAAGCTGCTGTATTACATGGATTTTGGCAGCCGCATCCGCGAAAAGCCGGACGCGGTTTCGCCCGCCAAGTTCGAAGGCGCGGTGGAATTCGACAATGTGACGTTCTCCTACGGCGGCGAACCGGTGCTCAGGAATATCAACCTCAAGGTGGAGCCGGGCCAGACCATCGCAGTGATGGGTGCGACGGGTGCGGGCAAATCCACGCTGTGCCTGTTGCTGGGCCGGTTTTACGATGTGATGAAAGGGCGCGTGCTGGTGGATGGCATAGACGTGCGCGACCAGAAGCTGGACGTGCTGCGCCGCGAAATCGGCTATGTGCCGCAGGAAACTTTCCTGTTTTCCGATACGCTGGAGGACAACATCCGCTTTGGCCGGGTGGACGCGCCGCACGACCGCGTCGAACAGGCGGCAGACGTGGCCTGTGCCACGGAATTTATCGACCATATGCCCAGTGGCTATGAGACCATCGTTGGCGAGCGCGGCCTGGGCCTTTCCGGCGGCCAGAAGCAGCGCACAGCCATCGCGCGCGCCGTGCTGATCGACCCTAAAATTCTGGTGCTGGACGATTCCACTTCCGCCGTGGACATGGAAACCGAGGCGGTAATCCAGCAGAAGCTGCGCGGCGTGCTCAAGGGGCGCACGACGTTTATCATCGCGCACCGCATTTCCTCTGTGATGAACGCGGATCAGATCATCGTGCTGGACCACGGGGAAATCGCCGAGCGCGGCACGCACCGCGAACTCATGGAGCTGGGCGGCATTTACGCGAACATGGTCGCCGAGCAAACGGCCAATATGGTGGACGAGGAGGTGGGCTAAGATGGCAAAGATGCTTCGCCAGATCGACGATGAAGTTCTGGAGCAACCATTTAACGCAAAACAGTTTATCCGCCTTCTGAGTTATATGAAGCCCTATCGCAGCCGGGTGGCGCTGGCGCTGTGCGCCATGGTCATCGCCGCGCTGTGCTCGCTGGGCAATCCGTTCCTCATGAGCCGCGCCATTGGCGCCATTCAGGATAACACGCGCGCCGCGCTGCCCTGGATGATCGGCGGCATGGTAGCGCTTTCCATCATCGCCGCCATCTGCACGCATGTGCGCGTTCGCCTGATGGATGGCGCGGGCCGCCGCGCGCTGGCTACGCTGCGCGAGGATCTGTTCAACCATATCCAGACGCTGTCCTTCTCCTTTTTTGATACGCACAGCGCGGGCAAAATCCTCGTGCGCGTCATCAACGACGTGAACTCGCTCAACGACCTGTTCACCAACGGTATCGTCAACGTGCTGATCGATTGCTTCACGCTGATTTTGCTGCTGGTGATCATGCTGGTGGTGAACTGGAAGCTCACGCTGATCGCCATGTGCATCCTGCCGTTCTTGCTGCTGATCCTCTTCAAGCTCAAGCGCAAAATCCGCCTGCGCTGGCAGAAAGTGCGCGTGAAGACTTCCAGCATGAATGGCTATCTGCACGAATCGCTCGCCGGCATGCGTGTGACGGAGGCCTTCGTGCGCGAGGAGGAAAACGACGATACCTTCCGCAACGTGAACGACGATATTCGTTCTTCCTGGATGCACGCCATCCAGATCAACAACGCTTTCTGGCCCGCGCTGGATGTGACGGGCACGGTGGGCACGGTGCTGGTATACTATTTCGGCGTGCAGTTCATGGGCAGCGGCGGGCTGGAACTGGCCAACCTCTTGCTGATCCTGTGGTATCTGGGCCGGTTCTGGGAGCCGCTCAACACGCTCTCGAACTTCTATAACAGCATCCTCTCCGCCACGGCTTCCATGGAGCGCATCTTTGAAATCATGGATACGCCCAACGACATCCCGGATAAGCCGGATGCGATCGACCTGCCGCCGATTGAGGGCCGCGTGACATTCGACGACGTTACGTTCAGCTACGATCCGGAAAAGGTCATTTTGAAGAACGTGAGTTTTGACGTGAAGCCTGGCATGACCATTGCGCTGGTGGGCCCCACGGGCGCGGGCAAATCCACGGTGGTGAACCTCATCAGCCGGTTCTACGATGTGCAGGGCGGCGCGGTAAAACTGGATGGGCACGATGTGCGCGATGTCAAGTTGCGCAGCTTGCGCAAGCAGATGAGCGTGATGATGCAGGATAGCTTTATCTTCTCCGGCACCATTATGGATAACATCCGCTATGGCCGCCTGGACGCGACGGACGAAGAAGTGATCGAGGCTGCCAAGGCCGTGAGCGCGCACGATTTCATCATGCACATGGAGCGCGGCTACCAGACCGAGGTGAACGAGCGCGGCTCCTCGCTGTCCGTGGGCCAGCGCCAGCTGATCTCCTTTGCCCGCGCGCTGCTCAACGACCCCAAGATCCTGATCCTGGACGAGGCGACTTCCTCCATCGATACCAAGACGGAAATCCTCATCCAAAAGGCGCTGGATGTGCTGCTGCGTGGCCGCACCAGTTTCGTCATCGCGCACCGGCTTTCGACGATCCGCAATGCGGATTGTATCATGGTGGTGCAGGATGGCAAGATTGCGGAAGCCGGCACGCATGCCGAATTGATGAAGATCGAGGGTGGGCACTATCGCGGCCTGGTGGAGGCGCAGTACCGCTTCATGCGCCGGGCTTAAAAAGCGCGCGTTCCCGCGAAAAAAGAATCGCATAAGCTCAGAGGGCGTCTCTACTCGGAGACGCCCCCTCAGAGCCTTGACAAAGCCTCGGGAAAAGAGGTTCTAATCAGAAATGACGGCGTGTACGTCATTTCTGGTATTTTTCGGGAGCAAATGCCTTGCAAAAAGGTGAAGGCCCGAAGGGCTGAAGTGCCG
>DVJN01000125.1 GCA_018716755.1 Candidatus Alectryocaccomicrobium excrementavium
TGTGCAGAAATGCCTTTTTCGCCACAAACCGGCGGCTTTGCGCTCCTCCTTTGCGCGCGCAGGACTTTTTTACATACGCGGCTTTTCTCCTGATCTTTTTGAAATTTCCTGCAAAAGGTATGGGCATGCGCGCAATTGCGTGGTATAATAAGTGAGGTGGCGGGCGTGCGCCACATTCAGAGAAGGAACAATAGAGGGAATGGACAGGAGGAAACCGTGCAAGCGAAGCAACCCATTTTGAATCCGCCGTTGCGCAAGGCGTTGATTGCTGTTGGCAGCATATTGGTGATCTGCGCGATTTGCTACGCGGCATACAATCTTACATTCTGGTTGCGCAACCGGCGCATTGTGAAGGAATATGGGCCTGGGGGCGCCAAAGCGCCCGTTGTGCAGGCCATTACGCTGGAGGATTATCGTCCCGGCCATGCGATTACTTTTTATGGCAACGATGGGGATTCCATTTATGTGGAGCAAACGCGCACAGTCAGCGTGTTTTCTGGCGGAGTGGCGCGGCTGGAGATCGCGGATAGTGATTGGTTTGATTATGACCCCAACCAGATTGAAGGCGCTAACGTGACGCTTTCCCCCATCATGGTCAGCGCCGCGGGGGAAAAAACGGAGCTGCCCAACATCGAACTGGAAATTCCCACACCCGAGTCGCCGATAGTCGTGCTCAGCCCGGAAGAAGAGTATATGACTGTGAACACAAGTGTGTATCCGGTGGAAGTGCAGATCATCCCGGGCAGCACCATTTCCCTCAACGGGGAGGATGTCAGTGCCGACGTAGACCGCAGCGGCCTTTTATCGCTGATGGTCAACATAACGCCAACGGGGGCCAATACCATTTCCCTTTTGGTGCAGACGCCATATCATAAGCAGGCGCGCAAGGACATTGTCATCAACCGGCCGGTGATGGAAATCGCGCTGGAACTGGATTATGATACGCCTACGCGTTCTTCGCTGAGCGAGCAGAAGATCAGCGGCAAAACTGAGCCGGGCGCGAGCATCATAGTGGATAGTTCGTTCGTATACGATTCCATTGAGGTCGATCCGCAAACGGGCGAATTCAGCTTTATTGCCCAGTTCTCCACGATCGGCGACAACCTGGTGCGCTTCCGGGCGGTGAAGGAAGGCAAGCAGGATTCCACCATTGCCTTTAACGTGTATTATCTGCCTTCAATTGGCGAGTACTCGCGCAACGCATGGGCCATGGACTATGAGCAGCTTAAAACGATGTATGAAGCGTGGCATGGCCGGATTTTCCTGTGCGAGGGCGTGGTGGTGGATAGCTTTGTGGAGGGCACGACGCAGTATATTCTGATGGATGTTTCCACCACGGGCGAGCCGCAGCTGTTGATGCTGGAGAATCTTTCAAGCCTGGGTTCTGTCAACGATGGCGTTGCCTATAAGGCCTATGCCGACGTCAGCGGCCGTTATTTCTACAACAACGACTACATTCCCATGCTCGTAGCCCGCTATATGGATGCGGCGGAATAGCGCACACAAAACAGAAACTCCCGCGTTCGCGGCACTCGCGAACGCGGGAGTTTTGCATGCAACAGGGAAAAAACCGGGGAATTGCCGCGCATTATACACCCTGAAATGCGCGCTTGGCCAGCAAAAGCCCGCCGACGATGCCGCTGTTTTCGCCCAGAGCGGGAGGAACGATATAATCATCCATGCCGGACAGAATGCGCGGATGCTGCACATACCCCTCGAGCAGGGCGGCTGTGCGCGCGCGAACCAGCGGGAAGAGATGAACCTGCCTCATAACGCCGCCGCCAAGCACAATACATTCCGGGGAAATGCAAAAAATCGCGTTGGCGCACATCTGCGCAAGGTATTCCGCTTCCAGAATCCACGCCGGATGGTTTTCCGGCAAAAGGGAAGCCTTTTTCGCCCACCGCGCCTCAATGGCCGGGCCGGAAGCCAGGCCCTCCAGGCAACCTTTATGGTAGGGGCACACGCCATCTGGCATGGGATCTTCCGAAGAAACGCGAAGCAGCATATGGCCAAATTCCGGATGCACGAGTCCATGCACGAGATTGCCCTCCGCGATGAGCCCCCCGCCGATGCCCGTGCCCACGGTGACGTACAGGCAGCTGTTAAAGCCCTGCGCCGCGCCCAACGCGTATTCGCTCAGGGCTGCCGCGTTTACGTCGGTATCGATTTCCACGGGCACGCGAAGTGCTTCTCGCAGCCGCGGCAGCAGGGGAAAATTGCGCCAGAGGGTTTTCGGCGTCGTCGTGATGTAGCCATAGGTTTTGCTCCTTCGATTTAAATCCAAGGGGCCAAACGAACCGATTCCCAGCGCGCGAATGCCTTTTCCTTGAAAAAAGGCCAGGATTTTGCCCGTGGTTTCTTCCGGAGTGGTCGTCGGGATGACTTCCCGCTCTAAAATGTGTTGCTCTTCATCGCCAATGCAGAGCACCATTTTGGTGCCGCCCGCTTCAATAGCGCCCAACAACATAGCCATATCCTCCTCCAGTATGATACCCATTCACTATAGCATAAATACATGTTAAATGTCAATTCACCGTTGACATATCTGGAAAAGTTTCGTATAATCATGACAAAAGCATTGCAGGAGAACGCCTATGCTGATTCCGTTTTTGCGAAAAATTCCCTTGCTGGGAATGGTCATGAGCCTGCTGATCGCGGGCAATTCGCTTGCGCAGCCGGACTTTGCACCGTTTCCCAATTTTTCCCCGCATGGTTGGGCGGGAGTTACTGTGGCGGCGGATGAGAGCGGCCGCATGGACGTGCCGCTTTTGTTCCAATACGATTATCCCGAAACCGTCATAACGATCGACGGGGAGCCGCGTTCCGTGCTCACCAGCGGCTGCGGCACTACAAGCCTTGCCATGGCGGTGCAGTATTACCGCGGGGAAAGCGCCTCCCAGGCCACGCCAGACGCGCTGTTTCAATACGCGGTGGATGAGGGCATGTATGGAGGCGATGGGCTGGGCCATTCGGCACTTTCGAACATTGCCCGCCTTTTCAATTTGCGCACCGAATGGCGCAGCGGGAGCGAATCGCGCATTTTGCGCTGGTTGCGCGATGGCAACCTGATCATCGCCCACATGGGCACGGGAATGTTCACCGAGAATAGTGGGCATTATATCCTGCTTGTGGGGGTAACGCCGGATGGTAAGGTGCTGGTGAACGACCCCAACAGCGAATTGATATCCACCCTGGCGTTTCCGGTGCAAACGCTGATTGACCAGGGGAAAACCGAAGAGCCGTTCTGCTTTTTGCAGCCCCGGTGAAGCGATGATTCAGGCGGGTGCAAATGGGGTAAAGTAACGATGGGAAAAATGGGGGGAGGAGATATTTTATGGATCCAACGGTGTTTTTCGATATGTCGTATGGCGTGTACGTCGTTTCGGCCTATGATGCGGAGAATGGGCGCTCCACGGGTTGCACGGCCAATGCTGTGATGCAGGTTACAGCGGAGCCGGAGACGGTCGCAGTGAGCATTAACCATGTGAACCACACGCACGCCTGCATTGAAAAGGAGGGCAAATTCGCCGTTTCCATCCTGGCGGAAACTTCGAAGCCCCTGATTATCGGCACTTTTGGCTTCCGCAGCGGGCGGGATTTCGACAAATTCGCGGGATTCGACGCGCGCGAGGTCGATGGCATCAAAGTGCTTAACGATGCGTGCGGTTACTTTGTTTGCGAAGTTGTGCAAAAGATGGAGACCGCTACGCACACCGTGTTTTTGGGCAAAGTGATCGCTGGCGAACGCCTGCAAAAGGCCGCACCCATGACATATGCCTATTATCACAATGTCATTAAGGGCAAAACCTCGAAAAATGCGCCCACCTATGTGAAAGAGTCTTAACCCCTTTCATGAAAGACAGGCGCGGGAACGCTATCAGTGATCGCTGGGCGTTCCCGCGCTTTTGTCCGCGAAACCGTCAATAATCGCGCATGCGCTTCCAGATGTCGAGCACCAGCAGATAGCGTTCCAGAGGGAGCCCCTTGAAGGGAATGTTGCTCGTGCAATACACATAGCCGCCGCCGGGTTTGGCATGCGTCAGGCAATATTCTGCCGAGGCCGTGACCTCTTCTATGGTGCCCGTCTGCATGGCAGCGCAATGCACATTTCCGCACAGGGCAACCGCGCCGCCATAAAGGCGCTTGACTTCCGCAATGTCTACGCCGGCCATGGGGTCGAGGGAATGCAGGGCGTGGGGATTGGCTGCCACCAGCTGATCGATGATGGGCATGATATTCCCATCCGTATGTTTGATTGCGTAGCCGCCTTCCTGGCGGATGGCCTGGATGATTTCCGCCAGATAGGGGGCCACAAATTCCGCGAACATCTTGGGCGAGAGGAAGGGCCCCTGGTTGAAACAGTAATCGCTGCACAGAATAAAACCGTCCAGCCCGGCCTCCAGCAGCTTACGGTCGTGCGCAATGGCGGCGTCGCGCATGGCGCGCGCTTCCGCATGAACATCCTCCGGATCATCGACGATCCTGTACACGAACTCTTCAAACCGAGCGCCATCCGGAATGGCAAAAGTGCCGTCTCCATGGGCCAGCAGCATGTATCGGTTTCCCGAGAACTTGCGCAGCCAATGGATGGTTTCTATGGTGGATTCTTCACTCAAATAATGAATGCAGATGGCGTCGTGCTCCAGACGATCATAGACCTGAAGCATATATTGGGCGTTTTCCGCCAGCTTCCGCTCGCGCTCCTTGGGAGAATCGTTTTTCATATCCTCTTCGCGCAAAAACTCGCGCCCCATCAGTTCGGGCGCCAGCTGAAATTCCAACTCGAACGTAGGCACTCTGTCGGGAATTTTGCGGTTGAGCGCGGCAACCATTCTTTCTCGTGGCGTCATCATTCGCACCTCCATGCGGAAGTATAGCACAAACCGCCCGCCTGCGCGTTTTGTGCGCGTTAATTGTGGAATGCTGCAAAAATTTTCATTTGCATTAACGCATATAAAATAGTGTTCGGGATTTCATCATCTGAATCACCCAAGGCACAGGCCGCGGCTTGCATATTTGAGACAGCGTATTCCGCATAAAAGTAATGATTATTTCATCAAATATTTCTTGAAACCTTTTCGAAGGAACGGTATGATAATGCAAGAATGTACATCGCATATGGTTGAGTTCTGGGAGGAATTTTCGCATATGGACGCCACGAATGAAACGACTTGTGTGGATACTACCGTAATTGCCAGCATAGCCGATAAGCTGTTCCAGGTGATGCCTCTGCTGCGCAAGCGCATGCTCCGGCTGGATGGCGTGCAGGCAGAGCATGGGATTCCGCTTTCGCATGTGCAGGTGCTCGCTATGCTGGAAGAGCCGGGTTCTATGTCGGTGAGCGAGATTTCTCGCCGTTTCGGCATTGCCAAGCCCAATATCACGCCCCTGGTGGATCGGTTGATCAGCGCCGGGTTGGTAGAACGCGTGCGCAATAAGGCCGACAGGCGCGTGGTAGACGTGTATATTTTGGATTCGGGGCGCGAAAAGCTCAAGGAAATTCAGCAATCGCTGTACGATCACGTATTGAATTGGTCGAATTCCGTTTCCCCGGAGGATTATGTGGAGTTGAACAATGCTCTGACCACCATCATTCGCGTTTTGGGAGAGCTGTAGATTTTACGAGAAATTTTTCCACGGGATGAACTTTCATCCCGTGTTTTTCGTCTGATAAGTGTTGAAATTACCAGTGCCAAACCATTGGAGGGATGGACATGAAACAAAAATACAAATGGATTTGGTTTGCGGCAATGCTCGTATGCGTAGCGCTTTTGGCCGGTTGCGGCGCCGGTCAGGATGATGTGAGCGATCCATTGGCAGGGTTTGGTGTGGATGCCGTCGTGCCGTTCGCAACAAAAGACGCGACCATGGCGCCCAGTGCTTCGCCTTCGCCCAGCGCTTCTGCCATGGCTCCCATCGCCACGGTGACGCAAGGCTGGCAGACGGAAGTTGTGCCGACGCCAGTGCCCACGAGCGAGACTTATGCGCAGCTGGCGCGGGGCAACACGGGTGATGCGGTGAAACGGTTGCAGCAGCGCTTGAAGGACCTTGGCTATCTGTCAGATTCGGCGGACGGCAATTTTGGCACGAATACGGAAACGGCAGTGAAGCGTTTTCAGCAGGCAATCGGCCTTACGCAAACGGGCGTGGCGTCCACTTATATGCAGCAGCGCCTGTTTGCGTCCGATGCGCCTCGCTATTCTGGCAGCACCTCAACAACGGCGCCTACGCGCACGCCAAGCCCTACGGCAAATGCGAGCCGCCCCACGGCAACGCCATCGGCGGATTTGCGCTATGGCGACAGGGGCACGGCGGTTCTGGCCCTGCAGAATCGATTGAAGAGCCTGGGCTATTTGACGGGTTCCGTCGATGGCATATATGGGGCGCAGACC
The DNA here is from genome assembly GCA_018716755.1 of Candidatus Alectryocaccomicrobium excrementavium. Taxonomy (GTDB): domain Bacteria; phylum Bacillota; class Clostridia; order Christensenellales; family Aristaeellaceae; genus Alectryocaccomicrobium; species Alectryocaccomicrobium excrementavium. Next base: position 6,396 of record DVJN01000125.1, read on the forward strand.
CGCGATGCCGTGATGAAATTTGAGCAGGCCTATGGCCGCACGCAGACGGGTGTCGCCACGGAGGCCATGCAGGAAGTTCTCTATTCCGACAATGCGCGCACCTACCAACAGGCATTTGGCAACCGCGCTACGCCTACGCCAACGGCTTCTTCTACGGGCTACACGCTTTTGAGCTATGGCAGCAAGGGCGACGCGGTCAAGCGGTTGCAGGCGCGGCTTGTGGAGCTGGGGTATCTGCAGAGCACGGTTACCGGGAACTATATGAACAAGACTGTCGAAGCTGTGAGCAAATTCCAACGGGCGATTGGCCTGAGCGAAACGGGCGTGGCGACGGCCTCCCTGCAGGAAATCCTCTTTTCGAGCAGTGCGCCGCGCTATAACGCCAGCACCCCCACGCCTACGCCGTCGGGCGGATATACGCAACTGAGCTTTGGCAACACGGGGCAGGCTGTGGCGGAAATGCAGCAGCGCCTGATCGATCTGGGGTATTTGAGCGGCAGTGCGGACGGCCTGTATTACCAGGCGACGGTGGAGGCCGTGAAGGAATTCCAGGAAGCCCTGGGCTGGACGCCTACGGGCATCGCTTCCAGCGATGTGCTCGCGGTGTTGTTCTCTCCGGCGGCTCCGAGCAAAACGCCTTCGTCCGGTTCTTCGTCTTCTGGATATACGGAACTTAGCATTGGATCGCAGGGCACCGCGGTTTACGCGCTGCAATCCCGCCTGGTCGCCCTTGGCTATGCCTCTGGCCAGCCGTCGTCCAGCGGCACATATGGCCAGGCAACGGCCGATGCGGTGAAACGGTTCCAGCAGGCGCTTGGCTGGGAACAGACGGGCATCGCTACAGTGGAATTGCAGGAACGGCTATATGCTGCGGACGCGCCGGTATATGCGCCTGCACAAACGCCTACGGCGGCGCCCATTTTGACCCCGGCGCCCACCACGGGCCTTACGACGTATCATGTGCTTCAGGAGGGCAATAGCGGAGAGGACGTGGCGGCGCTCCAGGCGCGGCTTGTCGAACTCGGATATGCCTCGGGAACGGCGAATGGCACATATGGCACGATGACGAGCGAGGCTGTGATGCGTTTCCAGACGATGATTGGCTTCTATTCGCAAACGGACATGGGAGTCGCGACCGTTGCGCTGCAGCAGATTCTCTATTCGCCTTACGCACCGCGCTACGAAGATCGGGATGCGTTTGAGGTGAATACCTACGAGCCCCTGGAGTATGGCTCCTCTGGCACTGCGGTTTATAACCTGAAGGCGCGGTTGCAGCAGCTGGGGTATTTGGGTACTTCCAATCCGGGTTATGAGGATATCTTCGATGAAAACACGCTCTTTGCCATCACCAATGTGCAACTCGCGCTGGGCGTGCAGGAAACCGACGGCGTCGCTACGCCGGAATTGCAGGCGTTCCTGTTCTCCGATGCGGGCATGGCGCTTTCTATCGCCTCGTAATCCTCGATTTTAAAACAGTATAATTTTGGGGCTGTGAAAAAACCAAAAGTTTTTTCACAGCCCCTCAGAGCCTTGACAAAGCCTCGGGAAAAGAGGTTCTAATCAGAAATGACGGCGTGTACGTCATTTCTGGTATTTTTCGGGAGCAAATGCCTTGCAAAAAGGTGAAGGCCCGAAGGGCTGAAGTGCCG
>DVJN01000126.1 GCA_018716755.1 Candidatus Alectryocaccomicrobium excrementavium
AGCTTGCGGGCATAGCGCGCATCGCGAATGTCCACAACTGCGCCCCATATGACGATAGCGGCCATCACGCCCACAACCACCTGCTCCACCACGCCGTTGAGCACCTGGTCTCCGCGCAGCGTTACAAGCAGCCCAATGGCCCCCGCAAGCAGAATCTGTATGGAATTGATCACGATGGAAAACCACGTGGCCTTATTGAGATCGACTTTCTTGCGCATATTCCGCCCTCACAAAAGCAAAATCCGCGCGATCACCTTTGCCCTTCGCGCCATAAAATTATAGCATATGCGCCAAAAACGCGCAATGCCCGCGCACAAATTCTCCGCGCGGCGCCCGGCAAACGCGCCACGACATTTAAAATACCCATGGTGCGCTTTTCACATAGACACGCTATACTAGACGGCGAGGTGATTTGCAATGCGATCCTGTAAGCCCACTACGCGCCAGCTTTGTTTGGCTGGCCTGCTCACGGCCGTGGTACTGGTAATGACCATGATTCGCCTGCCAGTACCCATGATGCAGGGATATCCCCACATTGGCGACGCGGCCATTTTGCTCTGCGGACTGGTACTTGGCCCCATGGGGACGGTTCCGGCCGCCATTGGCTCCGCGCTCGCGGATTTGATTTATGGCTATGTATTTTATGCGCCTTTCACGCTGGTCATCAAAGGCGCGATGGGCTTTTTTGCGGGCAAATTTTTGAAAAATGGCCTGTCTGTGCGAAACATCCTGACCGTCGCCGGCATTTCGGTCTTTATGGTGCTTGCGTATTTCCTCACGGATATGGTATTATATGGCTGGGCGGCGGCGGCCGGCTCCATCGTGGGCAACATCGCGCAGGCCATCGCGAGCATCGCGCTGGGTTGTGTGGTGCTGGCGCTGCCCATCGAACGCATAAAAGGATAAATTTCCCCCGTTATCTTTTGGGCCCACGCGGGAAAATAACATGTGTATACGCAAGCAAGGAGGAAAACCATTGATGAAGCAACCCAAAATCCGGGATTTAACGCACTGCGCATTGGCGGCGGCCATTTTGTGCGTAACGGCGCAAATTTCCGTGCCCGTAGGCGACGCGCCCATCACCATCCAGCCCTTTGCGCTGGCGCTGGTGGGCGGCGTTCTGGGCTGGAAATGGGGCACGCTGGCTGCAATCGTCTATGTTGCGCTGGGCGCGTTGGGGCTGCCGGTGTTTGCAAATTTCCGGGGCGGCGCGGCCATGCTGATCGGATCGACGGGCGGCTATTTATGGACCTATCCGCTGCTCGCGCTGGGCGCAGGGCTGGGCAAAACCCGGCTGGCGCGCGTTCTGTTTTCGCTCGCGGGCCTGGGCGCGCTGGAGATCGTGGGCGCCTGCCAGCTGGCGCACTACACGGGCGCTCCCATCGGGCCGTATATCGCCATGTTCGTGCCCAAAGATATGATCGTGGTATTGCTGGCCATACTTCCAGCGGAAAAAATGAGGAGGATGCTCAAATGGGCGAAGTGTTAAAACGCAGTCAGGTGCCCGTATCGGATACCTGGAACCTGAACGACCTGTTCCATACCCAGCAGGACTGGGAAACGGCGTATGCGCAGGTGGATGCAAACGTCGCGCGCCTGGGCGGCTATCAGGGCCGCCTGGGAGAACGCGCCGCGCTGAAGGAAGCGCTCGATTTGCTGACGGATACCGAAGTGCTGCTCGGGCGGGTGTATTCTTACGCCGCTCGCAACCTGGACGTGGACAATGCCAACAGCGAATACCAGGCGCTTTCCGCGCGCGCGCAAAGCCTGTACGTTCGCTTCGCGGAAAAAATCTCCTTTATTCAGCCCGAGTTGCTCGCACAGAGCGAAGAATACCTCGCCGCCATGCGGGATGACGCGAGCATGAGCGCATACCGCATGATGCTCGACAACCTGGCCCGCAGCCGCGCGCACACGCTTTCCGCCGAAATGGAGCAGCTCGTGGCCATGACCGGGGAAATGGGCAACAGCCCGGACAATATCTACAGCATGCTCAACACGCTGGACATGAAATTCCCTGCCGTGAAAAACGAAGCGGGCGAAAAGGTCGCCCTCACGCACGCAGGCTTCATCCCGCTGATGAAGAGCCACAAGAAAAAGGTGCGCCGTGCCGCGTTTGAAGGGGTGTACGGCACATACCAAAAGTTCGAAAACACATTCCCCGCGATTTACCAGGCCAGCGTGCAGAGCGATGTCTTTTACGCGCGGGCTGGGAAATTCGCCTCTTCGCTGGAAGCCAAACTGTTTCCCGATAACGTGCCCCTTTCGCTATACGACAATCTGATCGCCGCCGTGCACCGGCACGTGGGCGGATTGAACCGCTTTGTCTCGCTGAACGCGCGGCTGAACGGCATCAAGCATCCCAGCATGATCGACGTATATGTGCCTCCCCGGCTGGGCTTTGACATCTCGCTGGATTTCCGCGACGCCTACGCGCTGGTGGTCGATTGCCTGCGCCCGCTGGGCGAGGATTATCAGGCCGTGCTGCGCCAGGCGCTCGACGAACGCTGGATCGATCCCTTCGAAAACGATGGCAAGCGTTCCGGCGCCTATTCGGCAGACGCCTATGGCGTGCATCCCTTCGTGCTGATGAATTACAAGCCCGATCTCAACCATCTGCTCACCATCGCGCACGAAATGGGCCACGCCATGCACAGCTATCTGAGCAACGCCAGGCAACCCGCGGCCATGGCAGATTATTCTCTGTTTGTGGCCGAGGTGGCGAGCACGGTCAACGAAGTACTCGTGCTCCTGGAGCTGATGCAGCGCCATCCGGAGGGCGAGGCTTTCCTGCTCTACACCCTGCTCGACAGCTTCCGCAACACCCTCTTCCGGCAGACGCTCTTCGCCGAATTCGAGCGGGAATCGCACCGCATGGCGGAAGCGGGCGAACCGCTCACCGCCCAATCGCTGAATGCCGTGTACGCCCGCTTGAACGCGGAGTATTACACGTCTCTCGAGCAGCCCGAATTGCTGGCTTACGAGTGGATGCGCATTCCGCACTTCTACCGTTCTTTCTATGTTTACAAATATGCGACGGGCTTCTCCGCCGCCATGGCCATCGCCACCAAAATCCGCCAGGAAGGCGCGCCCATGGTGAAAAAGTATAAAGATTTCCTTTCGGCGGGCGGCAGTCTCTATCCCATCGACGCGCTGAAGCTCGCGGACGTGGATATGTCCACCGGCGAACCTGTCGAGCGCGCGCTGCAGGAATTCGAAACCCTGCTCGGCCGCTACGAAAAAATCGCCAAAAAGCAAAGCGCGGATTGACCCATCGCCCGCAAGGCACAAAAAAGAAACCAGGGAATGTGCGCGGCGCAGGGCGAACGGTTTTGCATGAACGAACGCACTTTTCCTGGCAACACAAATGGCCGCCGGCGCGTCTGGAATCGCGGCGGCGGCCATTTTGGCCAAACTTTTCAAAAATTACCGATTGAGCGAGTATCCTTCTTTTTCGTACACGGCAATCCAGCTCTTGAGCCGCACGAGGAAATCGGCGTTGTTATCCGTTTTTTCAATCATGCCAATGAGCTGCTCTGCCGTTTCCTGGTTATTTGCGTTGGACAGGAGCCGGCGAATGCTATAGGCGCCTTCCAGTTCCTCCTTCGTCATAAGCAGGTCTTCACGGCGCGTACCCGAGCGATTGAGATCCACCGCCGGGAAAATCCGCTTTTCGGACAGCTTGCGGTCCAGATGCAATTCCATGTTGCCCGTGCCCTTGAATTCCTCATAGATGATCTCATCCATGCGGCTGCCCGTATCGATCAGCGCAGTGGCAATGATTGTGAGGCTGCCGCCATTTTCAATGTTGCGCGCGGAACCGAAAAAGCGCTTGGGCTTGTTCAGCGCGCCCGGATCCAATCCACCCGAAAGGGAGCGGCCCGTCGGCGGAATCACGACGTTGTAGGCGCGCGCCAGCCTTGTGATGGAATCCAGCAAAATCACCACGTCTTTCCCCTGTTCCACCAGCCGCTGGGCGCGCTCGTGCACCATTTCAGAAATGCGCGTGTGGTCTTCCGGTGGCTCATCAAACGTCGAATACACCACTTCGCCCTTAATGGAGCGCTGCAAATCCGTAACTTCTTCGGGGCGTTCATCGATGAGCAGCACAATCAGATGGACTTCAGGGTGGTTGACGGTGATGGCATTGGCGATTTTTTTGAGCAGCACGGTTTTGCCTGCCTTGGGCGGCGACACGATGAGGCCGCGCTGCCCCTTGCCAATGGGGGCGACGAGATCGATCACGCGCAGCGCCAAATCGCTCTTTTCGCCGGGCGTTTCCAGGCGAAGGCGTTCATCGGGATACAGGGGCGTCAACTCGTCGAATGAAGGACGGCGCACATTGGATTCCGGATCCAGCCCGTTGATGGAAGTGATATAGAGCATCGCGCTGTAGCGATCCCCTTCTCGCGAGGGGCGCACCTTGCCCGCGACCAAATCACCCGTGCGCAGGCCAAAACGCCGGATCTGCGCCATGGACACATATACATCGTGCGTACCGGGCATATAGTTTTCTGCCCGCAAAAAGCCATACCCATCGGTCATGATCTCCAGCACACCCGCGCCATCCGAGCATTCCCCGGAGGCCAAAATATCTGGCACTGCCGGATTGGTCGTGCCATATTCCGGCGTATACGCGCCCGGTTCGCGGCGGCGATAGCCGCCCGGCTCCTGCAATTCATAGGTCGGCGTTTCATAGCGGCGCTGCGGCGCATCATACCGGCGTGCGTCATAGCGCGTCTGTTGATCATAGCGCGGTTGCTGCTCATAGCGAGACTGCTGCTCATACCGCGGCTGCTGCTCATACCGCGGCTGCTGCTCATACCGCGGCTGCTGCTCATACCGCGGCTGCTGCTCGTACCGCGGCTGCTGCTCGTACCGCGGCTGCTGCTCGTACCGCGGCTGCTGCTCATAGCGCGGCTGCTGCTCGTACCGCGGCGCGGTGCGCTCCGCACGCTGGTTATTATCAAATCTTGTGTTGTTTCTCTCAAATCGTTGGCCGGAAGCGGCCTGGCGGGAATTGTCAGAAGACATGCGGGACGGCTGCGCGCGCACGGGAGAAGTAGAGCGGTTTATGGCGACCCGTTTCTGGTTGCGCGGAGGGGTCAGCCGCTCATCATAGCGCTGTTCATAACCCGTTTCGCCCGCGGACGCCATAGGAGATTCCGGCCCGGTGGGTTCCAACGCGGGTTCTTCGGGCTGCACGATGACGGTTTGCGGCGCTACCCCTGCGGCAGGCGCCTGTTCTGCCCTGGGACCGCGCTTACCCGGCTTGCGGCCGGGCTTTGCGCGCACGTTCTGCTCGGCCTCTTGCGCCTGTTCCCGCTGCGGCTCTGCCTCTGCCACGGCCTGCTGCGCATTTTGCGCCTGTGCTGCGGGCTGCTGCGCGCTTTGCACCTGTGCCGCGGGCGCGGATTTCGCCGTCTCTTGCTGCGGCGCCTGCGCAGCATTGGCGGCTTCTTCCGCCTGAAAATGCTCCAGAATCATCTCTATCATGCGTGCCTTGGTGGTTCCGACAGGAAATTTCACCTTTAAGGACCGGCCAATTTGCCGCAAATCCGCCACCGTCTTGGCGTGAAGTGAGCGATAATCCAAAATGAACCCTCCCTGAATCCTATTGCAAAGAAGACTTGACAAGCGATCTATCTATAATATGGTGTAAGTATGCCCCATTATGCCGTGGGCACAACCGCCACCAGCAAATCTCGTGTAACAGCCTGCTCAACCCAATGCTCCAATCCCTCGTAGCAATCGCCCTCGGCCATGCGGAAACCCGCGCGCATGAGCGCGGAAATCACCGCGTCCCGCCGGAGCGTGTTGCGATTGAAAGCCAGCGCCAGCGCCCCACCCGGTTCCAAAGCGGCAAACCATTCGCTGGAAACATCCTCCATCAGCGCCTGCAGGCTCCCCTTGCCTGACGGCGCGTGCTGCACGCCATAGGGCAGATCCGCGACCAGAATGTGATGCCGCGCGCGGCTCAGCCCAGCCGACTGGCGCGCGTCCGCCACCGCCAGAGAAAGCGCCCCTTCTCCCCCGGGAATCGAAAAGGAAAACGACTCCATGGGAATGTTCGCTCCCCTATAGGTACGCGCATGCTTTTGATGCTTATGTTTGATCCGATGGTATTCCAAATAGCGCTGGAAAAAACGAGCGCATTCCTGCACTTCCCCGCGATTCGCGTCCGCCCCCAGGGGGAGCATGCCGCGGTTGAGCGCCAGAAAAAGAGAAGTTCCCCGCCCGCACATGGGATCGAGCAGGCGAACGGATTTTTCCGTAGCATAAGCGCTGGAATACAGCGCCATGTTGATGAGCAATTCTGTGAATCGTTCGTTGGTTTTTCCTTTGTATTTTTGAATATATGGCAGATCCTCGCCCACGAGCGCCCGCCTGTGCGAAAGCACCGGCACAAGAGAATGGTCTTCGCGCACTTCAAACAGCCAGTACAAAAGGGAATGATCGCAAAGAATGTTGGCCTGCGCGCCCGAAAGCGGGCCGCTTTCAAAGGCAATCAGTTCCATACCGGACAGCGACAGGGTAAAAACATCCGCGCAGATGCCGCACGCCGCCAGCAAAAGCTGCAGCTCTTTGCGTGCAAGCACTAAAACACCCGCCTGATACCGCGCATTGGCATGCTTTATTGGCAATAAACCATATACCATGAACAACTCCAGAAAGACAGGATGAAGCCCCTTTGTGAGCAAAGGGGCTTTTTAGGCATACTTAATACTTGCGCTTACGGGCGGCTTCCGCCTTCTTCTTGCGCTTCACGCTCGGTTTCTCGTAATGTTCCCTTTTGCGCGCTTCTGCAAGAATGCCCGCCCTCGCGGTCTGCCGCTTGAACTTTCTCAAAGCATTCTCTATGGATTCGTTTTTACCGACACGAACTTCAGACACTGGTTTTCCCTCCCCTCGCGTTTAATGGCAAATGCCAATGTAGCATGGGGTTGCCACAAATGCTATTATACCGCAACCCACCTATCCGCGTCAAGCGAAGATTTGTGTAACGAAACTATTTTCGCAAATTCTTTTCATTCTGTTCATTTCCCGCGCATATCTTCGCCCAATTGCTCGCCGCCCAGAATGTGCACATGCAAATGCTCCACCGACTGCGCGCCGTGCTTGCCGCAATTGCTGACCAGGCGGAACCCTTCGCTCAGCCCTTCCTGGCGCGCCACCTGCGCAGCGGTGTGGAACAGACCGCCCAGCAACGCCTCATCGGCCTCCAGCACATTTTTCACATGCACCTTGGGAATGACGAGCACATGGGTTTTCGCCTGCGGATGGATATCGCGGAAAGCGAAATACCCTTCATTCTCGAACACCTTCTGGCTCGGGATCTCGCCACGAATGATTTTGCAAAAAATACAGTTGTCCATGGTATCACCTCCCCTGTGCCTCGCCGAGCACGACCGTTCCCTGGCGGGAAAGCAGCCGCACCGGCAACAGCTCGTTTGCCCGCGCCAGAGCGCGCACGCGGACATATTGCCCGGTCAGGCCCTCTGCCCAGCCGCCTTCAAGCTGCCGCTCGAAAAGCACCTCCTGCGTCGTGCCTGTCAACCTTTGGACGTAGGCGGCCTCCAGTTGGTTCCCGATTTCCAAAAGTTCATTGGTTCGCCACTGTTTCTTCGCATCGTCTACCGGATTGGGCATTGCCGCCGCTATCGTGCCCGCACGGGGCGAATATGGGAATACGTGAATGCGCGCGAACGCCACGCGCCGCACGAATTCCACGGTTTCCTGCGCCTCTGCATCCGTCTCGCCCGGAAAGCCGGTGAGCACATCCGTGGTAATGGCGCAATCTGGAAATGCCGCGCGCAGGCGCTCCACGGCGCGCAGGTATTCTTCCGGCGTGTAGCGCCTGCGCATGCGTCGGAGTACGCCCGCGCTGCCGCTTTGCATGGAAAGGTGAAAATGCCGGCAGACCTTGCTTTCCGCCGCAATGCCCTCCACAAATTCCGGGGTTACAATCAATGGCTCCAGCGAACCCAGGCGGATGCGCTTCACGCCTTCCGGTTCCGCCACGGCGTGGATCGCATCCAGCAAAGTCGTGCCCTCGCCGCGGCCATAACTCGCCAGGTGGATACCCGTCACCACGATTTCCCGGTATCCTGCGCCTGCCAGGCGGACCGCCTCCTCCCGCACGGCCGGCAGCGGCATGGAGCGCACCGGCCCGCGCACATATGGGATCACGCAATAGGTGCAAAAGCGGTCGCACCCTTCCTGGATTTTCATGGTGGCGCGGGTTTTGCCCTCGTGCCGCGAAACAGACAGATTTTCAAAAGCCGCCTCTTTCAGGGAATCGACCGCGCACAGCGGCTCGCCGCTGGCAACCGCCCTTTCAAAGAGTTCCACCACCTGCGCGCGGTGTTGCACGCCGATCACCAACGCCACGCCCGGCAACAGCACGCGCGCCGCGTCCCGCTGCGCCAGGCAGCCGCACACGATAATCTTCGCCTCCGGGTGTTCGCGGTGCAGCCTGCGAATGAGCTTTAGGGATTTTGCATCGCCTGTGCCCGTAACCGTGCAGGTATTCACGCCATACACATCCGCTTCTTGCGAGAAGGGTACGATTTCATAGCCCGCGCGCGCAAAGCACTCGAGCATGGCCTCCGAATCATACTGGTTCACCTTGCAGCCCAGCGTGTGAAATGCTACCTTCAATATTATATGTCCCCCCACAGGCTCATCACCACGGAAAGTGCCGCCACGCTGGCGGTTTCCGTGCGCAAAATGCGCGGCCCCAGCGTCACGCGCTCGCCGCCGGCCTGCTCGATTTCTTCCGCTGAAATGCCGCCTTCCGGCCCGATCAAAATGCCAATGTCGCGCGCGGCCGCGTGCGCAGCAAAGACCTGTTGTAAGCGCTGCCCTTCCATGCCCGCTTCTTCCCAGGGAACCAGCAAAAGTTCCCGCGCGCGCATGTCCAAAAGCGCGTCTTTCCAGGCGAGTGGCGCCAACACTTCCGGCACGCACCCGCGGCCGCACTGCTTGGCCGCTTCGCGCGCGATGCGTTCCAGCCGCTCGCGCTTTTTCGCGCCATCGCCGCTGATGCGCGCCACGCTACGCGCCATTTCCACCGGCACGACGCGCGCCGCGCCCAGTTCCACCGCCTTTTGCACCACAAAATCCAGCTTATCCGCCTTGGGTAGGCCGGGATACAGGGTCACGCGAATTCCCGGTTCATTCCCCGGCAATTCCGCCAGCCGCCTTACAAGCACGCGTCCGTTTTCCACGCTGCCAATTTGCGCGGCAAAACGGCGGCCCTGCCCATCCAGCAATTCCGCCGCTTCCCCTTCCCGCACGCGCAGCACGCTCCTGGCGTGCCTGGATTCGTTCTCATCGAGCGAAAGGATTTCCCGCTCCGCAGCATCCTGCGCAAAAAAACGGTGCATCGCTATTTCCTCGCGGCGATGGCCATCCATTCGCCCTTTTCCCGAATGTCCATAGGCTGCTGGTAACCCGCCGCCTTCAGCGCCTCGATCACAAAATCCGAGCGTTCCCGCGCAATGCCCGAGCAGATAAACAAGCCGCCATCCTCAATGTGCGCCCGCACTGGCTGGGCCAACATGGCGATCACATCCGCGATGATGTTCGCAATCACGACATTCGCCCGCTCGTCCACAGCCTGCAACAAATCCCCCTGGCGCGTGCGGATCGCATCCGCAAAGCCATTGATGCGCACGTTTTCCGCCGCCACGCGCACTGCGACGGGATCCAGATCCGTTGCCAACACATCCTTAGCGCCCGCAAGAGCCGCTGCGATGGCGAGAATGCCCGTGCCCGTACCGATGTCGATGGCCGTGTCGCCTGGTTTGACGTAATCCTCAATCAATTCCACGCACATGCCGGTAGTCTCGTGCGTGCCGGTGCCAAAGGCCATGCCCGGGTCGATTTCGATGATCTTATCGCCCGGCTGCGCGTCGAATGTTTCCCAGCCGGGCTTGACAACCATATGCCGGCCCAGGCGGAAAGGCTTATACTGTTTTTTCCAGTTTTCCGCCCAGTCCTCATCATCCACATTCGAAACCAGCGTTTCCAGCTTGCCCAGCGGCAAATCGCCAGCGTTGGCGCGCAAATCGTTGAGCGCGGACGCGATGCGCGCCATGGTATCCTTAACGCGCGCATCCATCGCATAATAGGCTTTCACCTTCACGTCGTCGCCCATGCGGCGGGCGATCTCCTCGTCGATGATGTCCCATTGCCCTTCGGGGCGCTGGTTCAGGGCGACGTCGTTTTTGTCTTCGATTACCGTGCCGGAAGCGCCCGCATCGATCAAAATCTGCGAAACCAATTCCGAGCCTTCCGTGGACGTTAAAACCGTCAGTTCCAGCCAGTCCATACGCTTCCTCCCGTTCGTGATGCGCGCCTTTAATTGTTAAAGGCATCCTTCACGCGCTCAAAAAAGGATTTTTTCTCCTCGTATTCGCGCCCGCTGGTGGATTCCTCGAAGCGGCGCAGCAGTTCCTTTTGTTTGTCGTTCAACTTGCGCGGCACTTCCACCTTCACCGTAATGTACAAATCGCCCCTGGCCGTGCTGTTGAGCATTTGCACGCCCTGACCCTTGATGCGATACACCTGGCCGGGCTGCGTGCCCTCGGGCAAATCGTAGCGCACGGGTTTCTCCAGCGTGGGCACGTCGATAGCACTGCCCAGCGCCGCCTGTGTGAACGTAACGGGGATTTCAATGTACAAATCATAGCCGTTGCGCTTGAACAGCTTGTGCGGCCGCACGGCGATCAAAATCTGCAAATCGCCCGCCGGGCCGCCGTTTTCCCCCGCTTCGCCCTGGCCACGAATGGTCACGATCTGGCCGTTGTCCACGCCCGCGGGAATCTTAACCTTGCGCCGCTTGGAGGTGCGTACTTTGCCGCGCCCATTGCACTTGGGGCACGGATCGGAAATCGTTTTGCCCGTGCCATGACAGGCGTCGCACGTGCGCACGTTTTGAATCCGGCCAAAGGCCGTATTCGTCGTCACGCGAACCTGGCCCGTGCCGTGACAGGTTTGGCAGGTCTGCGGGCTGGTGCCCGGCTTCGCGCCTGTGCCGTGGCAGGTTTCGCAGGTTTCATCCCGCACCAGGTTGATTTCCTTTTCACAGCCCTTGGCGGCTTCCTCAAAGCTCAGGCGCACTTCATAGCGGATATCGTCGCCGCGAACCGGGCCATTGTACCGGCTACCGCCAGCAGCGCCGCCACCCATGCCGCCGCCAAAGAAGGAATTGAGAATATCTTCAAAGCCGAAGCCGCCAAATCCGCCGAAATCGCTGGTATATGCTCCGCCGCCAGCCGGGCCGGCGCCGCCGTTCACGCCCTCGTGCCCATAGCGGTCGTACGCCGCGCGCTTCTGGGGATCGGACAGCACCTCATACGCCTCGTTGATTTCCTTAAACTTGGCTTCGGCCTCTTTATCGCCCGGGTTCACGTCGGGGTGGTACTTTTTCGCCAGCTGACGGTACGCCTTTTTCAAGGCGGCTTCGTCCACGGAGCGATCCACACCCAAAACCTCGTAATAATCCCGTTTCGCCAATTGGCTCACCTCTATCTGAACGCACAGATGCCGGAATATGCCTTTTTGCGCATGTTCCGGCGATCCCTGCTCATTTTATCCCACGCTCAGAGCGAAAACTTGCGCGCTGGGGGCGGCGATGCACGCCGCCCACCCCCGCGCTCCCAAGCGCGTTTCGCGCCGGAATTGCGCCCTGTGCCTTATTCCGTAAAGCTGCTCTCCACGGTGCCATCATCCGCCGTGCCGCCCGCCTGCGGGCCGCCCTGCTGGTTCTGGTCGCCGCCGTTGCCCTGCTGCTGCTGCTGATAGACCTTGCCAAAGATCGCGTAGGTCTCCTGCGTAAAGCTCTCCATGGCCTTCTTGATTTCCTCGGCGTTGTTGCCTTCGCGGGTCTTCTTGAAGCGCTCCAGCTCATCGTTCACCTTCGCCTTATCCGCGTCGGTGAGCTTATCGCCCAGCTCTTTGAGGGTCTTTTCCGTGGAGTAGATCAGCTGATCCGCCTGGTTGAAGGTTTCCACTTCTTCCTTGCGCTTTTTATCCTCGTTGGCGTACTTCGCGGCGTCGTCCACGGCCTTCTTAATTTCCTCTTCGGACAGGTTCGTGGAAGCCGTGATGGTGATCTTCTGCTCGTTGCCCGTGCCCAGATCCTTGGCGGATACATGCACGATGCCGTTGGCGTCGATATCGAACGTCACTTCGATCTGCGGCACGCCGCGCGGCGCGGGAGCGATACCCGTCAGCTGGAAGCGGCCCAGCGTCTTGTTGTAAGCGGCCATCTCGCGCTCGCCCTGCAGCACGTGCACGTCAACCGCCGTCTGCCCATCCGCCGCGGTGGAGAAGATCTGCTGCTTGCGCACCGGGATGGTGGTGTTGCGGTCGATCAGGCGGGTGAACACGCCGCCCATGGTTTCGATGCCCAGGGACAGCGGCGTCACGTCCAGCAGCACGACGTCCTTCACTTCGCCGCCCAGGATACCGGCCTGGATGGCCGCGCCGATGGCCACGCACTCATCGGGGTTGATGCCCTTATACGGCTCCTTGCCCGTGATGCGCTGCACAGCTTCCTGCACGGCGGGGATACGCGTGGAACCACCCACGAGGATGACCTTATCCACCTGCGAAGCCGTAAGGCCCGCGTCCTTGAGCGCCTGGTTGAGCGGCCCAATCGTCTTTTCGACGAGGTCAGCGGTCAGCTCGTTGAACTTCGCGCGGGTGAGGGTCACGTCCAGATGCTTGGGGCCGGTCGCGTCCGCGGTGATGAACGGCAGGTTGATGTTCGCGGTCATCACGCCGGAAAGCTCGATCTTAGCCTTTTCGGCGGCGTCCTTCAGGCGCTGCAACGCCTGCTTATCCTTGCGCAGGTCAATGTTGTTCTCGCGCTGGAACTCATTCGCCACGTAGTCGATGATGCGGTTGTCGAAGTCATCGCCGCCCAGGCGGTTGTTGCCCGCGGTGGCCAGCACTTCGAATACGCCGTCGCCCACTTCCAGCAGCGAAACATCGAACGTACCGCCGCCCAGGTCGTACACCAGGATCTTGTGCGATTCATCCTTATCCAGGCCATAAGCCAGCGCCGCCGCCGTCGGCTCGTTGATGATGCGCAGCACTTCCAGGCCCGCGATGCGGCCGGCGTCCTTCGTCGCCTGGCGCTGCGCGTCCGAGAAGTAAGCGGGCACGGTGATGACGGCCTGCGTTACCGTATCGCCCAGATAGCTCTCAGCGTCCGCCTTCAGCTTTTGCAGGATCATGGCGCTGATTTCCTGCGGGGTGTATTCTTTATCGTCGATCTTCACGCGGTAGGAAGAACCCATCTCGCGCTTGATGGAGATCACGGTGCGGTCAGAATTCATAACGGCCTGGCGCTTTGCCACCTGGCCCACCAGGCGCTCGCCATTTTTGGCGAAAGCCACCACGGAAGCCGTGGTGCGGTTGCCTTCCGCGTTGGGGATTACGACGGGTTCGCCGCCTTCCATAACGGCCACACAGCTATTGGTAGTACCCAAGTCAATACCGATAATCTTGCTCATGATTTTATCCTCCAAATTCTCTTATTCGCTTAAAACCTTGACCATCGCGTAGCGAACAATTTTGTCTTTCACGCGATAGCCCTTCTGGTAAACTTCCAGAATCGTTCCAGGCTCGCCCTCGCCCGCTTCCCGCGCGACCGCGTGGTGCAATTCGGGATCAAAGGGCACGCCCTGCGCGGGGATTTCTTCCAGCCCACGCCGCGAAAGCGCTTCCATCATGGCCTTATAGGTCATACGCACGCCCTCGACCAGCGCGCCGGCCTCCTGCGCCTTTTCCGCCGCCGCAATGGCGCGCTCCAGATTGTCGATCACCGGAAGCACCGCCGCGATGGCCTCGCGGTTGCCTTCCTCATAACCGTCGCTGCGGGCGCGCTCATTGTGGCGCTTGTAATTTATGAAATCGGCCTGCGACCGCCGAAGGGAATCCAGATATTCATCCCGCTTGCTCTCCGCCTCGGCCAATTTGCGCACCGCTTCGTTCAGCTTTGCCGCGCAATCGTCCTTCGGCGCTTCTTTGGCAGCTTCCTGCTCGGGCTGATTGGGCGCCGCCTGCTCCTGCGTCTGCTCGTTCACCGGCTGCTGAGAGGTGGTTTCCTCAGCCTTTTTCTTGCTGCTCATTTCAATCACTTCCTTAAAATTATGGGGGGCTGTCATTCCCCGGATAAAAGCTCGTTCATCGCGTATTTCAGCGTTTTCATCACGGCGATCACGCGCTGGTAATCCATACGCGTGGGCCCGATGATGCCGAGCGTACCGCTCGTGCCGGAACCAATGTGGTATGTCGCGGTCACGACCGAGCAGTCCTGAAATTCCGGCGCCTCATTTTCGCTGCCGATGCGGATGGTGAATTCCACGCCGCCCCGCGAACCCAGCAGGCGCGCGAGCGTTTCCTTGGAATCGAGCACGGCCAGAAAGTTGCGCGCCTTTTCAATATCCGAATATTCCGGATAGTTCAAAAGATTCGCGCTGCCGCCCACGACCACGTCGTTTTCGCCCGTCTCCACAATGCTGGTTTCCATCGCGTTCATCACGTTGGCCAGCAGCCTGCGGTGCTCGCCCAGCTGATGAATCAGCACGCGGAACCGCTGCCGCACCTGGTCGATCGGCCGGTCTGCCAGCTGATCGGTCAGCAGATTGGAAATCGCGTGCAGATGCTCGGCGGAAAGCTCGCCCGGCACCCGCACCACCGCGTCCTTCACGATGCCCGCGTTCGTTACGATCACGAGCAGCGCCGTGTTCTCCGTGATGGGCACCAGCTGCACCCTGCGGATGCGCAACGCCTGTGCCTGTGGCGCTACGATCACCGATGTGTAATGCGTCGCGTCTGAAAGCACCTGCGCAGCTGAGCGGATCACTTCCTGCACCTGCGAAGTGCGCTCCCGTAAATGTTCCTGGATCTTCTTTGTTTCTTCGGGTGAAAGATTGCCCACCTGCAAAAGGCGGTCGACATACAGGCGGTACGCCTTATGGGAAGGCACGCGGCCAGCCGAAGTATGCGGCTGATCGAGATACCCCAGTTCCTCCAGGTCGCTCATCTCATTGCGGATGGTGGCCGGAGAAAAACCCACGCCGGATTTGCGGGAGATCGTGCGCGAACCAACCGGCATGCCTGTAAGGACATAGTCGTCGATAATCGCTTTCAGGATCATGAATTTCCGTTCGTCCAATTGCACATTCTCACCTCCCAGCCCTTGTTAGCACTCTCACCCGTCGAGTGCTAACCTCTGCGCATAAGAGTATCACTCCACCCGTATTTTGTCAATACCTTCAGCTCGGAATTCGTGTTAAATTTTTATTATTCAAGAATTTGCCGCAAAATGGCGTTGTGCACTTCCCAGCCTGCATCGGTGAGTACCAGCTTGCCCGCGCAAATCCGCGCAAACCCTGAGCGCACCAGTGGCTCCAACGCATTTGCCTTCATATAAGAAATGTCCGCGCCCCAGCGCGTGCGCGTACCCAGCATAACGGTTTCCAGCCGCACGTCCTCTTCCGCCAGCGTTTCCCTATCCGTTTGCCGCGCCCCCCGCAGATACGCATCCAGCGAATCCGGATTTGCGTAGCGCACGCCATCCACCAGCGAATGCGCCGCGCAGCCAAAGCCAAAATAGTCCCCGCGCAGCCAATAGTTGATGTTGTGGCGGCATTCCCAGCCGGGCAGCGCATAATTGGAAATCTCATAGCGCTCAAAACCGCCCTTGCGCAGCGTTTCACATACCGCACGCTGCATTTCGGCCTGCGCATCCTCCTCCGGCAGGCGGATTTCCCCGCGTTCCACGCCGCGCGCCAGCGGTGTGCCCGGCTCGACGATCAGATTGTAACAGGAAATGTGCCTCGCGCCCAGCGCCATTGCGCGCAGGAGCGCGGTTTCCACATCCCGCACCGTTTGTCCCGGCAGGCCATACATCAAATCGAGATTGATGTTCTCCAGGCCCGCGTCCTGCGCCATGCGCACGGCCTCTTCCACCTGTGCCCAGGTATGAATGCGGCCAATGGCGCGCAGGAGCGCGTCGTTGGCCGACTGCGCGCCGAAGGATACGCGGTTCACCCCTGCCTGCCGGTAAAGCGCGAGCGAATCCGGCGAAACCGTGCCGGGATTGGCCTCCAATGTGATTTCCGCGTCCGCCGCCAGGGCAAAGGTCTCCCGCACGGCGTCCAGCAGCCCGCACAACCATTCCGCTGGCAAAAGGGACGGCGTGCCCCCGCCGAAAAACACCGTTTCGGCCGGCCCGCCGCCCACCGCGCGAATCTCTTCTTCCACGGCGCACACATACCGCCGCCAATCCGCCTGCCGCCCTGGCCAGGAGGCAAAATCGCAATACGCGCACTTGCGCGCGCAAAACGGAATGTGAATGTATACGCCGCTCATACTCCAAGCCCTTCTCTATCCATACGAGCCCGTCAATCCATCTTCAAAACCGCCATGAACGCCTCGCTGGGCACCTCGACCGTGCCCACCTGGCGCATGCGCTTTTTGCCTTCCTTCTGTTTTTCCAGCAGCTTCTTTTTGCGCGTGATATCGCCGCCATAGCACTTGGCGAGCACGTCCTTGCGCAGGGCTTTGACCGTTTCGCGCGCGATCACGCGGCCGCCCACTGCCGCCTGGATGGGGATTTCAAACAGCTGGCGCGGAATTACTTCCTTCAATTTTTCAGCAATGGAACGGCCCCGGGCATAGGCGCGGTCGCGATGCACGATGATGGCGAGCGCGTCGCACTGCTCCCCGTTCAGGAGGATTTCCAGTTTCACCAGATCGCTCTTCACATAGCCGTTCAGTTCGTAGTCGAACGAGGCGTACCCGCGCGTGCGGCTCTTGAGCTGGTCAAAGAAATCGTAAATCACTTCGTTCAGCGGCAAATCGTAGGTCAGCAGCACGCGGTTGCCCTCGATATACTTCATGTCTTTGAACGTGCCGCGCTTATCCTGGCACAGTTCCATGATCGCGCCCACATACTCCTGCGGCGTGATCACCTGCGCGGCCACCATCGGCTCTTCCATATAGGCGATTTCCGTGGCCGGGGGCAGATTTGTGGGATTGTCAATGGTCACCTTTTCGCCGTCGGTCTTGATTACGTGATAAACCACGCTCGGCGCTGTGGTGACCAAATCGAGATCGAATTCGCGCTCCAGCCGTTCCTGGATGATCTCCATGTGCAGAAGCCCCAAAAAGCCACAGCGGAAACCATAGCCCAGCGCCACGGAAGTTTCGGGCTCAAAGGAGAGCGCCGCGTCGTTGAGGCGCAATTTTTCCAGTGCGCTGCGCAAGTCTTCGTAATCCGCGCCATCCGCCGGATAGATGCCGCAATACACCATGGGAAGCACTTTTTTGTAGCCCGGCAGGGCCTTGTCCGCCGGCGCGTCCCGCAGGGTGATGGTGTCGCCCACGTGAATATCGGCAATATCTTTGATGGAAGCGGCGATGTAGCCCACATCGCCCGCCGCAAGCTCCTCCATGGGCAAATAGGAGCCTGGCAGGAACGCACCGCATTCCGTGACTTCAAATTCGCGGCCGCTGGCCATCATGCGGATGGTGTCGCCCACGCGCACGCGCCCGTTCATCAGGCGAACGGAACTGATCGCGCCGCGATAATTGTCATAATACGAATCGAAAATCAGCGCCTGCAGGGGCGCGTCCGCATCCCCACGCGGCGGCGGCACACGATCCGCCACGGCTTCCAGCACGTCCTCAATGCCGGTGCCCTGCTTGGCCGAAACCCGGGGCGCGCCTTCTGTATCCAGGCCGATTTCATCCTCAATCTCCTTGCAGACCACATCCGGCTGCGCGCTGGGCAGATCGATTTTGTTGATCACAGGGATGATTTCCAGATCGTGATCCAGCGCCATGTAAACGTTGGCCAGCGTTTGCGCCTCAATGCCCTGGCTGGCGTCCACCACCAATAGCGCGCCCTCACAGGCCGCCAGCGCACGCGAAACTTCATACGTAAAGTCCACATGGCCGGGCGTATCGATCAAATTGAAGATATATTCCTTCCCATCCTGCGCGCGATAGGGCATGCGCACGGCCTTGGATTTGATCGTGATGCCGCGCTCGCGCTCGAGTTCCATAGAATCGAGTACCTGTTCCGTCATGTCCCGCTGCGCCATCACGCCCGTTTTCTCAAGCAGCCGATCCGCCAGCGTGCTCTTGCCGTGGTCAATGTGTGCGATGATGCAAAAATTGCGGATTGCCGCCTGATTTTCTGCCATAATATCCTCCTGCCAATTGATCCCTACATTGCTTATAGAATACCCAATATTGCGTAAAAAATCAAGCACGCACGCAAAAGCCGCCGCGAAAACACGCGGCGGCTCAAATGCCCGCCAATTTTTATTCCGCCAGGAAAATGGGATTTGTCCAGGCGCGCCGCCCCTGTTCGTCCACCACGCGGGCGCGCAAATAGCGGATGCCTTCCGGCACCTTGCATTCCGCCG
>DVJN01000127.1 GCA_018716755.1 Candidatus Alectryocaccomicrobium excrementavium
TGTCGATTTTTATGCTTGTAATCTGAGGCGTTCTATGTTATACTAAGAGTGTGGATGCGATGGAGCGGAAGCGGACCGCTTCCCTATCTTAAAAATACGGAAGAATGCGAGGCTGAAGCATTATGAAAAATTCCGATGCCAAACGGGAACAAATCCTTCAATTTATTCGCAGCGAGATTGAAACCAAGGGCTACCCACCATCTGTGCGGGAAATATGCCGCGCCGTGAATTTGCGATCAACATCGACCGTGCATATGCACCTGCGCACGTTGGAAAACCGCGGCCTGATCCGGCGGGACGCTTCCAAGCCACGGGCCCTGGAAGTGTTGAATGGCTCAGCGCCGCGCGGCCGCAGCGTACCCGTGGTGGGGCGTGTAACCGCCGGCATTCCGATCCTGGCGCAGGAAAATATCGAAGAATATATGACCATCCCCTTCGATGTTTCAGAAAACAATGCGTTTATTTTGAATGTGACGGGAACCAGCATGATCAACGATGGCATTATTGAAGGCGATAAGCTGGTGGTGGAGCGGCGGAATTCTGCCGAAAATGGCGACATGGTGATCGCCATGATCCAGGATGAGGCCACGGTAAAGCGCATTTACTACGAAAATGGGCATGTGCGGCTACAGCCTTCCAATGATCAGATGGAGCCCATCATCGTGGAAAATGCGGAAGTCATTGGAAAAGTCGTGGGATTGCTCCGGTATATTCAATAGAATGCCCCGCCAGCTCGGAACTGATTTGCCGTTCCAGGCTGGCAGGGCATTTTCGCACCCTGAACAATTTTGATATCTTTTTTAGAGAATGGCCTCCAGTGCGCCCATCAGCGCGAGTTTCCCATGCGCATATGTGAGCCCGCCCTGCAAGTACGCGATATATGGCGCGCGAATGGGAGCGTCTGCGCTCAGCTCAATGCTGGCGCCGGAAACAAAAGTACCGGCCGCCATAATCACAGGATCCTGATAGCCGGGCATGGCCCACGGTTCCGGTACTACAAACGAATCCACCGGAGAGTTCGCCTGGATGGCCTGGCAAAACGCAATCAGCGGCTCCGGCGCGCCAAATTGTATGGCCTGAATGATGTCGTTGCGCGGCGCGTCATATGCGGGGCTGACCGAGAAACCCGCCATTTCCAGCGCACGCGCAGCGAGCACAGCGGTTTTCAGCGCTTGTGCAACGGTGTGCGGCGCCAGAAACAATCCCTGGAAAAACGGTTGATAACCGCCTGCATAAGAACCGATCTCCCCACCGACGCCCGGGGACGTGTAGCGATATGTGATCTTTTCCACACAATCCGCCCGCCCGGCAATGTAGCCACCTGTGGGCGCCAGGCCACCGCCCGGGTTTTTGATCAGCGATCCAGCGAGCACGTCGGCCTTCGGTTCTTCTCGATGGGTAAATTCCCCGTAGCAATTGTCCACCATCACCACCACATCCGCCTTTTTGCGATGGATGGCTTGCACGGCCTCATTGATTTCTTCCACGCTCAAAGAAGAACGCCAGTCATATCCGCGCGAACGCTGCAGCAACACGAGCTTGCCATCCGCGCCCAGAGCATCCAGGATGGCGGGAATATCCAGCCCGCCGTCTTTAAGTTCCACCTGCCGGTAAGAAACGCCGAAATCGCGCAGCGAACCATTCCCCCGTTCTCCTGCCAGGCCAATGACCTCTTCCAGGGTGTCATACGGTTTGCCAGCGCCGGCGATCAACGCGTCGCCAGGGCGCAAAATGCCGTATAGCGCAATGGCCAGTGCGTGCGTGCCGGAAGCAATTTGTGGCCGCACAAGCGCGGCTTCGCATCCCAACACATCGCAAAACAACGCTTCCAGAGCGCTGCGCCCAATGTCATCATAGCCATATCCTGTGGTAGGGGTAAAATGCCGGGCGGCGATTTCGTGCTGGCGAAATGCGCGCAGCACTTTGCGGGTGTTGTACAATTCCGTTTCCTCGATTTGCGCAAAGATTTTCTGGCAATCCAGTTCTGCCTGCGCCACCATTGCCTGGGCGCGTTCTGCGTTCATAAGAAGTAACCACCTTCCTGCGAAAAGCGCCCCGGCGCGGCGCGCCAGGCGTTTCGCGTATAAAACTGATTTTTGCGGCCGGAGGTGTGTCAAGCGTTTTCTGCGCTTTCCGCCCTCCGGCGGATTTCTTCCGCAATTTCTGCCGCCGATTTGCCCTGCGCGGCAATCCACTGCACGCGTGCATCGCGCCGAAACCAGGTGAGCTGGCGCTTGGCATAGTTGCGGCTCCCTTGTTTCACGCGCGCCAGGGCTTCCTCCAGGGAAATTTCGCCGCGCAATGCCGCGAGGATTTCTTTGTAACCCAGCGCTTGCAGCGCCGTAGGGTGCATGGCACTATCCTGCATCAGCGCACGCACTTCTTCGATCATGCCGGTGGCCACCATCTCGTCCACGCGCCGGTCTATGCGCGCGTAGAGCACGTCGCGCGGCCAATCCAGCGCGAAGAGACGCGCATCGAAGGGTGCGTCGCGCTGCGCATCCTCCTGCGCAATTTCGGTCATGGTGCGGCCGGTCAGCAGATAGATTTCCAGTGCGCGCACGACGCGGCGCACATCGTTTTCGTGCAGCCGGGCGGCGCTTTGCGGATCGATCTCCCGCAGCCATTTGTGCAGCTTTACGCGTTCCATTCCCATCAGGCGCGCGCGCAGTTCTTCGTTCCCTTCCAGAGCGAAACTGCGGGGCCTGGTGATGGCGTCGACATACAGCCCCGTGCCGCCGCACAGGATGGGTTGCTTGCCGCGTACAAACAAATCCTCAAGAACTGGCAGCGCCATATCGCGAAACCGGGCGGCAGTGCATTTTTCGCTGGGCGGCAGGAGGGAAATCATATGGTGCGCGGCGGCAGCGCGTTCCTGCGCCGTAGGTTTGGCGGAAAGGATGTCCATGCCCTGATAAATCTGCATGGAATCGCAAGAGACGACTTCCCCATCTACGCTTTGGGCCAGCGCAATGGCCACGCCCGTTTTGCCGGACGCGGTTGGCCCGACAATGCCATATAACATTCGCTTTTTCATACGCGTTTGAACATCTGCTCCATATCCCGTTTGCTCAAGCGCTTGGCCACGGGCCTACCGTGCGGGCAAAATGGCGGAGCGCCGGTGGAAAGCATGGTTTCCACCAGTTCGTCCATGGCTTCTTTTGTGAGCATATCGCCTGCTTTCACGGCGTGCTTGCAGGACATCTGCAAAATTTCTCTGCGCCGCATGGCCATGTTTGCGCTGCGCAGCGAGTGCAGATTGGCCAGCACATCGTGCAGGAGCGGCTGCGGATCCGCATGCCCCAGCACATGCGGTACCGCGCTGATCTTAATATCCGCTTCGCCAAAAGGCTCGATCTCAAAACCCAGTTCGCGCAACAGGGGCAAATTTTCCATCAAATCTGCGCGCTCCCGCGCAGATACACGCATGATGTTGGCTACGAGTAGCTGCTGAGCTGCGTTTCCGCTTTCCAGCAGATGCAGATATTCCTCATACTTCAATCGCTCAAACGCCGCGTGCTGGTCGATTATGATGAGCGAATCCTCGGTTTCCAGTAGAATATAGGTTTTAAACGCTACGCCCAACACGCGGTAAGCAGGTCCGGAAACTATGGTCTGCTGTTCGGTGGCTACGGTTTCTTTCCGCAAAGGAGGCATTGGACGCAATGCTGCTGCTTCGTGCAAGGTTTCTACTGCGTCCATTTTTTTCGCAGGCATGGGCTCCGGTGCGGCCGTAGATAGCGCATCGCCATCGGCAGAATCGTTGGCGGCCCCATTCGCCTGTGCACTTTGCGGCCGGGCAAAAAAGGCTTCGCGCATTTCACGCAGCGTCATGGGAGATCCTGTCAAAACAGGGCTCTTGCGAATATAGTCCGAAGTTGCTTTTTGCAGACTGTCAGTCTGTTTTTGCGCGCCATCGGTCTGTTTTACATCTATCGAGGCCTGTTGAAAGTCTGTTTTGCTTTCTTCGGAAACATTTTCCTGCGGCGCGATGGGCGGCGCTGCTTCTTCCAGGGAAAGCATGGTTTCTCCCTGGAAAGCCCGGTACAGGAGCGCTTCCATCGTGCGCCGCACATCGTATGCGCTCTTGAAACGCACCTCGAGTTTATTGGGGTGCACATTGACGTCTACTCCATTGGCGGGCATGGTAATGGACAAAACGCACATGGGATATTTGCCAACCATTACCCGGCCTTGCGCGCAGGCTTCCAACGCCTGGGAAATCAGGGGGCAACGCACGGAACGGCCGTTGATAAAAAAGCATTCAAAGGCACGGGTCTGCTTGGAAAGCTCCCCCACGCCAATCAGGCCACGCAGGCGAAAGCCGCCTTCCGCCTCGTCGACCTCCATCATGCCGTTTGCCGTTTCACGGTCGTATATAGCCATTGCCGCGTGGCGCAGGTTGCCATCCCCATAAGTGGAAAAAATGGTTTTTCCATTGTGCAACAGGCGGAAAGCGACAGCGGGATTTCCCAAAGCGAGGCGGGACACCACATCGTGTACCGCGCCATATTCATAAGCGGGCTTTTTCAAAAACGCCTGCCGTGCGGGAACGTTATAAAACAGGTCGCTTACGGCAATGCTCGTTCCCTCGGCGCACCCTGCGCTTGCCGGAGGCGCCATAACTCCCCCTTCAACGCTCACGCGCACGCCCTGCTCTGCATCCTTTGTGCGCGTGAGCATTTCCACTTTGGCAACCGCCGAGATGGAAGCCAGCGCCTCGCCACGAAAGCCAAGCGTATGGAGCGAAAGCAAATCATCGCTTTGCACGATTTTGCTGGTTGCGTGGTTTTCGAAAGCAAGCCGAACTTCGCCTGCAGGAATGCCGCAGCCGTTGTCCGTGACCCGCAGATAGGAGATTCCCCCTTCGCGCAGCTCCACAGCGATAGAAGTCGCGCCGGCGTCCAGGGAATTTTCCACAAGCTCTTTGGCAATGGAAGCAGGGCGCTCCACCACTTCGCCGGCGGCAATTTTTCCGATGGTCGCCGCATCCAAAACCCGAATGGGCAAGACAGTTCACCCCTTTGTGCTCACAGATTGCGCGCCTTTTCGCTCAATTCAAACAGTTTATTGAGCGCGTCTATGGGCGACATGCTCATTACATCCAGTTCCCGCACCTCATCCACAAAGCCCATGGCGCTGTAATTTTCGAAACCCAGCTGCACATCGCCGGAATTTTTGCGGTTATCGAGAATTTGCTTACCGATGTTGGCCTGCGAATTTACTTCCAGGCGGGCCATGATCTGGCGCGCGCGTGCGATCAGCGAATTGGGCAAGCCCGCCAGGCTTGCGACCGCCACGCCAAAGCTGCGATCCGCGCTGCCCGGCACAATTTTGCGCAAAAATACGATTTCATCGCCGCGTTCCTGCGCGGTGATGCGGTAATCCGCCACGCCTTCCAGCTTCCCTTCCAACTGCGAAAGCTCGTGGTAGTGCGTGGCAAACAGCGCTTTTGCCCCCAGCTTTGCCACATGCTCCACAGTGGCCCAGGCGATGGAAAGTCCGTCGAATGTGGAGGTCCCCCGGCCGATTTCATCCAGAATCAAAAGGCTATGCTCCGTGGCATGGCGCAGGATGTGCGCCAGCTCGTTCATTTCCACCATAAAGGTTGATTCCCCGGCGTACAGATCGTCCGACGCGCCGATTCGCGTAAATATCCGGTCGGTGAGCGCGATGTTTGCCCGCTCCGCAGGCACAAAGCTGCCAATGTGTGCCATCAGCACGATCAGGGCCGTTTGACGCATATAGGTCGATTTGCCCGCCATGTTGGGGCCTGTGATGATCATCACGCGCTTTTCCGGCGTGAGATGCGTGCCATTGGGAACAAATCCTTCGCGGCCCGTGGAGCGTTCCACCACAGGATGGCGGCCATTTTCAATTTCATAGACGCCTTCTTCGTTAAAGTTGGGGCGGCAATAGCGGTTTTCCAGCCCGACCTGCGCGAGGCTGGCCAGGGCGTCGAGCGTTTTTAAGCCGGTTGCCGTAGCGTTCAGGCGGCTGATGACCGCCTTAAGCCGTTCCCGAATGGCGGTAAAGAGCTCGTATTCCAGCTGGATGGCAGATTCATCCGCGCCGAGCACCTTTTTTTCCAGTTCTTTGAGTTCTTCGGTGACAAACCGCTCGCAATTGGCGAGCGTTTGTTTGCGCATGTAGCGGAACGGCACCTGGTCGTAGTAAGATTTTGTGACCTCTATGTAGTAGCCGAAGACGCGATTGTAATTGATCTTCAGGTTTTTGATGCCGGTTTCCTCGCGCTCGCTTTGTTCCATCTGCGAAATCCACGTTTTGCCATCGCGAGAAGCCGCCCGGTACTCATCCAATTGCTCATTATATCCCGCCTGAAAAATCCCGCCTTCGCGCACGCTGATGGGCGCATCCTGGGAAATGGCGTTGTTGAGCAATACGCAAATATCCTCCATGGGATCCAGCATTTCTACCAAATCGGCTACCATATGGGCACTTTCTCCCTTCAGCAGCGCGCGGATCCCAGGTACGGCGGCCAGGGATTTGCCCAGGGCGACGCAATCGCGCGGGTTGATGGCGTCGTAAGCGATGCGGCTGAGCAACCGCTCGATATCGTAGATGGGCCGCAGAGCCTCACGCAGTGCGTCCAGCTTGATGGCGTTCTGCATGAAAAACGAGATCGCATCCAGGCGCCGCTCAATTTCCGCCTTGTCGCACAAGGGACGCTCGATCCACGCGCGCAGCATGCGGCTGCCCATGGGCGTCACGGTTTTGTCCAGCACCCAGAACAAAGAGCCTTCGCGCTTGTGATAGCGCAACGTTTGCGTCAATTCCAGGTTGGCGGCCGCTATGGCGTCCAGCTCCATGGCGCGCTTGGAATCGTAGCGCTGCATGGTCAGGATGTGCGAAAGGGCGTTCATCTGCGTTTCGCTCAGATAGCTGAGCAGCATGCTCGCGGCGATGACGGCCAGCCTTTCCCCGGAAAATCCCATTTCATCGATGGAATGCGCAAAATGCCCGGTTAAGTTTTGAATGGCGCTTTTGTAATCGCCGGCCGGCCGGGATGAGATGAGCGCGCCGCTCGTGCGCGGCACACGCTCCACTTCGTTCGCGAGGATTTCACTGGGATGGATGCGCGAAAGCTCGTCCATCAATTGCGCGGTCGCGTGATCGAATTGGTAGGCGAAAAATTCCCCCGTGGAAACATCGCAAAAAGCGCATCCTGCGCGCTCTTTTTGAAAGAAAAGCGCCAGGATATAATTCGAAGCGCGCTCTTCCAGCATGGAAGAATCAATCAGCGTGCCTGGCGTGATGACGCGCGTGACGGCGCGCTCCACCAGCCCTTTGGAGAGCGCGGGATCCGTCATTTGCTCGCAAATCGCAACTTTGTATCCCTTTTCAATCAGGCGCTTTACGTATACGTCCGCCGCGTGATGGGGCACGCCGCACATGGGCGCGCGCTTTTCCAGGCCGCAATCTTTGCCCGTAAGCGTGAGTTCCAGTTCGCGCGCGACCAATTCCGCGTCTTCAAAAAACGTTTCGTAAAAATCGCCGAGCCGAAAAAACAGAACACAGTCTGGATGTTGCTCCTTGATTTCCAGATATTGGCGCATCATCGGAGATATGGCCATTTTACGCTACCATCCTTTCGCAAGCCGCCGAGCAGCGCGCCATCAATGGCAACCGGCGCAGGAATCGCACGAACCGCTGCAGCTGGCGTCTTCCATCTGGCCGGTGATAATGAAGCGCAAAAGCTGGTTCACCTGCGAAATCAATTGGGAAAACGCTTCGCGCGCCTGGGACAGCGCAACCACTTCATCCAGCATATTAAGCTGTTCCTGGCAGGACTCCATTTTTTCCGAAAGCGCTTTGAGCTTGGCTGGATCGGGGTCGTTCTCCTGCAAAATCGCCTCAACCTCACCCTTGGCCTCCAGATAATCCCCCATCAGGGAAGAAGCCATCGGATTGCGCATGGCCGTTTGCTCTGCCTCGTGCATGGCGCGGTATGCCTCCGATTCCATGATGGCCATTGCCAGTTCACGGGTTTTTTCAAATACTTTATCCATCGATTCGTTCTCCTCTCAATGTATTGCGACCCGCAGAAACGATGCGTACGTGCGCAAACGTTCCCACGGAATCAGCATTTCCTGGGAAATTTACCATATGCCCGCGAGGCGTGCGGCCGCATACGCAGCCCGTGTCGCGCGCGGACACATCGTCAACCAGCACCCATTCTTCCCGCCCAACCTGTGCGCTCAGGATTTCCTGGGAAATGGCCTGCTGCCGGTCGATCAAGCGCTGGATACGCGCGCTTTTTTCCGCCTCGGGCGTATCGTCCGGATAGGTTGCGGCCAGCGTTCCCCTGCGGGGAGAAAAAATGAACGTAAACGCGCTGTCATAGCGCACTTCTTCCACCAGGGAAAGCGTCTCTTCAAATTGTGCCAGCGTTTCCCCGGGAAATCCCACGATAATGTCCGTCGTAAGCCCGATTTCCGGAATGGCGGCGCGGAGCTTTTCTACGAGCGACAGGTAGTGCTCCCGCGTGTAGCGCCGGTTCATGCGGCGCAGCACTTCGCTGCTTCCGGACTGCACGGGAAGATGTAGCTGCGGCATGACGTTTGAAAGATCCCGCATCGCCGCGATCAGATCGTCCGACAGGTCCTTGGGATGCGAAGTCATGAAGCGAATGCGCGGGATGCCCGTTTGAGACAAAAGGCGCAAAAGGGAAGCGAATTCGCCGCCCTGATAGGAATTCACGTTTTGCCCCAGCAGGGTGATTTCCTGGGCGCCGGCATCGCGAAGCATCTCGACTTCCTTAAGGATGTCATTCGCGTTTCTGGACCGCTCCCGGCCGCGCACATAAGGCACAATACAATAGGAACAGAAATTGTCGCAGCCGAACATGATATTCACAAACGCGCTGTGCGGGCGCGAGCGGAGGGCGGGCAAGCCTTCCGCAATCACGCCGTCACTCGTTTCCACCTCGAAAACCCGCCGCTTTTGCAAAAGTACCTGATAAAGATACTCTGGAAAGCGGTACGCGTTGTGCGTGCCAAACACGAGGTCGATAAAGGGATACCGTTTTTGCAGGCGGGCTGCCATGCCCTCTTCCTGCATCATGCAGCCGCATACCGCGATGACCATATCCGGCCGTTCCCGCTTCAGCTCTTTCAGCCAGATCACATTGCCCAACGCGCGGTTTTCCGCGTTCTCCCGCACGCAACACGTGTTGTAAAGAACGATGTCTGCCGCTTCTTTTTCCGCCGGGGAAAAGCCCATTTCCCCCATAAAGCCCGCGAGCGTTTCGCTGTCGCGCACGTTCATCTGGCAGCCAAGGGTAACAATGTGGTAGGTCTTCCTTCCGCCAAAAATTCCGGCGATTTCCCGGACAAATGATTCCTGGCGTGCGAGCTCCTCCTGCGGTACAAATGGTTTTTCCTTCATGAATTCTAACTCCTTGTCAGCGGCCGCGTTTTCGGCGGCAAAGCGTTTTCCGGCGCGGGAGAAATGCGGTATTGCGCGCCGGACAGGGCCGTATCCCAATGCGCATAGCAACGCTCCGCCGGCGCGCCCATTTCGTACAGGGCTTCGCTTACTTCCTTCGAAGCATCGATAAGATGCGGGCACGTCTCGCCCGCCCGAACCCGAGCACGCAAATCCCGCTGAATTCTGCGTGCGACGGCCTGCGGCGAAACCACATGGCCCGCACCATGGCAGGCGTGGCACGGCTGCATATCGCGCAGATAAAGCGGCTGCTGGATCCGCTTGCGCGTCATCTCCACCAGGCCCAGGCTTGTAAAGCCTGCCAGATGAATCTTCGCGCGATCCAGCGACAACGCCTCTTGCAGGCGCGACAGCAGGCCTGCCCGATGTGCATCCAGCTCCATATCGATAAAATCTACGATCACAATTCCACCCACATCCCGCAAGCGCAGCTGGCGAGCGATCTCTACCGCAGCTTCGCAATTGATGGAGAACACGGTGTCTTCAAAGGAGTGTTTGCCCACGAATTTTCCCGTATTCACATCGATGACTGTGAGGGCTTCCGCGTGATCGATCACCAGATAGCCACCGGATTTGAGCCACACGCGGCGGTCATAGGCTTTGCTCGCCTGATGGTCGACGCCATACCGGTCAAAGAGAGGCTCGCTTTCCGCATAAAGATGCACGCGTGCCTTGCATTCGGGCGAAAACATGCCGGCCATCTCGCAGGCTGTGTGGTATTGCGCTTCATCGTCGATAAGCATTTCCACTCCGTCCCCCGTCAGCAGGTCCCGCACAGCCTGATACAGAAGAGACAAATCGCGGTGCACCAGGGCGGGGGCAATGGTATGGCGCTGCCTGTTCTGAATGCTTTCCCACAGGCGCACCATCGCCGCGACGTCTGCGCGCAATTCGGCTTCCTGCGCATGTTCTGCGGCAGTGCGCACAATGATTCCCATGCCCTCCGGCCGAAGGACTTCCGCCCAACTGCGCAGCCTGGCGCGCGATTCCATATCGGTCACTTTGCGGGATATGCCGGTGCATTCCACCGTGGGCATCAAAACGCAGTAGCGCCCCGGCAGCGTAACATGACAGGAGATTCGCGCGCCTTTGGTGCCGCCTGGCTCTTTAATTACCTGCACGAGAATTTCTTGCCCGGCCTTTAAAACTTTTTTGATCGACACTTCCTGCACCGCTCTCTCTGCACCCGGCTCCAAATCCCCCTGCTCAATAGGAACATCGGCAATGGAAAGATAAGCGTTTTTCTCCAGGCCAATATCGACAAAGGCTGCCTGCATGCCCGGCAAAACATTCATTACCCGGCCCACGTAGATATTGCCCACGCATTTTTCGCTCGCCTGGCTTTCGCTATATAGTTCCACCAACGCGTCGTTTTCCAGGATGGCCAGGCGCGTTTGGCCGCAAAGCGTTTCCGCAAGAATTCGTTTTTTCATCCCAGTTTTCTCCATGCTTCCCGCCCTGGCTATAAATCCAGAAGTGGCTTCGCCGTGCCGCGCGCATCCTGCCCCAATAGCAATAAGCGGTGAATGCGCACAGGCGGCAGCTCTATGCCCGCAATTTCTGCCAACGTGCGCAGCAACAGATCGGGCTTTAGCGTTTCCTGTTCGGTGAGCATAAGGCGGGCATAAAAGCCGGACGGCTTCTTTTCCAGAAAAATAGACATTGGTCGTATATTGGTCTGTTTTTCACCGGATTTGGTCTTTCGCATCGCCAGCACGGTTTCCTGCGCCCAATACGCATCCGCAGCTTCGTGCAGTGCCTTTACGCCATCTGCAAGGCCAAGGTCGTAATCCGCCATCACAAGTCTCCCCATGAGCGCTGGATGGCGGTCATCCACCAGGCGCGCATCCAGAATGGGAAGATCCGGCGGCAAAGCCTGGCGCATTTCCGCCAGGGCCGTATCGCGATCGATCGGCTCCGCGAGCTTGACGTCGAACAGCTCGTATTCGCTTGTCCACCCAATCGCCAGCGCAGAGGCAAAAGAAAGGATGGGATGCGGATTGAAACCGTTGGAATAGGCGATTTTCAAGCCGGTACGATTGAGCGCCCGCTGCATGAAGCGCTGCAAATCCAAATGGGATACAAAGCGAAGCCGCTCTTTTTTGGCAAAGCGATAAAGCACTCTCATACGCACGCCCCCTTATAGCGGCGAATGCCGCAGTTGACGCACCCTTTGCGGCAATCCTGTGTCGTTTCTGCCCTGAGCGCTTTGTGCCATTCGCGCAACAGGAACTCCTTCGTAACGCCGGCGTCGATATGCTCCCAGGGGAAAATTTCCGTTTCCGCCCGTTCGCGGTTTGCATAGAAGGCGGGATCCAGCCCTACCTCCTGGAACGCGCGCATCCACAAATCCATGCGGAAGTATTCTGACCAGCCATCAAAACGGCAGCCGAGCTCCCATGCGCGCAACAGGGCTTCGCCTGTGCGCCGGTCGCCGCGCGCAAATACGGCCTCCACAAAGCTCACGTCCATTTCGTGGTATTTGAAATCCACGCCCTTCATGCCCGCAAGCGCCTGGCGGAGCATTTGCTGGCGATGGCGAATGGTGGCAGCGTCCAGCTGCGCTGCCCATTCAAAGGGCGTATGCGGCTTGGGCACAAATACAGAAGCGCTCACCGTTATACGCAATCCCGGGGCGCGCTGCCCTTTTGGCACAGCAAAATAACATTGCCGCACCTTTTGCGCCAAATCTGCGATGCCCATCACGTCTTCATCTGTTTCGGTCGGCAAGCCGATCATAAAGTAGAGCTTTACCGCGGACCAGCCGTTTTCAAACGCCTCTTTCACGGAGCGCATCAAGTCTTCTTCGGTGACGCCCTTGTTGATAACATCGCGCAGGCGCTGGCTGCCCGCTTCCGGAGCAAGCGTTAACGCGGTTTTGCGCACTTTTTGCGTTTCTTTGAGCGTATCCGTCAAATAAGAATCAATGCGCAAAGAAGGCAGGGAAATTTTTACGCGTTTTTCCTGGTAGCGTTTGACCATTTCCCGCGCCAGATCGGGCAGGCAGGAATAATCGCCGCTGGACAAGCTCATGAGGGAAATCTCATCGTACCCTGTGGCGCGGACGAGCTTTTCCGCCAATTCCAGCAGCCGGCCCATCGACCGCTCGCGCACAGGGCGGTAAATCATGCCCGCCTGGCAGAAGCGGCATCCCCGTGTGCAGCCACGGAAAATTTCCAGCATAATGCGGTTGTGAACCACTTCGCCATAGGGCACCACGAGCGCATCCGGATATTCCGCGGCGGAGAGATCGTTGACCAGCGCTTTCATTACGGGCATTTTGGCCACGCTGCGCGGCTGAATTTTTTCTATGGTGCCGTCTCCCTGATAAGAGACTTCGTACAGCGACGGCACATACATGCCATCGAGCTGCGCGAGCATTTCCAGGTAGGCGCCGCGCGGAAGGCCTGCGTCGCGCCATTGACGGTAGACCTCAATGGTCTTCAGCGTAAGCTCCTCCCCATCGCCCATGGCAAACGCATCCACAAACGGCGCCAGCGGCTCGGGATTGCACGCGCACGGTCCGCCGCAAATCACAAACGGTCCGCTCTTGCGGTTGCGCGCCAGCAGCTCAATGCCCGCCAGATCCAGCGCGGAAAGGATGTTGGTATAGCTCATTTCATATTGCAGCGTAATGCCCAATAGGTCGAATTCTCGCACGGGCGTGCGCGATTCCAGCGAAAACAGCGGTACGCCTGCCTCGCGCATTTTGGCGTCCATATCCACCCAGGGCGAAAACACCCGCTCGCACCATGCGCCGTCCATGCGGTTGATCGCGTGGTACAGAATTTTCATGCCCAGATGCGACATACCGACTTCGTATACGTCGGGAAAGAGAAACGCATACCGCACATCCACGCCGCGCAAATCCTTCATCACGCTGCCGTATTCCCCGCCCATATAGCGCACGGGCTTTTCCACCTGCGAAAGCAGCGCGTCAATCTTTTCCGAAAGTCCCATGGGTCCCCTCCTGCTTCAGCCATATCTTCTATTGTAACACAAAAAAGTTTTGTGTTCAATCCAATTTGTGCGCTTACCCCCTTGCGAAATGCGCGGATATGGTGTAAAATCTCTGTATTGCAAGAAGAGCAGAGGATGGATGGTAATATGCCGGTAACAAAAATTGCCCCCAGCAAAGAGACGCTGGAACGCATCATTCAGCAAATCCCCACGCCCTTTCACCTGTATGACGAGGGCGCAATTCGTGCGCGCGCGCGCGCGTTGCAAAACGCGTTTGCCTGGAATGGCGGATACCGGGAGTATTTCGCCGTAAAAGCCAATCCCAATCCCCGGATTGTGCAGATCCTGCGGGAAGAAGGCTGCGGCGTGGACTGTTCCTCGCTGACGGAATTGATGCTGGCGCAATCGTTGGGCTTTTCGGGCGATGAAATCATGTTTTCTTCCAATATGACGCCCGCAAATGAATTTGAATACGCTCGCGCCCTTGATGCCATCATCAACCTGGACGATATCACGCACATCGATTTTTTGCGCCGGCACGGGGGCATTCCAGAGCATGTCTGTTTGCGCTACAACCCTGGCGGCACGCTGCAGTCGGGAACTTTTGTGATGGGCAACCCCGGCGAGGCCAAATACGGCTTTACGAAGGAGCAGCTGTATATGGGCATTCGCAAGCTGATGGAATATGGCGCGAAGTCTTTCGGGCTGCACGCTTTCCTCGCCAGCAACACGACGGACAACTCCTATTATCCCATGCTGGCGCGCACGCTTTTTGAGCTGGCCCTGGAACTGCACGCCAAAACTGGCGCGCCCTTCTTTATGATCAATCTTTCAGGCGGCATTGGTGTGCCCTACCAGCCCGAGCAAAACGAAGCGGATATCCAGGCCATTGGCGAAGGCGTGCGGCTCGCTTATGAGCAAACGCTGGCGCATACGCCGTTGGCCGGGGTGCGGATCGTAACGGAGCTGGGGCGGTATGTAACGGCCCCAGCCGGTTGGCTCATCGCCCGCGCCATCCACGAGAAGCACATTTATCGGGACTATATCGGCCTGGACGCCTGCGCGGCGGATCTCATGCGCCCCGCCATGTATGGCGCGTATCATCACATCACCGTGGCCGGCAAAGAAAACGCGCCGCTCAACCGCGTGTACGACGTTGTGGGTTCTTTGTGTGAAAACAACGACAAATTCGCCATTCAGCGCCCCTTGCCCCATATCGACATGGGCGATATCGTCGTCCTGCATGATACGGGAGCGCACGGGCATTCCATGGGATACAACTACAATGGAAAAATGCGTCCGGCCGAAGTTTTGCTCAAAATGGATGGAGAATTCGAATTGATTCGCCGCCGGGAGACGCCGCGCGATTATTTCGCTACGGTGATGAACCCGCAGCTTGAAACGGTAATCCGGCAGATGGAAGAAAAAGGTGTGCGCGCCTAAATCAATGATAGTGCAGGCCGGCTCGATTCTGAGCCGGCCTCTGCTCGTTGACAAACCTTCGGTTTGTCAACGAGGATCACCCGGTCGCTTGTCTTCGCACTGATCCTCAATTCAGCATGGCCGTCCCACTGCGCTCACAAGCTCGCTTGTGGCACTCACTGCTTCATTGGGCTTACTTCGGCCTGTTTCGCGCACTGCGCGCGGCCTTCGTGCGCCCCGCCTACGGCGGCCCAGTGTTCCGGCGCTGCGCACTGCGTGTGCTCGCGCCGCCTCCGACGGGCAGCGACCGGGACGGGAATGCATTTTTCGCAAAGCAAACGCAAGCGTTTGCTTTGCGAAAAATGCCAGAAATGACGTACACGCCGTCATTTCTGATTAAAGCCTCGTTCTTCCGATACTTTGTCAAGGCTCTGAGGCCGGCTCGATTCTGAGCCGGCCTGTAGTTTTTGGAAACCATCAATACAGTTTTTGAATCTCCACGTCTTGAAAATAGTGCTGGACAATTTCTTCGGCGCTCGCGCCCGCTTCGGCCATGCCATACGCACCCCATTGCGACATGCCAACGCCGTGCCCGTATCCGCGGCCCGAGAAGGTGATCGTGTTGCCATCGACGTTGACGCTATCCAATAGCGTGCTCTTCATAGCCGTACCACCGAGCCGCAAGCGCAACGCTGGCGCAGAAACTTCTTTGCCATTGACGATAAAGGTAATGGCTCGTCCGGAGGCACCGCGTTTGCCTATTTCCAGCGAAGTTACCGATCCTGTCTTTACCCCGGTTTCCGCGCAGGCTGCCGCGACTTCTTCCGCGGTAAAGCGCGCCGTCCAGTTTTTCACGTTTTCTGGCGCTTTGTCTGAATCGGGCGATTCGATTACCTGCGTGTATGGCGGATCGGCCTTTTTGTATTCCAGAGCGGCGGTCGGTAATTCTGTTATGCCACCCGCATGCGCATGGAACCAGGCGTACGGAAAGCGACCGTCGTATACCATAACCAGACCCTCGGTTTGTTTTACGGCATCTTTGATGCGGTCGTTGATATTGGCAGAGTTGTAGGCCTGCGCTTCACTGATGTCCGTGGAAATATCCGCGCCGGGATACTGCGAATCTTTTTCCGAAATAAAATTGAGCACAAACGTGCGCGCGAGGATGGCCTGCGCTTTTAGGGCCTCTTCGGGCCAGTCGTTTCGCATTTCACCCGCCAGTACGCCTTGCACATACGTCTCCAAATCCATGGTTTCCACCGCTTCATCTTCCACGCAATACACGCGGAGTTGCGGGACGCCATTTGCGATTTCTATCTCCTCCGGCAATTGAGGTAAACCGGCGTTGTCATTCTGCTCTTGCGATGGGCGCGCGCTTGAGCGCATGCAACTTACGATCCAGAAACACAATGAGAATGCGAGACCAATGGCCAATATTTTTTTCAAGCGAATCCCCTCCCTGCGTAGAAATAGTATTTCTTTGCAAAAAACCAAAAATGCGCGGTAAGGATTGGAAATCTCTCTTGCATCTTCCGTTCCATTTCGCTATAATAAAATGGGAATTTTTGATGGGAGGCGGGCGCAATCAAGCAGGTTACAATTTATACGGACGGGGCCTGTTCAGGCAATCCAGGTCCAGGCGGCTGGGGTGCTGTGCTGATTTACGGAGCGCACCGGCGTGAGATCAGCGGCTTTGAAGCGCTCACCACGAACAACCGCATGGAAATGATGGCGGCCATCCAGGCACTCCGCCTGTTGCGGGAGCCATGCAAAGTGGATGTATATTCTGACAGCAGCTATTTGGTGAACGCGTTTACCAAGGGATGGATTAAAAGCTGGCAGGCGCACGGCTGGGTAAAGGCGGACAAACAGCCCGTGAAAAACCAGGATCTGTGGGAAGAACTGGTTTCGCAGGCTTCCACGCATCAGTTGCGCTGGATTTATGTGAAAGGGCATGCCGGTAATTCGGAAAACAACCGCTGCGATGAGCTGGCGACCGGCGCAATCCGCCAGAATCGCGCACAGAGGTCTTAGACGGCGAACCTGTAGCAATAGGTAATAGTAATATATAATATACATTTGTGTGATTGAGAAGAGCGCGCAGCCATGGTATACTGAACTTACTCGCGATAGCAAATACAGGGGGCAAAAGGAATGGGTGAAGAGAAAAGCTCCGTTATGGAGCATGGCGAGTTGGGATTGATTGTGCTCAACGGCTGCAATGAGATTGGCACGAAGGTGGATAACCATATCAAGGCCATGCGTTCCGAGCAGGACAAAGAGGGCAGCTATATCATCCCGATCGATCAGGTTCGTTTCTCCAATGGCGAAGGGAAAGTGCGCATCCGCGAATCTGTGCGCGGCCGGGATATTTATATCCTGGCGGATGTTGGCAATTATTCCTGCACATACCGTATGTTCGGATTCGAAACCCATATGGGGCCGGACGAGCATTTGCAGGATATCAAGCGCGTGATTTCCGCCATTGCAGGCAAGGCCAACCGCGTGACGCTGATGATGCCGTTGCTCTATTCTTCCCGGCAGCACAAAAGAAAGGAGCGGGAATCGCTCGATTGTTCGCTGGCCTTGCAGGAATTGCAGCGGCTGGGCGTGCAGGTGCTCATCACATTCGACGCGCATGACCCGACCATTCAAAACGCCATTCCGCTGGTATCCTTTGAAAATATATACCCCACCTATACTATCCTGAAGACGTTCCTGCAGGAAGAACAGAAAATGGGCATCGACCGCAAGAACCTGATTGTTATCAGCCCGGATACGGGCGCTATGGATCGCGCCATTTATTATGCCAACGTTTTGGGGGTTGACGCGGGCATGTTCTATAAGCGGCGGGATCACCTGCATGTAGTAAACGGCAAGAACCCGATCGTTCAGCACGAATACATTGG
>DVJN01000128.1 GCA_018716755.1 Candidatus Alectryocaccomicrobium excrementavium
GAGCTGAAGGCCTTCGCCCTGAGCACGCCAGGCGTGGAGAACGCCAGCGTGGAATTCAACGTGGAAACTCTGCGGCCGACTTACCGTCTCTCCATCGGCATTCCGGGCAAATCCAACGCGTTTGAGATTTCCCGCAAGCTCGGCCTACCCGACGAACTGATTCAAAAGGCAAATGAGCGGCTCTCCCAGGATCAGATTCGCTTCGAGGACGTGATCGCCAACGCGGAATACCACCGCCAGATCGCTGAAAAAGAACGGGTGCTGGCCGAACAGGCACACCGGGAAACCCAGCGCTTGCGCGATGAGGCCGAGCGCTTGAAGCGCGAGCTGGACGAGCGGCGCGAAACCGAGATCAAAAAAGCCAAGGCTGACGCGCGCAAGATCCTCCTCAAGGCGCAGCGGGAGAGCGAGCAGGTGATTCAGGACCTCAAAAAGATGCGCACCACGCAGGTGCGCGAGCATGAGGTGCAGGCCCTGCGCGGCGTACTCAGCGACGCGTTGAGCGATACCGCAGAAAAGCTCCAAGCCGCCCAGGTGGACGACGCCGCCCCGCAAACCCTCGCGCCGGGCGATAACGTGATGCTGGTGAACCTGAACACGCGCGCCACGGTGCTCACCGCGCCGGACGCCAAGGGCGAAGTCACCGTGCAGGCCGGCGCCATGAAAATGAAAGTAAAATTGCAGGACACGCGCCTCGCACAGCCGGAAGCCAAGCCCAAGCCGAAAAAAACCGGCTCCTTCACGGCCGCGGCGCACGAAGTGAAAACCGAGTGCGATGTGCGCGGCATGATGAAAGAAGAGGCCATTTCCGCCGTGGATCTGTTCCTGGATGCGGCGCTGATGCAGCATCTCAACACGGTGTATATCATCCACGGCAAGGGAACCGGCGTTTTGCGCAGCGGTATCCAGGAATTTCTCAAGCGCGACAAGCGGGTGGCGCAGTTCCGGCTGGGCCAGTATGGCGAAGGCGAAGACGGCGTGACCGTCGTGACCATAAAGTGAGGCGTATCGCATGGCAAACAACAAAATTCTCGTGGTGGACGACGATCCCAACATCGCGCAGCTGATCAACGTCTACCTCACGCGCGAAGGGTACGAAGTGGAAACCTGCGACCGGGGCGACAAGGCCGTGGAGCACTTCAAGGCCAACCCGCCCAATCTGATGCTGCTCGATTTGATGCTGCCGGGCATGGATGGCATGATGGTGTGCCGGGAAATCCGCAAGACATCCAATATCCCCATCATCATGCTCACCGCCAAGGACGACACCTTTGATAAGGTGCTCGGTCTGGAGCTGGGCGCGGACGATTACATGGTGAAGCCCTTTGAAATGAAGGAATTGCTCGCGCGCATCAAGGCGGTGCTGCGCCGCTACCAGACGGGGACGGACGCGCCAGCCAAGGAGCTCTCCTTCCCCGGATTGACGGTGAACATCTCCAGCTACACCTGCTTTTACCGCGGCAAAGAGCTGGACATGCCGCCCAAGGAAATCGAGCTGCTCTATTTCCTGGCGAGCCATCCCAACATCGTCTTCACGCGCGAACAGTTGCTGGAGCAGGTGTGGGGGTATGATTTCTTTGGCGATTCCCGCACGGTGGACGTTCACATCAAGCGCCTGCGCGAAAAGCTGCCCAATTGCGAAGAGCTGGGCTGGCAGCTGCGCACGGTGTGGAGCGTC
Organism: Candidatus Alectryocaccomicrobium excrementavium; assembly: GCA_018716755.1. GTDB lineage: Bacteria > Bacillota > Clostridia > Christensenellales > Aristaeellaceae > Alectryocaccomicrobium > Alectryocaccomicrobium excrementavium. Next base: position 1,679 of record DVJN01000128.1, read on the forward strand.
GGCTACAAATTCGAGGTCAAATAACGAAAATGACGAAACGCGCGCACACGCACACCCTGTTCGAACGCCTTTTCGGGGCGATTGCGGCGGGCATTCTGGCCGCCGTATTGCTTATGTCCCTGATTATGACCTCGGTTCTGCACCGGGAGCGGCAGGAGGCTTACGAACAGGAAATTCTGGCCCAATTGCGGGGTATCGCCAACCTCGTGGAAGAATCCTACTATATTTATGATGTGCGCCTCAACCTCACGCTCGGCACGCTGATCCGCGGCCGCGTCACGGATATTTACGAAAAATACAATGGCATTGTGTGGCTGGTGAGCTGGACTTCGGCGGACAACAGCTCTTTCACCGTGCTCAAGCTGCAAAATGAAAGCTGGGACGATTTGGAAACCATGATTTCCAGCGAAGAATTTGCCCAGCAGTTGGCAAAGCTGCGCATGGGGCAGGAAATCCGCGCGGCCAACCTGTTCCCCGATTTGGGGGAAAGCATGGTGACGGTGGGCGTGCCCTGGATTTACGACGGCAGCGTCGTTGTGGGCGCGGTGCTCATGCACGTGGATGTGAGCGATCTGGAAGTCGATTTGTCCGATCTGGTGGGGCAGATCCTGGGCATCACGTTCGCCGTGCTGGCGCTGGGCCTGTGCTTTGCCGCGCTGGTCGCGCGCAGCCAGGTGAACCCCATCCGCAAAATCCAAAATGCCGTGGCGGATTACGCGCGCGGCCACTTTGAAAACCGGGTGAAAATCCGCGGCAACGCGGAACTGGTGGCCCTGGCGGATTCCATCAACCGCATGGCAGACGATTTGAGCAATCTGGAAGCCTCCCGCCGGGAATTCGTGGCCAACGTGTCGCACGAATTGCGTTCGCCGCTGATGAGCATGCAGGGCTATCTGCAGGCGATTGCCGACGGCACCGCCAAGCCGGAGGAGCGCGCGCAATTTCTGGGCGTGGTCATCGCCGAAACGCAGCGGCTTTCCCGGCTGGTGAACGACCTGCTCGAGCTTTCGCGCATGGATTCGGGCGCCTACAAGCCCAAAAACGCGCCCTTCGACCTGAACGAGATGATTCGCCGCGCGTTCATCAGCGCGCTGCCGCGCATCGATGAAAAGCACATCGAGCCGGATATCCAGCTGGACGAAGCCTTGCCCATGGCCTATGGAGACGCGGACCGCCTGCGGCAGGTGGTGAACAATTTGCTGGACAACGCCATCAAATTCTCCGGCGGCCACATCGCGCTCAAAACCGCCGCCAACGGGGAGTGGCTCACCGCGCAGGTGGAAAACGATGGCGAAGGCATCTCCGAAGCCGACCTGCCGCACATTTTCGAGCGCTTCTATAAGGCGGATAAGGCGCACACTTCCGGCATGGGTACCGGCCTGGGATTGGCCATTGCCCAGCGCATCGTGGAACAACATGGCGGGCAAATCTCGGTGGAAAGCCAAAACGGCAAAACCGTTTTTTCCTTCACCGTGCCCCGCGCGCCCAAAGACCTTCCTGCCCCGCCTCCGCAAAGCGCGCAAACAGAAAAAATCGGAACGCCTGGCCCATAAGCACATGCTCATGGGCCATAAATTTCCGCGAAAAAGGCATGAGCCCCTCTCGCTTTTGCGGCCAGATTGGAAGGATGGTGAAAATGCGCAAAAAGAAAATTGGGATAACCATCGCAGTGCTGTTTGTATTGGGAGCGAGCCTCATGCTTTACCTCCAAATGACTCGCGATGCCTATATGCCTGCCGGGGATGAAATCGCTCTTCAGATACAATTCGATATAAAAGAAGATATTGGTTTGCTGGTTTATGATTATTGCGCAGACGGTCATGCGTACAGCGGAGGCATGTCAAACGCGGATAAATCGCTCATCCAGCACGATTCCCATATGATTATCGGATGGAAAAAACAGGAGCTGAACAGTTCCTCAGACGCTGTGGAACTCTCCATACAATTCAGAATCATTACTGAATATGTGGCTCCCAATTATGAAAATATCTATCCGGATGCCATCACACGATATATGGAACCCATCTCATGGGAAGCCCGCTTTGGGGAATCGTATTGCATTGCCATCACTGGCGATAAGACAAATGGCTATAAAGCCGCATTGACCGCCGACGACACATGAGGGCAGAAAGCGAAAACCGCGCCGCTCCCCGCTTTGTGCAGAAAACAGCGCGCTCCATTCGCGCTTTCTCTCAATCGAGTTCCTCTGCCCACGCAAACTGATCCGGCTGGGGCGTAACCCACGGCACGCGCGTAGGCAGCGGCGTGGCGGATTCGCGCACATAGGCGGGGTTGTCCGGGTCGGGATCCGTGGGATCCCAGCCGCTGCCATCCAGCGGCGGAATGGCTGCGAGCAGTTCCCGTTTGATTTCTTCCATGGCATCCCAGCCCTTCACGCAGCGCACCGGCGTGCCCCGGGGGCAGTTTTCCTGAATCCATTGCGCATCCTTGCACAAAAGCCGCACGCAGCCGCTGGATTCGTTTTCGCCCAGTTGCAAGTATTTCTCCGCGATGAGCGCGTTCGAGCGATCGCGTTCATAGGGCACGGAATGGAAAAGGATCTGCCCGCTGATGCGCGTGGCATATTTGCCATAGGTGCCGTCGTTCATGTGCCGCCACGTATAGCTTTCCCGCAGGGGATACACGCCCTCCGGGAATTCCTCATCCTCCACGCCGGTGGAACAGATCATGCGCTTGACGGGAATCGTATAAAGCCCCTGTTCATCGATGGTGTACACCGTCACCACCTGCGCTACCTTATTCACTTCGATCAGATAAGGATATTCCACCGCCACCGGTGAGGGGCTGGGCGTGGGCGGCGGCGTGGGCACGGGCGTAGGCGTGGGCGACGGACTCGGCGACGGGCTAGGGCTGGGACTGGGCGAAGGACTCGGCGTGGGCAGCGGCGTGGGGCTGGGAGACGGGCTGGGACTGGGGCTAGGAGAAGGCGTGACCACCAGTGCCAGCGTAATATCGATGCCATC
>DVJN01000129.1 GCA_018716755.1 Candidatus Alectryocaccomicrobium excrementavium
CGCATGATCATCAGCGCCAGCCGCCGCACGGACATCCCGGCTTACCACGCGCCCTGGCTGATGGAGCGGCTGCGCGAGGGCTTTGCGATGGTGGCCAACCCCATGAACCCCCGCCAGGTGCGGCGGGTGGACCTGCGGCCGGAGGCTGTGGACGGCATCGTGTTCTGGTCGAAAAATCCCGCACCGCTGCTGGCGCACGAAAAAGCGCTGCGGGCCTACCGCTGCGCGTGGCAGTTTACGCTGAACGCCTACGCAGCGGACGTCGAACCCGGCGTGCCCAGCGAAGCCGCGCGCCTGGAAACGCTGAAGCGGCTGGCGGACGCCTTCGGCCCGGAGCGCGTGGAATGGCGCTACGATCCCATCCTCATCAGCGCCGCGTATCCCGCGGAGTGGCACCTTGCTGCCTTTGAGCGGCTCGCGCGCGCCATCGCGCCCTACGCGCGGGGCTGCACGATCAGCTTTGTGGATTTTTACCGCTGCGCCCTGCGCGGCCTGCGCGCGTGCGGCGCGCGGGACATCGCATTGGAAGAGCGGCAGGCCCTTGCGCAGCAGTTACAGGCCATCGCGGACGCCTGCCGCCTGCCCCTGCGCGCCTGCTGCGAAGAGGGGCTGCCCCTGGCGCAGGCGCATTGCGTGAACGCCGCGGATTTTGGCCTGCCCGCCAAAGCCGATAAAAACCAGCGCCCCGGCTGCGGCTGCGCGCCCAGCGCAGACATTGGCGCGTATGGCACCTGCCCGGCGGGCTGCGCCTATTGCTACGCCCGCGGCCGCAGCCATTGCGCCGCGCGCTGACCTTGTATCTTAAAGCGCCCCGTGCTATAATGGCAAAAAACAAAACGCGGGAGGCAACGCTATGGGCAAAAACGCGGCGCTGGACAAGCTGAGCCGGGAAGAGCTCCTCGAACTGATCGATATCTACGCCAAAAACTGGCTGGCGCTGGACGGCGTCTGGTTCCAATCCATCGAACGCACCGAGGGCATGGACGCCGCGATGTACCACGACGGCCAGGCCTGGGAGCGCTTTACGGCCATCGAAGCCAAACGCCTGAAGGCGTTCCTGGGCCTCGGGGAGCATCCCGGGCTGGAAGGGCTGGAAAAGGCGCTGAGCCTGCGCTTTTACGCCAACTTAAACGAAGCCACCGCGGAATACGCGGACGGCGCGCTGATCTACACCATGAAAAAATGCCGCGTGCAAACCGCGCGGGAGCGCAAGGGCATGCCCTGGCACCCCTGCAAGAGCGTGGGACTGGTGGAATACGCCGGCTTTGCCCGGGCCATCGACGAGCGCATTGCCTGCGAATGCCTCAGCTGCTATCCCGACGTGGCGGACGATACCTGCTGCTGCAAATGGGCGTTCCGCCTGCAGGAAGCCGGGAAGGAATAGCCGCCATGCGCAAGACGTACATCACCCGCATGCCCGATAAGGCTGGCGCGTTTTTGCGCGCCAGCAAAGCCATCGCCGCCGCCGGCGGAAACATCGTGCGCGTGAACTACAACAAGGCCGTGGACACGCACACGCTGTTCATCGAAGTTTCCGCCGGGGCGGAGCAGCATGCGCAGATCGCCGGGCGCCTGGCAGAATGCGGCTATCTGGCGGATGCGCAGGAGGCGCGCAAGCAAATCCTGATGATCGAACTCAAGCTCGCCGACCATCCCGGCTCGGTCACGCCCGTGCTGGAAGTGCTGAGCCGCCACCGCGTCAACATTTCCTACATCAGCTCTCAGGAAAATGGCACCGCCTACCAGAACTTCAAAATGGGCCTGCTGATCGAGGATGCGCGCGAAATCCAGCGCCTGATCGAGGAGATTTCCCGCATTTGCGAGATTCACATCCTCGATTACGAAGTCACCGGCCGCCTGCTGGACGGCGCCGTGTTTTACATCACATTCGCCAACACCATGCGCCAGATCCTGGGCCTGTCGCAGGAGGAAACCAACACCGTGCTCATCCACGCCAACCGTCTGATGCAAATTCTGGATGAGCAGGGCAAATCCCCGCTGCAAACCTTTGATTACATCCGGCGCTTCGCCCGCTTTGTGGTGGATCACAGGGGCGAGCGTTTCCGCGCGCGCGTGAGCGCCGAGCCGCTCGCCGCCTCCCTCACGCTCACAACCATCGAGCCGCCCTGCGGCAGCAATACCTATGTGCTGGAATATGGGGATGAGCTGCTCTTTATCGACAGCGGCTTCGCCTGCTACGCGGACGAAATGCGCGCGCTGCTTTCCGCGCTCTTTCCCGGATTCGCGCGCAGGCGCAAGCGCGCCTTCCTCACCCATGCGGATATCGACCACGCCGGCCTTTTGAACCAGTTTGAAGAAGTTTGCATGAGCCGGAACTGCTATGCCAACTTTGCCGCCGAGCGCGAGGGAAAGCCCAATTTCCGCGAGCAGAACCCGCTGCACGCCCCCTATTGCGCGCTGAGCAAGATCATTTCCCAATACGTTCCGCCCGAAGCCAGCCGCTGCGCCATCGTGGGGGAAAAGCGGGACGGCGCTTTGCTTTCGTGGATTGGATCGCGGGCTTTCGGGCCGTGGACGTTCGATTTTTACGAGGGCAACGGCGGCCACGTGACGGGCGAAACCGTGATCGTTTGCGCGGCGCTGAAGCTGGTGTTCAGCGGGGACATTTACGTCAATATCAAGGGATTTTCGCCCGAGCAGCAGGAATTCAACCGCCTCGCGCCCTTCCTGATGACCGGCGTGGATTCGCAGCCCGCCCTGGCGAAGGAAACGCGCGAATTTTTGCGCCGGGCATACCCCGGCTTTCTGTTCTGCCCCGGCCACGGCCCGGCACAAAGGCTGGAAACGCCGCCCAAACGCGCTTGACGGCAAGCCGTTTCCTCTGTTACAATAAGGTTGTGCATTCAATCCCAAGCGGGCGCGCGGAGGTGCGGCGGCCATGAAGCGAAAAATCACCCGAAATTCCCTCCTCATCCGCATGCTGGCCATTTTTCTGCTGGCGCTTCTTCCCCTGTATGCCATCGGCATCAGCCTGTACACTTCCGCCATCGGCCAGCTGCACAAAGAGACCATCCGCAACAAGCAGGATCAGATGGCCTATTATGTGCGGCTGATGGAAAACGAACTGATGCGGCTGACCTATCTGTGCACCAGCGTGCTCAACGGGAGCACCATTGGCACCGTGGCCAACCGGTACTCCTTTTTGAGCGACTATCAAAAGAGCGTGCAGGTGAACGCCCTGCGGGACGACCTGCGCACCCTGTGCCTGTCCAGCCAGTATCCCGACACGGCGACGGCCTATATGCTGCCGCTGGGCCGCTCCCTGAACGATTACCGCGGGCTGGAAACCCTGGAAGAAGAGGATCTGGCCCTGTGCAACGCGCTGGCGGACACGCGCGGCGTCACCAATTATCAGGATGGCGCGCTGCACATCGTTTCCGCCGTGCGGGACAGCGCCTATCAGCCGGTCTATCTGCTCGATGTGCGCCTCAAGCCCTTCACCTTCAAGCAGGATATGCGGCAATTGGCGGGCAACGCGCACTGCGCGCTGGTTTACGAGCCCACGGGCGAGGAAATCGCCGCCAGTTCCACGCAGGCGAGCGGCTTATGGGCGCAATTGCGCGCGGACGGGAGCGAAATCCCCACGGGCGGAACGCCGTCCCCGCTTTTGCTGGATGGTGCTTCCTACCATGTCGTGCAGGTGAGCGCGCCTTCCACCGCGCTCTGCCTGTACGCTTTTTTGCCCGAGCAGGAGCTCTATCGCGCCGCCAGCCAATATCAACCCTATCAAATTGCCTTTGCGCTGGCAACGCTGGCGCTGTTGGCGGTGCTCCTGCCCTCGCTGGTCAATATGGTGCACAAGCCCTTGCGCCAGCTGCGCGCCGCCTTCGAAAAAATGGAAACCGGCGACATGTCCGTGCGCATCGCGCACCACCGCAAGGACGAATTCCGCCAGGTATATCAGGGCTTTAACCACATGGCGGACACCCTGGACCGCTACATCAACCGCACGCTGCAGCAGGAGCTCCTGTTGCGCCGCGCGGAGCTTTTGCAGCTGCAATCGCAGATCAACCCCCACTTTCTCTACAACAGCTATTTTATGCTGCACCGCATGATCAAGCGGCAGGACTGGGAAGAATCCCTGCGGTTTTCGCGCTACATGGGCCAGTATTTCCGCTTCATCACGCGGAACGCGCCCCGCTGGGCAAGCCTGGCGGAAGAAGTGGAACACGCGCGCATTTACGCGCAGATCCAGGCCATGCGCTTTGACGGGCGCATCGCCGTGGATTTTGCCAGCCTGCCCGAACCGCTGCAGGGGTTGCAAACGCCGCGGCTGATCCTGCAACCCCTGCTGGAAAACGCCTTCGAACACGGCCTGAAGGAAACCATTGCCGGAGGACTGGTGCGGGTGTCCTTTGCCGAAACGGCGGCGGGCTGCGACATTTGCGTGGAAGACAATGGCGGCACGCTGTCCGGCGAGGCGCTATCCGCGCTGCGCGCGTCGCTGGGCGCAGTGGAGGGGGAAATTACCGCCCTCAAAAACATTCACCGGCGGCTTTTAATCGCCATGCCCCAAACGGGCGGATTGGAGCTCACGCGCTCGGCGCTGGGCGGGCTATGCGTATGCGTTCATTTGAGCGCGGCGGGAGAAACCGGGGAGGAGGCCGCACATGAACCTGCTGATTGTGGACGATGAACATCACGTTGTGGATTGGCTGGACGAGCTGCTGGAGGACGCGCTGCCGCAACTGGAGCGATACCGCGCCTTCAGTGGCGTGCAGGCCCAGAGCCTGCTCAAGCAGGCGCGCATGGATATCCTGCTCTGCGACATCCGCATGCCGCAGATGTCGGGCCTGATGCTGATGGAATATGTGCTGGCGCGCTGGCCGCGCTGCCGCATCATTTTCCTCACCGGATACAGCGATTTCGACTATGTCTATAAAGCCATCCAGAATCCCGGTGTGCGCTATCTGCTGAAAACGGAGGACGACGACGTCATCACCGGCGCCGTGCGCGACGCCATGAACGAAATCCTCGCGGAGCAGGCCGCCCAGCGCGACAGCGAAACGCTGCTGCGCCACGCGGGGAACCTGCTGCAGGGCGAGCGCCTGCTGCGGGATATGATCGAGCGCAAGCGGCCTTCCGCGCCAGAGGAAGCCGGGGAACTGGGCTTTGAGGCAAGCGCCCCCGTGTTTCTGCTCCGGGGCTATCTGACGGGCGGGGACCGCGCCAGCGCCACGCGCGGCCTGAAATGCGTGGACGTCCTGAAGCGCTGCCTGGGGTTCCGCTTCCGCGTGGCGCAATGCGCGCTCAGCGCGGAGGATTATCTCTGGGCGCTGCAGCCGCTGGCGGAAGGGCCGGAAAACGCGCAGGTGCTCGCCGGACATCTGGACGTGTTGCAGGACATGCTCGGCGGCATCGACGGGGCCAGCGTCAAGCTCTATTGGCGGGAGCAGCCGCTGCCCTTTGCCCAGCTTTCCGCTGCTTTGCGCGAATTTCTGCTGGATTCCGACCGCCAGCCGCTGCCCGAAGGCGCCATCGTTTCCAACCTGGCGCCGCAGCGGTCCAGCGAACCGCTCGCCCAGGCGCTCTCGCCCCTGGAGATCCGCCTGCGCCTCAACAGCGCGCGCGAATTGGGGGCGCTGCTCATCCAGGAAGATCTCGAGGGCTATCGCGCGCTGTACGCGCGCATCACCCGCGATTTGCGCCCGGTGAAAAGCCGCCACGACAGCGCCTGCACGCAGATCTATCTCACCATCGCCCTGGGATTGATGCAATATATCAGCGACAGGAACCTGGAAACCGCCCTCTCTTTCCACATTGGCCTGGGCGATTTGCGCTCGCCCGACGGCTTTGATTCCTGGGAAAACGCCTTCGGATACCTGGAACGCGTGGCGGAAGAGATCATCTCCCTCAGCATGCACGACAGCCAGCAGCAGCAGGAAAGCGTTGCGCGGCAGCTGGCGCAATACATCGACCTGCACCTGGCGGACGACCTCTCCCTGGCCAGCCTGGCCGGTATGCTGCACTATAACCCCAGCTATCTCTCCCGCGCATTCAAAAAGCAAACGGGCCAAACCCTCAGCGCCTATATCGCGGGCACGCGCATCCGCCGCGCCTGCGACCTTCTGCGCACCACCCACGAAAGCGTCGGCAGCATCGCCGCGCAGCTGGGCTTTGAATCCAGCCAGTACTTCGCCACGTTCTTCAAGCGCACCATGGGTTGCTCCCCACAGGCCTATCGGGAGAAAGCGTAAACAAGCCCGGCCTTTCACCTCCCTTAAATTCCCTTTCTTTCCACGCGCCGCACAGGCAGCGCCCCAGCCACAGGGCAAAAACGTAAAAAGAACAAACATCGAGTAAATAATTTCTACTGCCTGCACGTATATTTCTGTGGTATAATAAGAGAAACAAATCAAAGAGGGAGGGTCCTTATGCACGCAATCAAACGGTATCTTTCGGCAACGCTTGCCATCCTGCTGCTGGTTTTCGCCGTTTCCGCCTTCGCGGAAGGCGAAGACCCCATGGCCAAATACGATGAGATGATTACCATCACCACCTGCAGGAGCATCGGCGACACCGTGCAGACCTACATCGACAAGAAGGACGACGTGCTGACCGACAACATCTGGTTCAACAGCTATCGCGATGAGCTGGGCATCAACGTGGAATACGTGTGGACCGCGCCCAGCGCGCAGTACGAGGAGAAGATGAACGCGCAGATCGCGGCGAACGACCTGCCGGACTTCATGAACGTGAACGCCAGCCAGCTCAAGCAGCTGGTGGACTACGGCATGGCCTACGACATGACGGAAATCTTCGAGCAGTATGCCACGCCCTTCACCATGGAAATGATGGAGGCGGACATGAACGTGGCGCTGGATCAGGCGACCTTCGACGGCCGGCTGATGGCTCTGCCCCAGGTGGCCGGCAACCGCGACGGCGCGAATTTCTGGTGGATCCGCTTCGACTGGCTGGAGAACCTCGGCCTGGAGGAGCCGAAAACGCTGGATGAGCTGGTGGCCGTCATGTACGCGTTCGCACAGAACGACCCGGACGGCAACGGCGAAAACGACACCTTCGGCATGGGCATCAACAAGGAACTGTTCGGCAGCCTGGGCCTGGGGGCGCTGTGCGACGGCCTGGGCGCCTATCCGGATGGCTGGATCGAGGGCGAAAGCGGCATCGAATACGGCAGCATCCAGCCCGAGGTGAAGGAGGCACTCGCGCTGGTAAGCCAGCTGTACGCCGACGGCGTGCTGGACCGCGAGTTCATCGTCAAGGACAGCACCAAGGTCAATGAAGACATCATCGCCGGCCGCATCGGCCTGTTCAGCGGCCAGCATGCCCAGGCCTTCTATCCGCTGCAGGATTCCGTGGTGGCCGATCCCGAGGCGGACTGGCGCGCGATCTCCATCGTTTCCGACGACGGCAGCACGCCCAAGACCATGATCGGCGGCTCTGCGGGTTCCTACTACGTGGTGAACGTGGATTGCGAACATCCCGAAGCCGTAATGAAGTTGTACAACTATTTCTATATGAAAGACCCGGCGCTCAGCCCCGATTTTGATATGCACTACCATGGCCGTCTGGACGCGGATCCCAACAGCGAAATCACCGAATGGTATCAGTGGGCCGCGATCAACAGCGCCTACCCCATGCAGAACCTGTTCATCCACCGCGGCGTGGAGAGCTATTTCGAAGACGGCGATGAGAGCATGAAGGAAAACTACTGGGTGGCCGACAACATCTCCGGCAACGAAAACTACCTGGCCGGTGACATCACGTACTGGTCCACCTACGCCTGGAGCGGCGCGGGCGACTACAGCGGCGAGGGACGCATCGACTACTACGACCTCAATGGCATGTTCATCCAGAACGCCTACACCGGCGCCAACACCGATTCCATGGTGCTGTACAACGCCACGCTGGAGCAGCTGCGGCTGGACACCTTCACCCGCATCATCACCGGCGATGCTTCCATCGATGAATTCGACAATTACGTCGAGCAGTGGAAAGCCCTCGGCGGCGACATGATTACCCAGGAGGTCAACGAAGCGGCGTAACGCTTCCATACGCATTCGCGCAGGGCTGCCGTGTATTGCACCGGCAGCCCAACGCATCAAAAGGGGGATTTCCATGCATCTCGTTTCTACCGGCGCTCCCAGCCCCAAATGGCAGAAATTCCGCCGCCAGATTCCGCTGCACATCATGCTCCTGCCCTGCGTGGTCATCGTGCTGATTTATGCCTATTATCCCATGATCGGCCTGATCATCGCCTTTCAAAATTACAATCCGCGCATGGGCTTTTTTGGCTCCAAGTGGGTTGGCCTGAACAATTTCCTCTACCTGATGAAAATGCCCAATTTTGCCTCGGTGATGTACAACACCGTGTTTATCGCCCTGATGAAAATGGTCATGGGCCTGGTCGTGCCCATTGTATATGCGATTTTGCTGGATCAGATCCGCAACGGCGGCATAAAGCGCACCATCCAAACGATTATTTACATCCCGTATTTTCTCTCGTGGGTCATCCTCAGCGGCATCCTGATCGACCTGCTCTCCCCTTCCACCGGCCTGTTGGCGGACGTGTTCCGCATGTGCGGCGCGGAACCCATTTTCTTTTTGGCCGAGCCGGATCTGTTCCCCTATCTATTGGTGGTGACGGATGTGTGGAAAGGCGCGGGCTATGGCACGATCATCTATCTGGCCGCCATCACATCGATCGATCCCTCTTATTACGAAGCGGCCGTGATGGACGGGGCCAACCGCTTTCAGCAGGCCATCCATATCACGCTGCCCGGCATGGCGCCCATCGTGGTGCTGATGGCCACGCTTTCGCTGGGCAACATCTTAAACGCGGGCTTTGAGCAGGTGCTCAACCTCTACAGTCCCGTGGTGTATTCCACCGGCGATATCATCGATACCTTCGTGTACCGCATCGGCCTGCAGAACAACCAGTTTGGCGTGGCGACGGCGGCGGGGCTGTTCAAGAGCGCCGTTTCCTTTGTTTTCATCGCGGCGGGCTATTTGCTGGCCTATAAGTTCGCGGATTATACGGTGTTTTAGAGAGGAGGACGCGGCATGCGCAGCCATAAAAACGCTATCCGCACCACATCGCGCGTGGCGGACGCCATCATCCTGATCTTCATGCTATGCGTGGCGCTATTGTGCCTTTTGCCCATTTTGAACGTGCTCGCCCTGTCCTTCAGCAGCAGCACGGCGGCCGCCGCGGGCCGCGTGAAGCTCTGGCCCGTGGATTTCACCCTGTATTCCTATGAATACGCGCTCACCAAGCCGCAGTTTCTGCATTCCTTCTGGATCTCCGTCCAGCGCGTGGTGCTGGGGTTGATCATCAACATGGTGTGCACCATCCTGGCCGCCTACCCGCTGAGCAAAAGCCGCCGCGAGCTGGCGGGCCGGAATGTATACGCCTGGTTTTTCTTTTTCACCATGATTTTCAGCGGCGGCCTGATCCCCTGGTACACCGTGGTGAAGCAAACCGGCCTGATGAACACGCTGTGGGGCGTGATCATTCCCGGCGCGGTGCCCGTGTACAACGTGATCATCCTGCTCAATTTCTTCCGCCAGCTGCCCAGGGAACTGTCAGAAGCGGCGTATGTGGATGGCGCGAGCGAAATGTACATCCTTCTCAAGCTCTATCTGCCGCTTTCCATCCCCTCGCTGGCCACGCTGGCGCTGTTCGTGGCGGTCGGCCACTGGAACAGCTGGTTTGACGGCCTGATCCTGATGCAAAGCCCGGATAACTATCCCCTGCAAACCTACCTGCGCAACCTGATCGCCGTGAAAAACATGTCCACCATGACGCACATGACGCAGACCGAATTGCAGGAGCTTTCCAAAATTTCCGACCGCACGCTGCGCGCGGCGCAAATTTTCATCGCCGCGGTGCCCATTCTGGCCGTTTACCCCTTTGTGCAGAAATTTTTCATGAAGGGCCTTGTCATGGGCAGCGTGAAGGGATAAGCGCTTGACGGCGAACCATCCATTTGTTACAATACCTGTATGCAACAAACGACGGGGAGGACAATCGCATGAAAAAGCATTATGACGTCGCGGCCTATATCTGGCCCGCCTACACCGGCGACGAGCCGCGCACGCGCATCTTCTGGCCCGAAGGCATGGGCGAGTGGCAATCGGTGCGATCCGCCGTGGCCAAGTTCCCCGGCCACCAGTGGCCGCGCAAGCCCCTGTGGGGCTATGTGAACGAGGCGGATCCCTATGTGATGGAAATGGAGATCCAGGCGGCGCTCGATCACGGCGTGAACGTGTTCATCTACGACTGGTACTGGTACGACCGCCGCCCCTTCCTGGAAAACTGCTTAAACGACGGCTTCCTCAAGGCCAAAAACAACGGCCAGATGAAATTTTACCTCATGTGGGCCAACCACGACGCGGTGTCCCTGTGGGATAAGCGCACCAGCGACGATTTGGGCACGCTCATCTGGGATGGCGGCGTGGATTTTGCGGAATTCCAGCGCGCCATGCGGCGGGTGATCGAAAAATACTTCCACCTGCCGAACTACTACACCATCGGCGGCAAGCCCGTGTTCATGATTTACGACATTCCCAAGCTCGTGAAGGGCCTGGGCGGCGTGGACGCGGCGCGCCGCGCGCTGGACTGGTTCCGCGAGGCCTGCGTGCAGGATGGCCTGCCCGGGCTGCACCTGCAATTCACCATGTGGAACGACGCCGTGACCAACGTGAGCGGCGTGGACGGCGGCAAGGGCGTGCGGGCCGAGGAATTCCATTCGCTGGGCTTCGACAGCGCCACGCACTATCAATTCGTGCACTTCCTCTCCAATGTGGACCGCGATTATGCCGATTTGCTGCCGGAAGTGAAGGCCGAGTGGGAGCGGCTGGAAAAGCGCTTCCCCTTCCCCTATTTCCCGCACGTTTCCGTGGGCTGGGACAACAACCCCCGCTTTCACGCCTTCCGCCCCGGCGTGATGCGCGATTGCACGCCCGAAAAGATCGAGCGCGCGCTCATCCTGGCGCGCGACTACGTGGACAGCCACCCGAACCAGCCCCCGCTGGTGACCATCAACAGCTGGAACGAGTGGACGGAAACCAGCTACCTCGAGCCCGACGACCTGTACGGCTATGGCTATCTCGAGGCCATCCGCCGGGTGTTCCTGGAAAACAGCCCCGTGCAATAACTGGGATCTTTCTACGACACACCGGGAAATCCCAGCCTATCCCTCAGAAAATATATCCGCAAAAGTCCAATGCCCAGTGAACCAGAACCGGCACGGCAATCGTGCCGGTTTGTTTGAATAAAAATGCATAAAATGCCGTGCCAACGATTCCCCCGCCGATATTGCTGAAAATCTCCCACCATGAGGC
>DVJN01000130.1 GCA_018716755.1 Candidatus Alectryocaccomicrobium excrementavium
CATCAACACAACAAGGAAGGTGTTCTCATGAAATCTGCAAAGCTAAAGGTTCTGTTGTGCCTGGTGGTTGCGCTGATGGTATGCTTCTCTTCCGTTGGCGCCATGGCCTGCACGGCGATTTATGTCGGCTCGGGCCTCACGGAGGATGGTTCCACCATGTTCGCCCGCTCTGAAGACATTTCCAATAGCTATAACAAGCTGTTCTATGTCAGCCCTGCGGGCAATCACACCGCTGGCGAAGAATACAATGGTTGCTATGGTTTTAGCTATACTTTCACCCATGACAGTTATAGCTACACCGCTTTCCGTGATGACAATGGCGACGCAGTGGATGGCGTTTGCCCCGATTGCGGAGGCACGCATAAACATACGCCCTATGAGGCGGCTGGCACCAACGAGATGGGCCTGAGCGTTAGCGCCACGGAAACGATCGGCGGATCGGACGCTGTGTATGAGCTCGATCCCTACACGGACACGGGCATTGAAGAGGCCGAAATCGTCACCGTTTTGCTCAGTGAGGCGGCGACCGCCAAGGAAGCGGTGGATCTCCTGCTGAACATTTACGACACGGTGGGCTGCAGCGGCGGCGCGGGCCTGTTCATTGCAGACAGCACGGAAACCTGGTACATTGAAAACGTCACGGGCCACCAGTATCTGGCGCTGAAGCTGAGCGACAGCATGGTGTTCGCCCAGCCCAATATGTCCATTATCGGCCTGATTGATCTGGACGACACGGAAAACGTGATCGCTTCGGAAAACCTCATCGGCCTCGCGCAGCAGGCGGGCACCTATGTGGGCGATGAAGAAGCCAACACGATTGATTATGTGGCTTCTTACAATGCCGACCAGTCGGCCAACAGCCGCATGGCCAGCGCGCTGAAGTACTTCAATGCCGAAGCTTCGGACGAACCGGCTGCCAGCGATTACACGATTTCCAACGTGGACGCCGAGGGCAACATCGTGCCCATGTACACGAACATCACGCTGGATCATCCCTACACCATTGCCGACGTGGTGGGCTACTACGATATCGCGGGCATTGGCTCTGCCAGCAACCTCGAAGTGCACATCTTCCAGGTGTTTGAAGAGGACAGCGCTACGAACACCGTGGAATGGGTCGCCATGGACAATGCCGCCTGGAGCGCTTTCGTGCCGTATTTCCCGCAGCTGACCACCGATACGTATGAGGCGTATCAGCTCAGCACCCTGCCCGCCGAATTTGTGGAAGAGGAGCCGGAGAGCGGCCTGTACTATCCTGCCACGCGCAATGTGCGCAACGAAGCGGGCGAACGGGTGCCGGTGGAAGGCTTCCGCGTGTTCCCGGAAAACTGGGCCGATTCCATGTACTGGGCGGCGGACGCGCTCTCCAACCTGGTTCTGTATGGCGGCCTGACGGAAGAACAGATCGCCGGTGTGGATGCCGAACTTGCCGAACTGCAGCAGCAGTGCTACGATGCGTATGAGCAGCTGAAAACGGCTGTGGCCGCCGCTGAAGACGAAGAGGCTGCCGCGCAGGCTGCGACCGAGATCAGCGCCAGCACGGCCGAGGCTGTGCACACCGCCATCGTGGAAATGGTGAATTCCCTGCAATAAGCAGCGCGAGAGTGCAACTCGACTATATCCAAAGTGGCCTGCCGCAAATGGAATGCGGCAGGCCACTTTTGCGCGCAAAAAAAACGCGCGGCGCATTGATTCGCTATGGTTTTGCGAAATTGGCAGGAAGATGCGCGGTGAAACAAGAATCTTGTTAAAGGGATGATGGCAGACGCTTTGAAAGGATGATGGTGTTGAAGTATCTGGAAGCAATGCAAAAGCGCTTGTCCTGCGAAGAGGCGCGGCGCTTGCAGGCAGTGTATGCGCCGCAGGTGGTGGGCGTGCCGCCTTCCAACGCATGGATGGATATGTGCGCGATGCCGGATGGCGAAATCCGGCACTATGGGCATCGGGATGGGAAGCGTGTGTACATTTCTTCCCGCGATGGCGGCTTCACCTGGAAAGAATATGGCGTGGACGACCTCCATGCCATGTGTTCTGGCCTGCAAAGCCCCTATACCGGGCGATGGATTCTGTCCTATTCTGTGGAAGGCGAGGGCGGTTTTCAGGGCGCGGAAATGCCTGTGCCGCCGGAGAATGCGCGCGGATGGCAGGCGGTTTTATCGGATGAGGGTCCGGGCGGCACGGCGCGCTGGGTGCAGATCACCGATTTGGCGGTGCACTGTCCCCGCTATCCGCTGGCCTTGCGCGCGCGCAAGCGCATCTTGATCGCCGCGCAATTGCATGAACAGCCCGCGCGGCCCATCGTGGCGCGTACAGACGATGAGGGGGAAACCTGGCAGGTATCCTGCCTGGAAGGCGTGCCCATGCACGAACCCGCCTGGCCGCACGAGGGAGCGCGCTGGCAAAACGGTTCCTGCGAGCCCACGATTGTGGAGCGCGCGGACGGCAGCCTGCTGATGCTCACGCGCACATCGCTGGATTTCCACTATCAATACGAATCCTTTGATGGCGGCGAAACCTGGACGAGCCCCAGGCCTTCTGGCTTCCATGGCACGCTCACCATGCCAACGCTTTTGCGCATGCACACGGGAGAAATGGCTTTGTTCTGGTGCAACACGCAGCCGTTGCCGGAACTGGATAAGCGCAAAATCTGGCCGCCTATGAGCGAGGGAGAGATTTCCGGACTGGGCGGCGAGGACGTGTTTACCAACCGCGATGCCAACCACGCGGCGCTTTCCCTGGACGATGGCAAAACCTGGCGGGGATTCCGGGAAGTTTTGCTCAACCCCATCCGCAATGATAGCGATTTCCGCACCAGCGGCGGCAAGGGGGAAGCGCTGGATAAGAGCGTCCACCAGTTCCAGGCGCTGGAAATGCCTTATGGAAAGATTCTGCTCTCCTGTGGGCAGCATAAGTATGCCCGGCGCTTGATTCTGCTGGATCCCAAGTGGCTTTTGGAAACTTCCCGCGAGGAAGATTTTGCCTATGGACTGGAAAACGTGAGCACGCAGGTGTATCTCAAGAGCGTTTCGGGCAACCGGCGCGTGCGCGCGGGACACTGCGCGTGGAACCGCACCCATGGGGCGGTTCTGATGCCGGATCCGGATGGAAATTATGAAGAGGCGCTGTACATCTGCGCGAACGCGGACCCGCGGCTATTTAGCCCAATGCAGGGCGCTTGCTGGAATTTCCCCGCGGCCCACTGTGGCAAAGTGGAAATTTTGCTGCAAATTGTGGAAGAAGGCGTAACCGCGACGTTGACCGACCGCTGGTTCAATCCCTGCGACGCTTTTGCCGGGCAGCTTTCGCCCATAAGTTGCGCGCTATCGGGCGAAAATTGCGCGCCGGGGAAGTGGCAGCGCGTGACCTTGCAGTGGGACGCGCAGGGGTGCCAGGTGTTCGTGGAACAGCGCCTGGTGCAGACGGTAGCGGCCAAATATCCATTTCCCAATGGGCTTTGTTATTTGCTCCTGCAATCCGCGCCCCAGGCGAACGGCGCCCAGGGCACGTTTGTCAAATGCCTGCGGATGACAGGCGAGGATTGAGCGCGCTGCCATAAAATACAATTGGAAAAACACGCTCTGGCCGCTTTGTACGGCTAGAGCGCGTTTTTTTCTGTGGGCATGGAGTAGGCGTTGCCTGAGCGCTTACCGCTCCGATTTGCGGCCGCGGAAATCCTTTTCGATTTCCTTTTTCCAATCGACGCTCATGGGCGCGCCGGCGCGCGCGGCGTGCACAAAGCGGCCTACCGCCTGGAAATTCAGCTGGGTACCGCGGCTGTCGGCGTGGTAGTCCGCCGCGCGGTCTGCCTGGATGCCAAAGCGGCTGGCCGTGGAGATGGCGTCGATGTTTGCGCCCAGGAACAGAAATTCCCAGCCGTATTGTTCCTTTTGCCGCTCCACCAGCGCGCGCAGCGCGGCATAGCCGTATTCCCGGCTGGCGTTCTCCCGGCCGTCCGTGATGATGACGAAGAGCACCTTATCCGCGCGCTTATCCGCCGCGATGTGGCGCTGTGCGTTGGCAATTTTGCGGATGGTTTTGCCAATGGCGTCCAGCAGGGCGGTGCAGCCGCGCACGAAGTATTCCTCGCGGGTGATGGGAACGATGTCGTTGAGGGGGATGCGGTCGTGGAGCAGTTCATACTGGTCGTCGAAGAGCACCGTGGTGACCGTGACTTCGCCCGTGCCCTCCTTTTGCCGCTCGAGCATGGAATTGTAGCCGCCGATGGTGTCGTCTTCCAGGCCCGCCATGGAACCGCTGCGGTCCAGAATCATCACAAGTTCCGTGCGATTGGTTTTCATAAAAATTCCTCCCATCCATTGCTTGATGAGAGGATACCACATTTTGCGCGGCTTTGGGTCGCCTGCCAGGCGACAAATGGGCGTCGTTTACGCGCCCAGCAACCGCTGCTCGAAGGCGAACAGCGCCTCATTGATTTCGAAGATGTCGTACACGCCTTCTTCGATGAAGTATTCGATGATGATATCGAATTTGTTGCTGTGCGATAGGGCATAGCCCGCCCTGCCCAGCAAATCTTTGGTTTCATCCAGGTTCAGGCGCAGGGCGATGGCCAGCGCCAAGGCCGTTTGCTTGCTGGGATTGTATCCTTCTTTGCGGATTTTGGAAAACAACTTGCGGTCCAGGTTGGCGCGCTTGTAAACTTCCACGTCCGTCATGCCCTTTTCGTCGATCAGGCGCAGCAGCATGCGGGAAAAGGATTCGTCCAAATGCCCCAGTAGATCGTCCAGCGAGCGCTTGCCGGGTGTGGCGCACGGCGCGGCAAGGGGCAAATCCGCCTGCTCCGCGCGCTGGCGCGCGTGCGGCAGCGCTTCTGCTGCCTGCCGGGGGAAGGCGCGCAGCTCCACATAGCGGTCGTCGATATAGCGCTGGATGTTTTCGTAGAGCCGCTCGCTGATCAGTAGCGCGGCCCGGTCGAAGATCACCAGATACACCTGCATTTCGTATTTTAACAGGAATTCCTCAATGGCGTTGATGGCGACGCGCAGGGCTTGCGGCTTGGGATAGCCGAAAATGCCCGAGGAAATCAGCGGAAAGGCGATGGATTCGCAGCCGTTCTCCCGCGCCAGATGCAGGGCGCGGGTGTAGCAACTGTGCAGCAGATCGGCCTCGCCCCGCGACCCGCCCTGCCAGATGGGGCCCACCGCGTGAATCACGTAGCGGGCGGGCAGGTCGAACCCGGGGGTGATCACCGCGCTGCCCACATCGCAATGGCCGATGGCCCGGCAGGCCTTGTCCAGCGCCGTGCGGCCCGCCGCGGCGAAAATCGCGCCGCAGACGCCGCCGCCCGGCGCGAGCGAGCTGTTGGCCGCGTTGACGATGGCGTCCACCCGCATGTTCACAATGTCGTTGCGTACCAGGGAAAAGGGCATGGGGGAATGCCTCCTTTGGAAAACCGCTTTTTTCCAGTATAGCAGAAGATGGGCATCGCGTCAATCCTGGGAAGCCTCGTTTGCGTAGTATTGTGCCTGGGCTTGCCACAGTTCGCGGTATTTGCCGCCTTCCTGGCGCACGAGCGCGTCGTGCGCGCCCTTTTGCACCACTCGGCCCTGGTCGAACACGGCGATTTCATCGCAGAACCGGCAGGAGGACAGGCGGTGCGAGATGAATACGGCCGTTTTATCGCCTACAATTTTGTTGAAGTTCGTGTACACTTCGGCTTCGGCCACGGGATCGAGCGCGGCGGTCGGTTCATCGAGCACGATGAAGGGCGCGTCCTTATAGAGCGCGCGGGCCAGCGCGATTTTCTGCGCCTCGCCGCCGGAAACCTCCACGCCTTCGGGATCGAAGTCCCGGTGCAGCGCGGTATTTAACCCCTGTTTCCAGGCGCGCAGCCGCTCGCCGAACCCGGCCTCTTCCAGGCAGGCCGTGGCGCGCGCGGCGTCGAAATGCGCGCTGGCAGCCACGTTTTGCCCCAGCGGGAAGGCCAACAGCTGGAAATCCTGGAATACCACGGAAAACAGAGATAGGTATTCGTCGTAGCGGTATTTGCGGATATCGATGCCGTTTAAGCGGATCTCCCCCTCCGTAGGATCGTAGAGCCGGCAGAGCAGCTTGATGAAGGTGGTCTTGCCGCTGCCGTTTTCGCCGACCACGGCCAGCCGCTCGCCGATGCGGAAGGAAAGGTTCACGTGGCGCAGCGCCCATACTTCGCTGCCCGGGTAGCGGAAGGAAACGTCGCGCAACTCGATTTCGTATTTGCGGTCGTTGCGCTTTTCCACGGTGAGCGTGCCCTGGCGCATTTCGCTGGGCAGATCCAGGTATTCAAAGGTGGCGCGCAGGAACGCGGCATTGTTGCGCGCTATGCCCAACGCTCGCAGCAGCGCGGAAAGACCGCCGGAGAGCGAGGTGATGGCGCCGATGTACTGCGTGACCGAGCCGATGCCGAACGCGCCGCCATACGCCTTGAGGCACACGAAACCATACACCAGCGCGGTAAACAGGTGGGATATACTGGCAGAGGCTGCCATCAGAAGGCCCATGGCTCCCCGGCCGCGGCGGGCAATCCAGCTATCCGGCTTGCAAAGCTTATCGATGAGGATGTTGAGGATGGGCGCGATATAGCGCTCTTGCCGGTAGGTGCGCACATCCAGCCAATTTTTGGAAAGACCCACCAGCGAAAAAGCGAAGCCGAAAAAGCGGTTGCCTTCTTTCACGTTTTCCGCGCTGCGCAACCAATATTGATCGGCACGATAGCTCAGCAGGGGAGCGAGCGCCGTGGTTCCCAGCATGGCGGCGATCAGCAGCAGAATGAAAGCCGGGTGGTTCAGCGCGGTGAGCGCGCCCGCGCTTTCGGGCACGGACAGCGTGAACAGGGATACGCTCAGCGCCACCGCGCCCGCGACTTGCGCCAGCGCTTTGAGGGAATCTTCCAAAGAAAAATACACTTGATACAGGCCCCAGCCGCCCCAGTTTTGGTTTTGCGCGATTTGCGAGCGCAGGTCGTGCGTGTGAGAATCGTCCACGCGCGCGAAATCCATGCGCAGCATGGGAAAATTGTGGATTTTTCCACATAGAAAGTGCAGGCTTGCGCGCTCGCATTCGCACCAGCGCCGCGCCGCGCCTTGCGTTAGCGCCCAAAGGGCCGCGACGATGAGCGCCCAGAATACCAGGCGCGCAAGCGTCTGCGCGTCGCGCGCGCCAGAAAGTTCGTTTAGGATGCGCGCGGAAAAGAAAATGCCGATATAGGGCGCGAGGGAACCGGCGGCACTGCTCAGCGCCATGGATAGAATCAATTGCGGGCGTTCTTTCCACAACAGGCCCAGCGCGCGCCCGTTTAAGCGCAGCGCTTCGCGCAGGGATACTTTATTCGCTTGCGTTGCTTCCGCCATCGTCTTCCCCTCCCTCCCGGTAATAGCGGCTTTGGATTTCGAATAGGCGGGCGTATTCTCCGCCTTTGGCCATCAGCGCCTCGTGCGTGCCTTCTTCGGCGATTTTTCCATCCGCCAGCAGGAGGATGCGGTCGCAAAAACGCGTGGAAGCCAGACGGTGGGAAATGTAAATGGAGGTACGCCCAACGGTCATTTCGCGATACTTCTGGTAGATATCGCTCTCGGCGATGGGATCGAGCGCGGCGGTCGGCTCGTCGAGCACGAGGATGGGCGCGTCTTTATAGAGCGCACGGGCCAGCATCAGCCGCTGCAGCTCGCCGCCGGAAAGCTCCTCTGCGTCTTCATACACTTCTTTCACCAGGTGGGTGTCCATGCCATGGGGCAGGGAGCGGATCTTGTTTCCCAGGCCGGCTCTTTCCAGGCAGTTTTGCACCCGCGCGCGGTCAAAGCTTTCCAGATCTTGCGCCACATTCTGCGCGATGCTCGCGGGCACCAGGGAAAAGTTCTGGTACACAGCGCCCAGCAGGGCCTGGTACGCGGGGCGGTTATAAGGCCGGATGTTGCGGCCGTTTAGCCGCACTTCGCCGCCGGTAGGATCGTAGAATCCACACAGCAGCTTCACCAGCGTGGTTTTGCCCGCGCCATTCAGGCCTACGATGGCCAGCTTTTCGCCCGGCGCGATGGTCAGATTGATGTGCGAAAGCACATCTTTTTCCGCGCCCGGATAGCGAAAGGAAACGTCGCGCAATTCCAGCGCGCATGCATCGCCCGGCCGGAGCGCGGGCGGCGTTTCACCGCCTTCCAGCGGAAGCGGTTCGGGATACGCCCAAAATTCGCGTATGGTGGAAAGCTCCAGGCTTTGCCGGTGCAACGTGGTGAAGGAAGAAAGGATGCCCGTGACCCATGTGGTGAAGCCGCTGATGGCAGAAAAGTACAGCAAGAATTCTGCCACCGTCAATTCGCCCGACAGGGTCTTCGCGATGAGATAGGCATAGGCTATGCCATTGCGCGCCAGGGCGAGCAGCGCATCGATGGCGTCGGCCAGAAAATAGCGTTTGCCGGCGCGCGCGTGGAAGGAATGATAGGCGCGCCGCGCGCTGCTAAACACCTCTTCAATCCAGGGCCGCATACTGAAAATGCGCAGGTCTTTGCCCAGGGCAGTATTCTTTGCCTGGTTCAGGACATATTCCATCCGCTTGAGGGGCTTTTCTTCCTCGCGGCGATGGCGGTAGCCCCAGCCCAGGATGCGATGGGCGCTGAAAAAGCCCGCCGCGCTGGTCGCCAGCGTTACGGCCACGAGCAATGGGTCGAGCGCGGTGAGCAGCGAAAGATATAGAAGGAACCCCAGCGCGTTTTCCAGAATCTGGCGCAGCGTATCCCAAATGGCCTCCGCAGCGGCAGCGTTGCTGTTCATGGCGGCGTTGGCCTTGGCCGATTTTTCCTGGAAGGCGGGGTTTTCCGCGTTGGCCAGCGCGGTGGTGGCGCTTTTGTGCATGGTGCGGGAAAAAAGCTCCATGCGCACCTGGATGCGGCCGAATTCTGTGTTGGCAGATGCGTATGCGGCCAGGGCGCCTAGGAGCAGCAGCGCGAGCGAGAACGCGCCGATGATTCCCAGCAGGCGCGCAAGCGGCGCGCCCGTTTCGATCGCGCCCAGCGCCGCCGGGGCAAAGAACATGCCTACTGCCGCGCTCGCCACGCTGAGCAGCGCTTGCGCGGCGCACAGCGCGATCACGCTTTTGCGCGTGCGCCAGGCTGTGCGCAGCATGTAAAGTACGTTTTGCCCCATGCCAT
This sequence comes from Candidatus Alectryocaccomicrobium excrementavium, assembly GCA_018716755.1. GTDB lineage: Bacteria > Bacillota > Clostridia > Christensenellales > Aristaeellaceae > Alectryocaccomicrobium > Alectryocaccomicrobium excrementavium. Next base: position 9,138 of record DVJN01000130.1, read on the forward strand.
ATTGGGGCCGGGCGGTTTGTTTTGCGTCTTCCATGGCGTTTCCTCCTTTGCGGCGCCAGTATAGCGCAAAAATAGCGGCAGCGCACAATCCGGGGATGAATTGCGCGCCGTGGGGGATAAATTGCGCTATTGCGGAAGCAGAATTTCCGTGGTGAAGGCGCCGTCCTCGCTGTTGCGGCTCACATAACCGCCCAAGCGCTTGACGATGGCGTCGACGCGCTTCAGGCCAAAGCC
>DVJN01000131.1 GCA_018716755.1 Candidatus Alectryocaccomicrobium excrementavium
TATTTATAATACTATATTATAATTGTGTTGTCAATATGCATAATTTGATAAATATTCAAAATGCTGTTTGGGCAAGCCTGCTAGAGTATGTTGGATGATTGTGGGGGTCAACGCCTTCGAGGCGGCAGTGTTTATGGACGATATGGCGCTTGATGCGGACGTGCGGTTGCATTTCCACCAGCCGGTGGCCTACGCGTTTTCGCAAAACGGGCATGCTTCTGCGATTTTGACGGCCTGGTGTGCGTGGAAGGAAAGGTTTTTACCGGTGTAAGCATCCTGCATGGTTATGGCCTGCCAGGCGGGCGTGGGCGTGGACGCGCTGGACGCGCAGACCCTGCGAGCGCGCCTCAACGAGAATGGCGCGATTGTGCCCGGGCTTTCGCGTGAAGTGTAATTGGTTCCTCAAATGCTGAAACAGCCCGCGGTGGTGGAGTACCGCGGGCTGTTTCAACATTTGCGCGAGGGGGAGAGGGTTCAAACTGTGAGTTAGATTAAACTAACCAACGAGGATATTATACTGCCTCCCCTGGCCTTTGTCAATGGGCGCGCGCGTTAAGTTTTCAAAAACCATCGCGCGGGGAAGAAAACCATCTCCCCGCGCGATTTGAAATTTCAAATGGATTATTTTTTCTCCTCGTCGCTCACGAACACCAGTGCGAGCGTGCCGGGGCCAGCGTGGCCGCCGATGATGGGGCCCATGTCGTTCATGTGCGCGATTTCGATGTGGAAGCGCTCGCGCACCATGTCCGCCAGGAGCAGCGCGTCTTCCCGGCAATCGGCGTAGGTGATGAACACGGGATAGGCGCCCGGATTGCGGGTGCAGGCTTCCATGCGGTCCACCAGCGCTTTCAGCGCGCGCTTGCGGCCCTGCACCTTATCGAACACGGCCAGCTTGCCCTCCGCGTTCACATCCAGGATGGGCTTGATGGAGAGCATGGTGCCCAGCACGGCCGCCGCGCCGCTGAGCCTGCCGCCGCGGCGCAGGAAATTGAGATCGTCCACGGTGAAGGCATGCACAATGCGCTTGCGCAGGGCGAGGGCATAATCGCGCGCCTGATCCAGGCTGGCGCCGGATTTGCGCCGGTCGTCCACAAGCCAGACCAGCAGCCCCTGCCCCAGCGACGCGCACAGCGTGTCCACCACTTCCAGGCGGCGGCCGGGATATTTTTCTTCCAACTCGCGCGCGGCGAGCATGGCGTTCTGGCAGCTGCCGCTCAGGCCGGAGGAAAAGGCCAGATACAAAACGTCTTCCCCGGCTTCCAGCATGGGGGTAAAATAGCGGATGTAATCTTCGGGGTTGATCTGCGAGGTGTGCGTGTTTTCCTGCGCGCGCATGCGGGCATAGAATTCGCCGATGGAGAACGTATTTTTCAGCCCCGGGTCGCCGTTATAGGGCCGGAAATCTTCGTTTCCCACGGCCACTTTAAAGGGGATCACGGGGATATCTCTTTCCAGCGCAACCGCGTGGCTCAGGTCGCACGTTCCGTCCGTCACAAGACGAAAGCTCATTTCATCGCCTCCTTGCCCGTATTGTATCATAAAATCCGGAAAATTTCTCGTGTTCCCTGTTCATTTAACGCTAAATGTGCTATAATATGGGCAGGAAGGAGTGGATTCATAATGCAGGTATTTGTGTACAAGAATGCGGAAGAAGTCGCCCGCGCGGCGGCAACGGTTTTTGCGGCGGAAATTTTCAAAAAGCCCGATTGCGTGCTCGGCCTGGCGACCGGCTCGACCCCGGTGCCGCTCTATAAGGAGCTGGCCCGCATGAACCACGAGGGATTGATCGATTTCTCGCGCGTGCGCACGTACAATCTGGATGAATACGTGGGGCTGGATCCGGCGCATGTGTGCAGCTATCGCCGCTTCATGAACGAGAACCTGTTTGACCATATCAACATCGATAAGGCCAACACGCACGTGCCCTGCGGCATTGGCGCGGACCACGAGGCGGACGCGAAGGCCTACGACGCGGCGGTGGAAGCCGCTGGCGGCATCGATTTGCAGCTGCTGGGCATCGGCCACAATGGCCACATCGGCTTCAACGAGCCCAACGACGTGTTCGTGTATCCCACGAACGTGATCACGCTCACCCAGTCCACCATCGACGCCAACGCCCGCTTCTTCGATTCGGCGGACGATGTGCCGCGCCAGGCCATTTCCCTGGGCGTGGGCGGCATCATGAACGCCAGGCGCGTGGTGCTGCTGGCCACCGGCGAAGGCAAGGCCAAGGCCATTCGCGACAGCATCAAGGGCAACATCGACCCGAAGGTTCCCGCCTCGATCCTGCGCGCGCACCAGAACGTGCAGTTCTTCCTGGATGAAGGAGCGGCGAGCCTGCTGTGATTTCCCAGGATACGATAGCCGCCGTCGCCACCCCGCCGGGGGAGGGCGGCGTGGCCATCATTCGCATCAGCGGACCGGGCGCGCGGGAGATTCTCTCGCGCGCCTTTTCACCGGCGCCCCGGCGGGACAGGGTTTTGACCTATGGCCACGTGATGGACGCGGGCAGGGCCATAGACGAGGCCATGGCCGTGTTCCTGCCCGCACCGCACACGTACACGCGGGAAGACGTTGCGGAAATCCATTGCCACGGCGGGCGGTATATCACCCGGCGCGTGCTCGCGCTGGTGCTTTCGCTGGGCGCGCGCGCGGCAAACCCGGGCGAATTTACGCTGCGCGCGTTTTTGCATGGCCGGGTGACGCTGGATGAGGCCGAGGCCGTGATGGCGCTGGTGAACGCGGGCAGCGAGGCGGCGGGCCGCGCCGCCATGCGGCAGCTGGATGGCGGCGTGAGCGCCTATATCCGCGCCATGCGCGCCCGGCTGGTGGACCAGATCGCGCGGATTGAGGCGCATCTGGACTTTCCGGAAGAAGTGGACGAGGAATTTACGCGCTCGCAGCTCATCGAGGCGCTTTCGGCCCTGGAGGGCGATTTGCGCGCCCAGGCGGACGAGCGCCGCGCGCGCGTAGTGCGCGATGGGGCCAGCTGCGTGCTGCTCGGCGCGCCCAACGTGGGCAAATCTTCCATCATGAACGCGCTGGCGGGCAGCGACCGCGCCATTGTGACCGATATTGCCGGCACCACCCGCGATGTGCTCACCGAGCGCATCTCCCTGGGCGGGTTGCTGATCGAACTCAGCGACACCGCCGGTGTGCGCGAAACCGGGGACGCGATTGAAAAAATCGGCGTGGAGCGCGCCCGGGCCGCGGCCGCGGCCGCGGATGCGGTGCTCGCCGTGTTCGACGCGGGCACGCCCTGGACGCGGGAAGACCGGGAACTGCTCTCCGCGCTGGACGCGCGCGCCATCTGCGTGCTGAACAAAACCGACCTGCCCGTGCGCAAATCCCTGCCGGGCGCCATCGAAGTCTCCTGCCTCACGGGGGAGGGACTGGGCGAATTGCAGCGCGCCATCTTAAAGGCGCTGGACGCGCCCCAGGCGGGGGAAAACGCGCTGGTGTGCGAGCGCCATATCGCCCTGGCCCGCGAGGCGCTCCTGGAAATCCGCGCGGCGCTGGACGCGGCCCGCGCGCTCGTGCCGCTGGACGCGCTCAGCGTGCATCTGCGCGCCGCCCTCCTTCGCCTGGGCGAAATCACCGGCGAGGACGCTGCCGAAGACGTTATCGACAGCGTATTTCAGAATTTTTGCGTGGGCAAGTGAAATTCGCGCGGGTTTTGCGGCGTTCAAAGCGGGGTTTGCGGGGTTTGCAGGGGATTGCATGCCGGTTCCTCCTTTGCGTTCCAATATTTTTCCCGGTAGGCGTTGGGCGAGAGGCCGCAGTAGTTGCGAAAGCTGCTGATGAAATAGCGGGCGGAATGGTAGCCCACTTCGGCGGCGATCTGCTGGATCTGCCGGTTGCTGGAAACCAGCATTTCCTGCGCCCGGGCCATGCGCGTGCGCAGAACGGTATCCATAATGCCCGCGCCGCGCAGCCGCTTATACAGGCTGGATACATAGGCGGGCGAAAGATATACCTGCGCGGCGACGTCGCTCAGCGCAATATCGCGGGAATAGTTTTCGGCGATGTAGCGGTCGATGGTCTGCACGATCTGCGCCTGCTGGCGGGTGCTGGCGCGCGTTTGCTCGGTGCGCACTTTGCTGCACAGCTGCTGCAAAAGGCGCGCCGCCTCGTTTGCGGACGTGGCGCGCGGCAGCGATTCCAGCGCCTCGCTCCAGGCCAGCAGCTGCGCGCTGTCCACGGCGCGCGCCGCGTCCACGCACTGGGCCAGCAACAGAGCGGCTTCCCGCGCGGGCATGGCCGCGTAGATTTCTTCCAGCAGGGGCAGGGCGGCTTCCCCGGCGCGCAGCTGCCGCCGGAGCGCCTGCCGGAGGGCTTCGCGCCGCAGGAGGGGCGCGTCCTTGCCCTCGGGCTGATAGATGATGAACACGTTCTTTTCGCCCGCCGCGCCCGAGAGCGCGCTGCTCATGCGCTGGAACACCGCGCCCGCCTCGCGCCAGCTGACCGCCCGCGCGCCCAGGGCAATGCCCGTGTCGCCGCCGCAAATGCGCGAAAACGCCTCGTGCCACAGCTCCATCTGCGATTGCAGCGCCAGTTCCCGCCCCGGCCCCTGCAAAAGGCAGGCCAGTTCGTTCTGGCCAAAGGGCACGGCCTCGCACAGGCACGCGCCGCCCGCCTGGCGGCGGATGTAGCCGCTCACCGCGGCCAGCCGGTAGCCCTGGGATGCGGGCGCGTACAGCCGCACCAGCAGGGGCAGCACGGCTTCCCCGGGCCGCAGGCCAATGCCCAGATGGGCAAAATCCCGCGCCATTTCGTCCTCTTCTGCCATTTCCCCGCGCAAAACCGCGCCGAGCAGCATGACCTTTTGCAGGTTGCCTTCCCGCGCGCTTTGCGCCTCGCGCAGCAGGGATTCGTTATAGAGCGCCTCGTCCAGTTCCGCGGCGGTTTGCTCCAGAATTTGCGCGAGCCGCTCGAAACCTTCGGATTTGAGGAGGTAGCGGGCGGGCGGATCCTGAATGGCCTGATAGGCGTATTCGAAATTGGCGTGCGCGGTGAGAAAGATCGCGCGGCATTGCGGCCAAAGCGCCTGCACGCGCTGGCGCACCGCGAGCCCGTCCAAGCCCATCATTTCGATATCGGTCACCAGAATGTCCACGCGCATGCGGCCCGCGATTTCCAGCGCGCCCGCGCCCGAATAGGCCTTGAGAATCTCAAACCGCTCCGGCGCGCGCCGCGCGAGGTATTCCGCCAGCCCGTCGGTGATCAGCGCTTCATCGTCCACCAGCAGCACCTGGTACATCCCTGTTTCCTCCTGATAGTTTTGTTTTCAAATCGAACAGTTTTGCGATTGGTGAGGTTTCAACCTTTCTGAGGCCCTCAAAGCTGGCCGGAGGATTTATCCCCATCCTTTCCTCTGGGGATGACGGCCGTTGCGCACAGGCCGCCCAGCGCGCTGCGCTCCAGGCGCAAAAGGCCGGATTGCCCATAGTGCAATTTCAGCCGCAGGGCGATGTTCATCAATCCCGTGCCGGGCAGGCCGTCCTCGCGCTCCGTCTCGATGATTTCGCGCAGCACGCGCAGCTTTTCTTCATCGAATTGCGTGCCATTGTCCTCCACGCGGAAGTACACGGCGTCCCTTTGCGATTCGCACCGCAGGCGGATCAGGCCCGCGCCCTGGGCGGGCACGCCATATTTATAGGCGTTTTCCACCAGATTTTGCAGGATGAAGCGCGGCATGCCCACATCCGCGCAGTCCTCGGGCAGCGGCTCCACCTGCGCGCGGATGCGCTCGCCAAAGCGGACGGACTGGATATCGATATACAGCTGCGTGTATTCGTATTCCTCGCGCGCGGCCACGATTTCCCGATGGGTGCGCGTGGCATAAAGATAGAACTTCGACAGCTTTTCCGTCATATCCTCTATGCCCTCGTAATCCTGCAACTGCGCCATGGCGCGGATATTCAGCAGGCTGTTGTGCAGAAAATGCGGGTTCACCTTGGCGTGCAGCTGCTTGAGCTCCATCTGCTGCACCAGGATCTTCTGGCGGTAGTTTTCGTCGATCAGCTTGCGGATGCGCCCCAGCATGGTGGAAAACCCATCGGAAAGCAGCTGGAACTCGCTGGTGCGCATGGGCGGAACATCGAACGTGAGTTTGCCATCGCGCACCTGTTCGCAGCCCTGCGCCAGCTCGTGCACCGGCCGGTTGACCTGGCGGTAAAACACCCAGATGAGGCAGGCCACCAGCACGATGGAGCCCAGGCCGATCAGCTCGAAGGTGAGGCGGTAGGCGTCCGTTTCCGCGCCCAGCGCCTCCTCCGGCAGCAGCATCACCAATTGCAGCTGGCCATAGAAGAGCGGGTCGCAGCGCAGGATATAGTTTTTGCCGTTCAGCGCCACGCGCTGCGCCTGCCCGGCGGCGTCCGCAAGGCCGGAAGGCGCGGGCCCGGCATCCTCGTTATAGGAAAAGAACGTGCGCCCATCGCCCGTGCCCAGATACAGCTGCACGCCGTTGCTGCCCAGCGTGGGCGGCAACAGCGCGGCCAGCTGCTCAAACCGCAGCTGCGTGACGATATAATACTGTTCCTCGCCCTTAAGCAGGGGATTGCACGAAACGATGCAGAAGTGCCCGTCCAGCACGGGATAAAAGATGGACACGTTGTTCTGCCGCGCGGAGAGCTGGCCGCATTCCTCCATCAGCGGCAACAGATCCAAATCGCTGGTGAGCGTTTTCCCCATGGAGGGGATGTGCAGGCGGATCTGCGTGATCCAGTAGTTGTTGCGGGCGATCTGGTTGAGCTGGTCCAGCATATCGGAAATGTTGCGGTAGTGCCAATAATCGCTCAGCACGCCGTCCATATTGATCATATAGGTGATGTCGTCGCCCAGCGTCAGCTCCAGCTGCGAGGTGCAGATGTTGGTCAGTTCCCGGTCGATCGTTTCCAGCAGGTAGTTCTGTTCCGCGTCCACCATGCGCAGCCCGCGCCGCCAGGCGAGGTTGCTGCCCTGGCGGTAAACGGCCAGGCAGCCCAGCAGAATGGGCACGACCGTGAGAAGAAACACGGCGAACATCCGCCGCATCAGAGAATGCCGGAATCCGGCCGCGCGCCTTCTCATAGCATGCCTCCTATCCTTTCACGCTGCCCAGCGTGAGCCCGGTGACGAAA
>DVJN01000132.1 GCA_018716755.1 Candidatus Alectryocaccomicrobium excrementavium
ATTCCAGAAGGGCTTTTTCGAGGGGCCTTTCCTGGGTGATTTGGAGAAATATGCAGAGCTTAACCGTAAATGTGAAGAGCTGGCAGAAAAATACGGCGTGACTCCTACTGGTATTGCAGTGGCCTGGTTGACCCGTCATCCGGCTAATATTCAGGTTGTATTGGGTACCACAAGACCTTCCAGAATGTTGGAAGGCTGTGCGGGTTCAGAAATTCCTCTGGCTCGTGAGGAATGGTATGGGCTGTATAAAGCGGCAGGTAATATGGTTCCGTAAAAAACAAAACAGAGGCTGCTGAAATTTGGCAGCCTCTGTTATTCTATATTTTCTGCAGAAAACTCTTGACTTTTTGCTTGCTGGCACGTATCATTAATAATGTTGTTTTTACGCATCTTTGCAGTAAAAGATGAAAAAATTGGAAGCGTATCGAAGTGGTCGTAACGAGCCGCACTCGAAATGCGGTTGTCCGCAAGGGCACGTGGGTTCGAATCCCACCGCTTCCGCCAAAGAAGCACCGCAATTTTGATACAATGGGTATCAGGATTTCGGTGTTTTTCTTTTGCTTGAAAGTCCTGATTTTATTGGCTTTCGGGCTTTTGATGTACCAGCAGCCGTCGGATAAAACGATAGCCTCTGCCACCCAGCGCCTTTGAAGACGGGATTGGCAGCAGGCTATCGTAGAATTTATTACCCGGATATGCTATACTATTCCCGGATAAAGCATATGACTACCCGGCCTTGGTGAGAGGAAATCGCGTATGGATACGAATCTGATTCTGTCGCTCATAGCTAACATACTTCTTCTTGCCATACAAACGTGGGCATTATGTGGCATCAGAAACAAAAGGTACATATTTAAGTATTACACCTACCTGCAAAATTTCATATCGATCCTTGTAAGCACATTCTTTGTGATTGCGGTTGCCGCAGATTGTATGAATGTCTCCCGGCTGCTTACCGCAGCGAAGGGTTTTCGCTATGTTGCTACCTGTGGTTTGGTGGTCACCATGTTTGTTTTTACATTTCTCTCCATCACCTGCCGAGAGGATAAAAACAGAATCGGAAGCAGCGACTGCAAGCCCGGCTATTCATACAGACTGGTGAACATTGTTTTGCACTATATCTCCCCCGTTTTGGCAGTTATCAGCTTTCTGTGGTTTGAAAAGCCCATCGTATTGACCGATTCCCTTTGGACCGCGATTGTGGCGCTTCCGTCGGTATTGTATTGGACAGTGTATCTCATTTTGAGCGTCACAAATAAGTGGGATGAGCCATATAGCTTTTCCGTTTCAAAAAGCAAGGCTGTAAATGATATCGCTCAGGTTGCGTTTGTCCTGCTCTTTGCGGTGTTGTTTGTTTTCACAACAATATTACTGTGGGAAACCAAATAGTAGCTATTTATGGTGAACCCCCTTTGCGCGAAGTGAACCCCCTAACGCCAAAGGGGGTTCATTTGTATCACAATTAGGGTCATTTTCCACCTAAGGATGTGCTCAATGATGTGTTGAGCACATCCTATTCTTGCATATTTGCCAATGAAACGGGCATATCTGGCCCGTTTTTGCCCAACGTGAATGCTTTTCAGAATCGTCGATGGGTTTTCCTGGATCCCGTTCATTTTTTGGCTTGTAACTCAACAATATTTGCCGGAAAGGATTCTAGCGCTTTTTTTCAGGGACGTTCACCGCACAGGCAAATCGTTTCCCCGGCGCGCAGGCATACGTTTTGCGGCGTGCAATGGGGGAAATCCAGCTGAATACGGGTTTCGCGCTGGGCGGTCAGCGTCGCGCGGCACTGTGTGCTATCCCATTCAAGATCCATCGTTACGCCGCAGCGCGCGCGTAGCCCGAGGAAACGTCCCTGCTGCCAACGGCTGGGAAGCGCGGGAAACAGGTCGAGCCGGTCCTCGCAGGAAAAGGCGAGCATTTCCTGCACGGCCGCCGTCCACCCCATGTTGGCGTCGATCTGGAAAGGCGCCCATGTGAGATCCATGCCAATGCCCATGGAGCGCCAGTCGTTGTGCGTGGTGAACAGGTTCCCCATCAGCATCGCGCGGGACACCAGATCCAGGCAATGGTTCGCGCTTTCGCCGTCGTTCAAGCGGGCGAAGCAGCAGGCCATGTTCATCAGGCTCCAACTCGTCTGGTCAGAAAAACCAGTGGTCAGGCGGTTCTCTATGGCTTTTCGGAACATTTCCCGCTGCGCGCTCCTCGCGTGTTCCCAGCCGGGAAAGAGCGGGTAAACGTGCGACTGGTGGCGGTGGTGGTCGTTATCGGCAAAATCGGGATGTTGCCATTCCCGCACCGCGCCGGTGGCGTTCACCGCATACGCAGGGCTTCCATCCAGCATTTTCCGGCACAGGGCCTCCCACTGCGCGCCTTCTCCCACCAATGGCAGCAGACGGAGCATGGTGGAAAACAGTTCGCGGATAAGGGCGATGTCCATCGTTGCGTTCGCACACCCCTGCGAGCCGCACAGTTCGCCCGCGCCCAAATAGGCCGAGGGCTCATTTTCGGGCGAAACCGAGGGTGCAATGTACCAGCTTTTGCCTTCCCACTGCACAAAATCCGCGTAGAACGCGGCGGTTTCCTTGAGAAATGGCCACAGATGTTCGCGCAGGAAGGTCTCGTCGCCCGTCAGCAGCCAATAGTCGTAGTAAATGCGGGAAACCCACGCCGCGCCGCCCGTCCAGTTCAAAATATGGCGGCCAGCGAAAGGCGCTCCGGCGCTGCCCGGCGCCGTGACTGCGCACAGCCAAATGCCGCCGCAGCCATAGAGCTTTCGCGCGCACTCCCGCATGGCCGGCAGCATATTCCCGTAGTATTGGAACACTGGCAACATCAATTCCGGCAGGTTGCCGCCCACGGCCTGCCAGTAGATCATTTGCAGGTTGATATTCGCCATGTTGAAGGACCAGCCGGCGCCATATTCCCCGCACCACAGCCCCAGCAGCGCGCAGGGCAGCCCGCCCTCCCGCGTGGCGGAGATCAGCAGGTAGCGGCCGTAGGCCCACATGCGCTCCGTCAGGCGGTTGGAACACAGGCCGCTCTCATACGCATCCTCCAGCAATTCGCTGTTGAAAGCGTTTACGGGGAACCGTTCGTCTGCCAATTCGAACCGGCAGCGGTCGAAGAGGGCGCGGTGGGCGGGAATGTGCGCCTTTAGCAGCGCGTCGAAATCCGCCTGCAGGGCTGCGAGCGCTGCGCGCAGCCGGGGCATTTCGTCGGCAGGGTTGCCGTCGGGAAACACTTTTGCCAGCACCAGAATGCGCATGTTTTCGCGAATCACGCGGCAGACCGCACCGAATGGCCGTCCATCCAGCTGAGCGGCAAAAAAGAGGTATTCGCCATCGGAACGCTGCTCGATGACTTCTGGCACGATGGGTTGCGCACCGGCGCCCTCGGGCGGATGCGCTTCCAGCAGCACGGAAACATCCTCCAGCGGGGCGTTGGACGCGATTTCCATCGCCAGCACATCGTCGGCGCGGGAAACGAAATAGCGGCGGCGGTATTGGCGCGCGCCATCCTGATAGGAGACTTCCGCGCAGGCGTTTTCCATATCCAGCGTGCGGCGATAGTGGCGAAAACCATGGTGCGCGGGCGTGACGGCGCGCAGATCCGCCATGGGTACGATGGCCGCGCAACGCGGATGATATCCCGCGCGGCAAAGCGCGTCCTCCAGCATGCGGTCGCCCTCGGGCATGTGGCCGTTTATAATCTTCTCCCGCATTTCTGGCAGGCACGCGCTCACATCCGGCAGTTCGGGTGAAACACCTCCGCGCCAACAGGCGGCATGGGTCAATAGAACCCTTTCAAAAGCCGCGCCGCCATACACCAGCGCGCCGGTCGCGCCATTGCCCAGTGGAATGCCCTCGCGATAGGGGCTGGCCCACCAGCTGGCAGGGCGATTCATGGGCATGATATATCGCGCGTTTGTCATGGACGGGGTACCTCCTTTAATGGCTTTATTCTTTGTGGGTGCGGACCTCCGCCGCGCCGTTCAACATGTTTCGCGTGCCCAGACGGATTTCTGCCCCCGCGCCCAGATCCGCGTAGAGGTGCAGGAAATGCTCCGGGCCGTCGATGAGCGTTCCGTTGAACGTCACGACGGCGGTGTTTTCCCGCAAACCGTTGATGTACCAGGGGCAGTGTGGCGGCAGGGAAAGAATGAGTACGCCATGGTGCCCGGGCGTGGCGAAGGCGCTCATTTCCCCGTCATTGTCGATTCCCTTGAAAACGATGTCATTTAAGCGCCAGGTTTTTCCTTTGTCCCAATCCGGCAGGGGCGTGGGCGCGTCCACGGGGCAAGCCGCGGCCAGGGCGCGCAGATGGGCAGAGGTCACGCCATACGCGCCGTTTTGCTGAAAGCGCCCATCCAGGGGCTGCAAATTTTCATCGAACGCGACGGGGCGCGCGATGGAGGATTCATCCTGCCCGCTCAGGCGCGCAAGCTCCGCTGCGGGCCGTTCGGGGCCGGAAGCGATGGCCAGCAGGTTGCCGTCCACGCGCTCGCCCCAGCGCTCTGGCATGCCAATGGGCAAATAGGGCCGCATGACGAGGTTTCCCTCGAATACATCGCCGCTGTTTTCAAACCACACATGGGGATGGAAGGTGTTGTTGATCAGGCGGTTGCCGCGCGCTATGCGGCAAAAGCCTTCGCGGAATTTCAACCCGCCCGCGAGACAGAGGTTGTCCTCCACCAGGTAATTGCTGCAACCGTCGTCCAGGTCGATGTCCCAGCCGTGGTCGCAGCGCACGCGGTTTTGCCGCAGCACCGTGGTTTCCACCGCGTCGCGCAGCGCCAAATCGCGCATTTGCGCGCTATTGAGCCCGTGCGCGTGCCAGAAACGGTCGCGCCCCCAGCCGTTGATGCTGCCGTGGTCGCCGGTTTCGCGCACGGTATCGAAGATGTCGTTGCCTTCGATGCAATGTCCGCCGAAGGTGCCGTCGCCAATGTTGATGGCCGCGCGGGGGCAGGTGTGCAGGGTGCAGCGCGCAACGCGGATGCGCGCGCTCATGGCGATCTCCACGCAGGCGGTCTGCTTTTCCACCTGGCCAATGTCGCGAATCAGGCAATTTTCCACCGCGCAGTCGCGCGCGTACTCCTCGCTCTGCGGCCCAACGCTTTCTACATCCGGCGGAAAGAATTCGGGCGCGTCGACGGTCGGGCAGGGGAAGGATACGCAGGAGGGCTTGCCCACAAAGCAGATGGCGCTGGCGGCGAGGTCGTGGAAGTAGCATTCGGAAACGGTACAGCGCGCCGCGTTCCCGCTGAAAAACAGCGCGTTGGAACCCAGGCGGCGAAATTCGCAGCCGTGCAGGGCGATATCCGCTACATTTTCCGCGAACACCGCGCCGCCCCGGTGGATGCACCAGTCGCTGCGCAGCAGCGGTTCGTAAGGGGCCAGGAACGTGCGGGCGCTGTCCTCAAAGACCAGCCCTTCCCAGCGCACGTTGCGGCAATCGCGCATTTCCACCAGATAAGGCTGGGAAATGAGATGGATTTCTTCGCCGGGCGCTTCCAACGCGCATACCAGCAATTCGCCGGTGCGGCGGTCGTAAAAGAATTCGCCCGGCGCGCCCAGCGCTTCGCGCAGATTTTCCACAAAGCGGTATTCGCGGTGCATGCCCATCGGGCGGTTGTTTTGCCAGCCGCCGCAAAGCGCGAGCGCCCCATCCGCGCCGCGGCCGGTGATCTGGTAGTGTACATCGCCCCAAAGGTGGGCGTGCATGGCGTGCAGCACGCCGTCTTCCGGGTGGGCGCAGGAGGCGGCAAATTCCAGCGCGTCGGCGGCAGTGCCGCCGAAAATGGCGTTCGGATCGCTTGCGTGAGGGTAACGCGCGGGGCGGAAGGAAACCTCCCCGGCGCGCAGGCCGTCGGCCGCGAGGCCCGGCGCGAGCCGCGCGCCATACAGGTTTTCTCCGCGCGCCTCCCACCGCACGCGCGCGGGACGCGCGCCGCACAGCGCCGCGCCGGGTTCGCCCAGCAGCGTGCGGCTTTGCAGGCCGAGAAGGCGCAGGGGCCGCTCCAGGCAATAGCGGCCCGGGGCAAAGACCGTGGTTTCATTCTGCCGGATAACTTGCTCAATTTCGCCCGCTGTTTGGGCGGGAGTAACGGTTGCGCGCATAGAAAGCCCTCCTTTGGCCGTATAGCGGATCTCGCGCCAATTGAAAAAGATCGTGGGCATCACGCCTTCCGAATATCTGGAAGGCCTGTATGGCAGGAAAGAAGATTCGTAAAATGAACCTGCTATGCGCCGAGCAGCCAGAGGATGGCCCGGGCCAGGCGCTGCGGCACATCGCGAAAATGCCCGCCAGGTTCGTGGACGAAGGTGCAGCGCGCGGAGGAGGACAACAGCGCTTTCGTTTGGATGGTGGCATCTTCCACGGTGCGCATCAGCGGATCGCGCGCGTTTTTCTCCTTGCCGCCCAGGCTGAGATAGATTTTGCCACCCGGCGCGCGCGTTTTCAAATACTCCAGCCAGCCGGGATACCACAGCGAGCCGGAGCAGCTGCCGCAGCCGGAGAAGCCGGCTTCACAATGAAAATACAGCGCGGCCAGCCCACCCAGCGAATACCCCACGGGGTAAACCGCATTTCCCAGCGAATGCCGCGCTTGCAGCTGCGCGGCAGTTTCCCGCACGCGCGGCAGCAACGCGTTCGCTTCGCCCGCAAAGGCGCGTCCCTGGCTGTCTTGAGCGGGCCAGGGCGAGTAATCCCTGTCCCAGTCCACTGGCGCGAATCCCGCCAGCAAAAAGGCGGGGCAATTTCCCTGCGCGATGGCGGGTTCCAGCGCCGGGCGCAGGGAAACCATCAGCTCGTCCGGCTCGCCCGCCAGCAGGAACACCAGCGGCGCGCCCGGCCTGGCCTCACCGAACCATTCATTCCAACATTGCACGGCTTCCACACCTCCGGCGCAAAGGCAGGCGCTTTGAACCGGGATTCCTTTCCCTTCTTTATGAAAGCATTATAGCACTTGGCAGGCAGAAAGTGCAAGAAGCAAATGCCGGGCGGCACAGAAAGGCGTTGCCGGAATTCTGGCCCGGCTGGAAATGATTTGCCGTTTTTTCGTGACAGAAGCGCGTTGACGTGCTATAATAGCTTTATGCGGCCCGTGGGCCGGGCTTTGGAAAGGGAGAACGTCATGCTTGCGTATACGTATTTGGAGCGCGGCCGGTTCGCGCTTATGGAAAAACCGGAACCTCAAATCCTGGAAGCACAGGACGCCATTGTGCGCGTAACGCTGGCGAGCATTTGCGCCAGCGATTTGCACATCCGGCATGGCGATGTGCCGCAGGCAATGCCGGGGATCACGGTGGGCCACGAAATGGTGGGTGTAGTGGAGGCCATCGGCCCTGACGTGACGGCTGTGCGGGTGGGCGATCGCGTTACCGTCAATGTGGAGACCTTTTGTGGCGAATGCTTTTTCTGCCGGAAAGGATATGTGAACAACTGTGTCCATCCCCTGGGCGGCTGGGCGCTGGGCTGCCGGATTGACGGAGGACAGGCGCCGTTTGTGCGCGTGCCATTGGCCAATCAGGGGCTCAGCCGCATTCCCGCGGGCGTTAGCGATGCGCAGGCGCTCTTTGTGGGGGACATTTTGGCCACAGGCTATTGGGCCGCGCGCATTTCGCAGATTGGGCCAGAAGATACGGTGTTGATCCTGGGCGCGGGACCGGCAGGTTTGTGCACATTGGCCTGTGCGCTGCTACACCGCCCTGTGCGCGCAATTGTGTGCGAAAAAGATGCGGGGAGGCGCGCGTTTGCTGCCCGGATGTTTCCGCAGGCGCTGATGTGCGCGCCGGAAAATGTGGAAGCGTTTGTGCGGGAGAATAGCGCCCATGGCGGCGCGGATGTGGTGCTGGAAGTTGCGGGCGCGCAGGACAGCTTTCAACTGGCGTGGAAATGCGCCCGGCCCAACGCTACGGTGACGGTGGTGGCGCTGTATGACCAGCCGCAGATTTTGCCTTTGCCGGAAATGTATGGGAAGAATCTTACGTTTAAAACGGGCGGCGTGGATGGATGCGATTGCGACGCCATTCTGCGGGAAATCGCCGCCGGCCGGCTGGATACAACGCCGTTGATTACGCATACCTATCCGCTCCGGGAGATCGATGCGGCCTATGATTTGTTTGCAAACCGGCGGGACGGCGCTATGAAGGTTGCGATTGTGCCATAGCGCGACTTGATTTTGGGGCCAATATCTGTTATGATGGCTTTATAGGCGAGAAGGCCTTGGAGTGAGGCGCGAAATGCGCGCTTATGGAGGTGCGCCATGAAGATTTATGAATCAGGGGAAAATTATCTGGAAACCATCTTGATGCTGGAAAAGCGCAGAGGCGTGGTGCGCTCCATCGATGTGGCGACGGAATTGGGCTTCTCCAAGCCGAGCGTAAGCGTAGCCATGAAGCATTTTCGGGAAAATGGCTATATCGTGATGGACGCGGAGGGATACATTACGCTCACGAGCGCCGGGCGGGAGATTGCCGAGCGGATCTATGAACGCCACCAGCTTCTGACCAAGTATCTGATCGCGCTGGGCGTGGATGCGCAGGTTGCCCAGGAGGACGCCTGCAAGCTGGAGCATGATTTGAGCGCGGAGAGCTTTGAACGGCTTCGCGCGCATTATGAAGAGCATTTGGCGCCGCTGGTCAACGCGGTGGAAAGTTGAGAGCGGCTCGCTGCCGGGGAGCGGAACATGAGCGATACCATCGATGAAAAATTGTTGCGGGAATGCGCGAGTGCGTTCTGCACCGCCGCGGGCATTGGATGCACGGTGACAGATGCGCAGGGCAGGCTGCTGTTTGCCCAGGGATATGGCTGCACGGCGTGTGAATTGTGCAAAGCCGCCGCTCGCGGAGAAGGAACCTGCACGCAAACCCAACTGTATGGCATGCGCGAAGCGGAGCGCTTTGGCGGAAGCTATGTGTATTCCTGCGCGATGGGAATGAACTGTTTTGTATCGCCAATCCTGGGGCCCAATGGCAGCCAGGCGCAGATCACGGTGGGGCCATTTCGCATGGTGGACGAAATGGATTACGTCGCCTATGATCTGGTGGAGTGCATGCGCATGTCACAGGCAGAAATTGAGGAAATTCTGCCCATTGTGCGCAAGATCCCCTATGCCACCCCGCAGACCATTCATGCGCTCGCTACCATGCTGTTCATGTCTGCGGGATTCATCCAGAATGTATCCGATATCAACCGGCTGCAGGGCGCGCAGGAAACCACGGCCATGCAGGGCCAGATTGTCGCTTACATTCAAGAACTCAAGCGCGGGCGTGAGGCGCCGGAGTATCCGTTCCGCTTGGAACGCGCTTTTTTGCAGGCGCTCGCGCGCGGCGAGCAAAAACAGGCGCAGAAATTGCTCAACGAATTGCTGGGCCACATCATGTTTGCGCAGGGGCGCGATATTCGGGCCATTCAGGCGCGCGCGTATGAACTGCTGATTTTGATTTCCCGCACGGCCATCGATGAGGGCGCGCCGCCGGAAAAAGTGCTGGCGCTGAACGACCGGTGCATGGCGGAAATGCGGGAAAATGGCGATTTTGACGCGCTTTGCGTATGGCTTTCCCGGTCGATCAAGCGCTATATGGATGAAGCGTTCAATTTTTCGGAAATGCGGGATGCGGATATCATCCATCGCACTGTGCAGTTTATGCAGCTGCACTATGCCGCAAAAACGTCGCTGGAGGATATCGCCCGCAGCGTTTATCTTTCGCCCACGTATCTTTGCCGGTTGTTCAAGCGCAAAATGGGCGTGACCGTTATGCAGTTTTATACAACGCTGCGCATTGATAAATGCAAGGAATTGCTCGTCTCCACCGATGAGCCGCTTTCTGAGATTGCGCAGGAAACGGGATTTGGCGATCAAAGCCACTTTACCAAGGTGTTTAAGCGCGTTGTCGGCATGACGCCGTTGTCCTACCGGCGCAAGGCGTGCCACAGCGAGCAGGAAGAAACGGAATAGAACCGCTGTACGGCGCAAGCTGCAAACGGCTGCCTGGGAGAGACTGGCGCTGATCCGAACCATTTTTCCGTCCGCACCCGAAAAAGGGTGCGGACGGAATTTGCATATCTATGGGCGCGAAAAAGCAAAGAGAATTGGGCGCCCGGCTGCCTCGGGCCTAGAACAGGCCGCTGATCACGCCGTTTTCATCGACGTCGATATTCTCGGCGGCGGGCACTTTTGGCAGGCCGGGCATGGTCATGATATCGCCTGTGAGCGCGACCACAAATCCGGCGCCAGCGCAAAGCTTTATGGAGCGCACGGTTATGCGGAAGCCTGTGGGCGCGCCCAGCTTTTTGGGATCATCCGAGAAGGAGTACTGCGTTTTCGCCAGGCACACGGGCAGTGAACCGAAGCCCAATTTTTCCAGGCGGCGCAGCTGCTTGAGCGCGCTGGGCGCAAAGTCCACACCGTCGCCGCGGTAAATTTCGCGCACGACGGTTTCAATTTTTTTGCGCAGGGGCATGTCGGGGGAATACAGGGGCGCGTAGTGGGCAGGCTGCGCGCATAGTTCGCCCGTGATGTGGCGGGCGAGTTCCAGGCCGCCTTCGCCGCCCCTGGCCCATACGTCGCTGATGATGGCCCGCGCGCCTGCTTCGCGGCACTTTTCTTCGACCAAGGCGAGCTCTTCCGACGTATCGTCCGGGAATCGATTGATAGCGACCACGGCAGGCACGCCATATTTTGCGATATTTTCGATATGACGGAGCAGGTTGGGAATCCCGGCTGCAAGATCCCCCCCGCCGTGGTGCTTCAGCGCGCGCACGCTGGCGACGATTGCACAGGCGCTGGGCGCGAGTCCACCCGCCGGGCACTTGATATCCAGAAATTTTTCCGCGCCCAGATCCGCGCCAAAGCCCGCTTCGGTTACGACATAATCGGCCAGCGACAGCGCCGTTTTTGTGGCGATCAGGCTGTTGCAGCCGTGCGCAATATTGGCGAAGGGTCCGCCGTGCACCAGAGCAGGCGTGCCTTCCAGCGTTTGCACCAGATTGGGCTTGATGGCGTCTTTGAGCAGGGCGCACAGCGCGCCCTGCGCGCGCAGGCCGCCCGCCGTTACGGGTTCCTGGGCAAAATTGTAGGCCACGACAATGCGTGCAAGGCGCGTTTTGAGATCGGCGAGATCTGCGCTCAGGCACAACGCGGCCATGATTTCGCTGGCCACGGTGATGTCGAAGCCGTCTTCGCGCGGCATACCATTGGCTGTGCCGCCCAGGCCGGAAATAATGCTGCGCAGCTGGCGGTCGTTGATATCCAGGCAGCGCCGCCAGGTGATGCGGCGGGGATCAATGTCCAGCGCGTTACCCTGCGCGATGTGATTGTCGATGAGCGCGGCGAGCAGATTATTGGCCGCGCCAATGGCGTGCAGGTCGCCAGTGAAATGCAGATTGATGTCTTCCATGGGGATGACTTGCGCCCATCCGCCGCCTGCGGCTCCGCCCTTGATGCCGAACACGGGCCCGAGCGAAGGCTCGCGCAGGGCGAGGCACACGCGCTTTCCCAGGCGGGCGATGGCATCCGCCAGGCCGATGGATGTTGTGGTTTTGCCTTCCCCTGCGCTTGTGGGCGTGATGGCCGTTACCAGGATCAGTTTTCCACGCGCTTCTCCAATGGGCCTGGCAATTTTGGCTTTCCAGGGGCCGTATAATTCCAGCTCGGATTCGCGGATGCCCAATTGGGCGGCGATTTCTACGATGGGGCGCGGCGTTACGCTGTGGGCTATTTCGATATCGCTTGGCATATTTTGCCCTCCTGTTTCTTTGCGTTTGGCATTTGGCAAAAGCCGGGCCACAGAGCCGCTTTTGCGCCATTTTTTTCGCTTGCTTTAGTGTACCACATTTCGCCGGGCTTGGCAATCGCGCGGCTGAAAGAACAAGGGTTTTTTACATGCGAAAAGAGAAAGCGCCTTTTGCGCGGATTTGTGCGCATGGGGAAGTGTGGCGCGAACGTGGCGAAATATGGCGAAATATTCGTTTTATTCCCGTAAAATGTTCAAAATTGGCTTGACTTTTGGAAGAATATGTGGTTTTATAGGTTGAATGCGATTTTGCGGCATGCCAAGGACAACAGAATAAGGGAGAGGGTTTTTATGTCAGACAAAGGGATTCGCGACGCCCGGACGTTGGGATACCCGAAGATGCTGCTGCTGGGTTTCCAGCACATGTTCGCCATGTTTGGCGCGACGGTTCTTGTGCCCGCGCTCACGGGATTGAGCGTGTCGGTTACGCTTTTGTTCGCTGGACTGGGCACCCTTTTGTTTCACCTGCTCGCCAAGGGCAAGGTCCCCGCGTTTCTTGGGTCATCGTTCGCCTTTATTTACGGATACACCCACGTTGCCGAATTGCTGGGCGTGTATCCTGAAATTGCCAACTGGATCCCTTATGCCGGCGTCGGCGTCGCCTGCGCGGGCCTTTTGTATGTCGTGCTGGCGGGCCTCTTCCGCATCTTTGGGCCGGAAAAGGTCATGCGTTACTTCCCGCCGATTGTAACCGGCCCGGTGATCATCAGCATCGGCATGACGCTGGCCAATTCTGCGGTGAACAATTGCAACGACAACTGGTGGATCGCCCTGCTCGCCATTGTTATTGTCATCGCGTGCAACATCTGGGGCCGCGGCATGATTAAGATCGTGCCGATTCTCCTGGGCGTGGTTGGCTCGTATGCCGTGGCGGCGATCTGCGGCATGGTGGATTTCACTCCCGTGAAGGAAGCGGCGTGGATTGGCCTGCCCGTCGTTTGGGATGAAACGGTGTTCTCCCTGGCGGGCAATTGCAACCCCGGCGCGCTGGTCAGCGCGATCAGCGTGATGGTGCCGATTGCCCTGGCGACCATCGTCGAGCATATCGGCGATATGTGCGCCATCTCTTCTACCGTGGGCGAGAACTACATCAAGAGCCCGGGCCTGCACCGCACGCTGCTGGGCGATGGCCTTGCCACCTCCATGGCGGCGCTGTTTGGCGCGCCGGCGAATACCACCTATGGCGAAAATACGGGCGTGCTGGCGCTCACGCGCGTGTTCGATCCGGTAGTCATTCGCATTGCCGCAGTGCTGGCGATTCTCTTTTCCTTCAGCCCCAAATTTGCCACGCTGGTTTCCTGCATGCCCGCGGGAACGATTGGCGGCGTGTCGCTGATCCTGTACGGCATGATTTCCGCTGTTGGCGTGCGCAACGTGGTGGAAAACCGCGTGGATTTCACCAAAACCCGCAATGTGATCATTGCGGCCCTGATTATGAGCCTTTCTTTGGGCATCACTTTCAGCAACGACGGCGCGTTGATTCTGGGGGCGGTGCGCCTTTCCGGCCTGGCCGTTGGCGCGCTGGTGGGTATTTTCCTCAATGCCGTGTTGCCGGGCAATGATTATCGCTTTGGCACCAATGAGCAGGGCGACGAATCCGTCAATTTCAAAGTATAACTGCACAGTAAAAAGCCATGGCCGCGCGCCGGGAAACAAATACCCTGGCGCGCGGATTTTTTTATTTATCGCAAACTTAATGTGCGCCACGCGGAAGTTTTTTGCCCAAATCTGGAACGGCGGCACGGCGCGATGCGTCTAAGGGTTGTCCACGGCAAGAAAGGGGCGAAAAATATGCGAAGAAAGTTTTGGGCGCTGCTGTGCGCGGGCGTTCTGCTCGCCAACGGTGCGTGCGCCGAAATGGCGGCGCAGACGGATCAGGGTGAAATTTACATAGGAGAGAACAATCAACTTACGATGGAAGGGGCCGCCGCGCCCCTGGAAGAAGCATTGGCGACACGGATTTTGGGTGCGGAAGGAAATGTGGTGTACTACCTCCTGCTGGGCAATATGGCGGAAAATGGCACTCCGGCCTACACGCTTGCGCAGATGGATGTTAGCACGCTGGAAACGACGGTGGTGGCAGAAAACGTGCTGTTGGCCGCATTTCAGCCAGGGGAAAACGGCGTGTTTTACGTGACGGCCGGCGCGCCAGAACAGATTCAGGCGGTTCCCACCACGCTGGCGGGCCACTCCGTGGATGTCGCGATTGAGCGCTTGCAGGCCACGCAGCAGGGCCTTGTGGTAACGGCGGGGGGCGTCAGTTCCCTGTATCTGACGGGCATTGGCCTGCTCAGCATCCCGGAAGAAGAGCAGGGGATGACGTATACGATTTGCGGAGACCGCTTCGAGGCACTGCAGAGCCCGGATGGCGCGCTGTTCATCCGCCATGTGGGCGAGAGCGACATGCTGCTGCTTTCCGAATCGGTGACGGCCATATCCTATGATGAAGTGGCCGGCATTCTCTATTGCGTTGCTCCCCAGGAAGGCAAGTACACTTTGTACCAATATGATCCCATTCTGCGCACCGTGACGGAAGCGGGCGTGCTGATGGATATTCCCAGCGGGCGCATGCTGGCCCATGCGGGGGTGGTGTATGTGCTGGCCCCGGAGGGCACGCTGAACGCCTATACGGTGGCAACAAGGCAATATGAGCAGATTGCTTCCCTGCAGGCGTATGCGCTGGAGAATCCTTCTCTGGATTATGCGGCGGGCAACGTGCTGGTGTACGACGCGAAGATGGATGCGGATTTGTTTGTAACGGCTGTTGCAGTAGAGGCGGGAGCCGCGCAAACGCCGGCGCAGCCTTCCGCTACGGAGTACACGGAACTGCGCCGGGGCGACGAGGGCACCGCGGTGGTTCGCCTGCAACAGCGGCTGATCGATTTGAAGTATCTCGTGGATGAGGCAGATGGCATTTTTGGGCCGCTCACTGAAGAAGCGGTAGAGCTTTTGCAGGGCGATCTGGGCTTGAAAGAAGACGGCGTGGCGAGCGCAGAATTCCAGAAGCGGATCTTTACCACGTCAATTCCCGCGCTCCAGTTATACGACACGCTGGAAGAGGGCGACCGGGGCACCAATGTGCGCAAGATGCAGCAGCGCCTTCGCGACAAGCAATATCTGGCCGACGCGGCGGACGGTATTTTTGGCGCGCGCACGGAGGAAGCTGTGCGGGTATATCAGGCGCAGAATGGCTTTGAGGAGACGGGCGTGGCGGATGAGCCGATGCTCACGCACCTGTATTCCAGCGCCGCGCCGGTTTGCAACACATATATCGAGCTGCAAAGCGGGGATTCCGGCACAGTGGTGAAAAACCTCAACGCGCGTTTGCGCGAGCTGTATTACACTTCGGCTACGGCTTCGAGCAATTATACCAGCGATACCGTGGCGGCGGTGAAGCGCTTCCAAAAGCAGCTTGGCGAGCGCGAAACCGGCGTGGCCACGCCGGAATTGCAGCGGAAACTATATTCTGAATATGCGCCGCAATACGAGGGGTATACCGATCACTTCGCGGGAGAGACCGACGAGCGGATTCTCAGCGCGCAGCTGCAGCTTTCCTCGCTGGGCTATTTGCGGCCGGACGCTTTGACCGGCACGCTGGATGATTTGACCGCGCAGGCGATTCGCGATTTCCAATATGAGAACAATCTGAATGTGGATGGCATATTGGGCGCAAACACCCAGCAGGCATTGTTTGCACAAAACGTTTCCTCTGCGCCGTCGTTTCTCACGGACGCGCAGAAGAGCGCCATGCTCGGCTGTGTGCGCACCATGCTCGCGGGCGACTGGTCGGATTACGACATCATTTCCCTGCTGCAACAGCGGCTGATCAGCCTCAATTATCTTTCGGACAAGGTGACGACGAGCGGCATATACAACCGCCTTACGTATGAGGCCGTCAAGCGGCTGCAATTGGATCGCGATCTCATCGATCTCAGCGTATCCACTGCCAATTTGGGCGTGGCGGATGAAAAGGCCGTTGAAGCGTTGATGGATCCTGCGGCAACGCCCTATACGGGAACGCCCGCATATTATTACAACTAAGGGGGATGATTCTCCGGCTGAAATGGCGGGGTATGGTTCCTTCCATAAGCGGTTTGAATGCCTCCGGCGCCGCGCCGGGGGCATTTCAATTGTTGACTGCAACGCACTGCCGCGGCTGCTGCGCTTGTAAGAGCCTTGCGCCTGCTTACAGGGCCTTCGACAGATGCAGTTCCCCGTCCGGCGCGTAGCCCAGTGAGCGATAGACCGCCTGGGCGATTCGATTGTCGTCTCCGGTCAACAGATCCAGTCCTTGGCAGGAATACTGCCTTTGACAATGTTCTTCCGCAAATAGAAGCATGCGCCGGGCAATGCCCTGCCGCCGGTATTCTGGCCGGACATATAGCTCGGTGATTTCCGGAACGCACGCGTCATAACAAAACGAACGCCTGATTTGTAGGCAGAGAAAGCCCGTGAGGGTTCCGTCTTCTTCATCCACCACGACGGCTTCTTGCCGGTTTTCGCGCAAGGACGCCCGGATGTGCGCCAGGTTGGTTTCACCGGGGCCATTGAAAGCGATGTTCAATTGTTCCAGCGCTTCCGCGTCGGTTTCCGTTGCCAGTCGTATCATAAAACCATTCCTTTCGAGGGGATTCTTAGAGCCTTGCCGGCAATCCCTTTGTTTTTGGCAAAAAGAGCGTTGCTTTTGCCCTATGATTATAGCACGTGCGCGCGGTATTGTCAATGAAAAAGGAAAAGAAGTAAGGAGGGCGCAACATGTATCGGGCGAGGATAACGTATTCGGATGGATCGAGCCGCACAGTGGAATTGATCGCGCGCGAAACGGCGGGCGGCGTGGAAACCACGTTGCCCCGAGCGGTTATAGAAAAACCG
>DVJN01000133.1 GCA_018716755.1 Candidatus Alectryocaccomicrobium excrementavium
CCGCCATAGGCGCGGATGAGGTTTTGCCGCTCGACGGACATGGTATCCGGCATGGTGAGGATCACGCGGTACCCGCGCGCCGCGCCGATGGCCGCCAGGGCGATGCCCGTGTTGCCGCTGGTGGGTTCCACAATGGCGCCGCCGGGCCGCAGGCGGCCCTCCTTTTCCGCGCCCAGCAGGATGGACCTGGCCACGCGGTCCTTGCTGCTGCCCGCGGGGTTGAAGCCTTCCAGCTTGGCGAAGCGATGGGGTGCGTATTCGAGCACCGGCGTGTTGCCAATCAATTGTTCGATGGACATAGCCGCCTCCCATACGATTTGGCGGCCGCGGAGGGATCCCCCAGCGGCCGCGTTGGTGTAAAAATCGGGTTGTGTTGCGTTACGCCCTGCGCGCCTTGGCCAGGAAATCGCCCGCCTGCCGGTCGTAGGGCAGGAAGGTGAGCGTGTAGGTCACGGGCCCGGTCAGCTTAAGCAGGTATTTTTCCATGGGGCGCGGGCCGCAGCTGTTGCTGCCGATGCCGCCGTGCCGGTAATCCAGGCTGAGCACAGTAAAGTTTTCGTGCTCCAGCTCGTAGGTATGCTCGGCCTTGGTGAGCGCCTCGCCGGTGTAATCGTGCGCGGTGAAGGAGAAGAGAACGTCCCCCATCACCACAAAGCCCAGGCCCAGCGCGTTCGTCACGGCCAGGGCGCGGATGCCGCCGCGCGCGCCGTTTTCCTGCGGGCGCACATACGGCTCGTGCAGCGCTTCCACCGATGCTTCGTATTTGCCCACGCGCGCGCTGGCGCAGATATCGGGATAGTTCTCGTGCGGGCCGAGGCCATACCACAGAACGCGGTCGTATTCCCCATCGAGCACGGTCTGCAGGCCCAGGCGCGGCAGATCCGGCAGGGAATCGATCAGCGGCCGCACGGTGGTCTTCACGGTGAGCCGGCCATCGCCAGACAGCGTGTATTCGCGCGTGCTCTCCAGCACAGGCACCAGCATACAGGCGCCGTGGTTGCACACGACCGTCACCGTGGCGGAGGTTTCCTCCTCGCGCCAGCTGATGTCCTTCAGGCGCGCCTGCAGCCGGTCGAAGCCGAATTTCTTCCACGTGGAGGAGAAATACTTATCGTTGTCCGTGGGCGCGCGCCACACGTTCAAATCCAAATCGCCGCCCAGGCGCTCGTCCTCGTCCACCGTCCAGGAGCGCAGTTTGCCCGTTTGCAAATCGAAGATGGCGCAGGCCTCGTCGGCCACCAGGAACAGCTCGCCTTCTTCTTCGCTGATGGAAACGGCGCCCGCCGCGCGCGGCAGCGCTTCGCAGGGCACGTTCGCCAGCGGGATCTGCGCCCAGGCCACCTTATGGCCGCGATCGGCCCAGCGGGTTTCAAAGGCTTCGCTCACATCGATTTCCAGGAAGAATTCGCCCGTGCCCTTTAAGGCGAGCGGCAGGGCGATTTTCTTTTCGCCGCCGGGCGCGATGCCGCTCAGATCCAGCCGGCCCTGCGCGATGGGTTCGCCGTCGCGCGTGAGCTTCCAGGCCGCGTCCAGGTGGTCGAGGCCCTGGAACACATAGCGGTTGCGGATGGTCAGCTCGCCCGCCGCGTAGGCAAAGTCCACCGGCTCATACACCTTTTTCAGCTCGATCAGGCCGGTGTGCGGCGTGCGGTCGGGATAGTTGAGCGCGTCCACGCAGAAGTTGCCGTCGTTGGGGAAATCGCCAAAATCGCCGCCGTAGGCGTAGTACGGCTCGCCATCCTCGGTGGCGGTGAGCACGGAATGGTCCACCCACTCCCAGATGCAGCCGCCCGCCAGGCGCTTGTTGGCGTAGATCAGATCCCAGTAATCCTTGAGGGAGCCGGGGCCCAGGCCCATGGCGTGGCCGTATTCGCACAGGAAGTAGGGGCGCGTATCCTCGCTCACGGCCTCTTTGGCCAAATCGTCCACGCTGGTGTACATGTGCGAATGCACGTCCGCCAGCTCGTTTTCATAATCGCCCTCGTAGTGGATGGGGCGCGTGTTGTCCAGCTCCAGGATGCGCTTTTTCATGGCGTGGTGGTTGCGGCCAAAGCCGGATTCGTTGCCCAGCGACCACATCACGATGGAGGCGTGGTTGCGGTCGCGCAGCACCATGCGCTCCGCGCGCTCCACATAGGCGTTTTCCCATTCGGGATCCTGGGAGAGGCGGCTCCATTCGCCCTTCCAGGCGTCCTCATCGCCCAGGCCCATGAGGTCGTGCGGGATGCGCATGCCATGGCATTCGAGATCGGCCTCGTCGATCACGTACAGGCCGTATTCATCGCACAAATCGAGCCAGCGGGGGTCGTTGGGGTAGTGCGAGGTGCGCACGGTATTCACATTGTTCTGCTTCATCAGGCGGATGTCCTCGAGCAGGGTTTCCATGGGCGTAACGTGGCCCAGCAGCGCGTGCGTATCGTGCCGGTTGACGCCCAGGAATTTGATGGGCCGGCCGTTCACCCAGAACTGCTCGTCCCGGATTTCGATGGTCTTGAAGCCCACGTTCACCTTCTGCGCCTCGATGGTTTTGCCGCCCGCGCGCGATACCACCACCAGCTGGTAGAGGTTGGGGGTTTCCGCCGTCCAGGCGGCCACGTCCTTCACGGTGAAGGCGCAGGCGTTGTGCGCCACGGGCTGCTCCGCGATGGCTTCGCCCTGGTAATAGAGCTTCGCCACCACGTCCGCCCCCTGGGGCGCGTCGACGGTCACGCTGAGCAGGCCGTCCTTATAGTCGGGCGAGAGCGTGGCGCGGGCCACGATATCGCGCACGTGCGCCTTTTTGTCCGTGGCCAGCAGGTACACATCGCGGAAAATGCCCGAGAAGCGCCAGCAATCCTGGTCTTCCAGATAGGTGCCGTCGCACCACTTGAGCACCTTCACGCACACCAGGTTTTCGCCCGGGCGCACCTTATCCGTGATGTCGAATTCGCTGTGCATGTGCGGCACCTTGCAAAAGCCCACGATTTCTTCGTTCACGGCCAGATAGAACATGGAATCCACGCCATCAAAATTGATGGTGATGCGCTTCCCCTCCCAGTCCTCGGGCAGGTTGAAATAGCGGCGGTACACGCCCGCCGGATTCTCCGCGGGCACATGGGGCGGATCCACCGGGATGGGATAGTTCACATTGGTGTACTGGGGGATGTCGTATCCGTGCATCTGCCAGCTGGAAGGCACGGGAAGCACGTCCGCGTCCTCAAACAGCTCAAAATCCTCGCGCTCAAAGCCTTCCAGGCCCCTGCCGGTCTCGGAATACACAAAGTCCCACGTGCCATTGAGCAGCTTGAAAGAGGGGCAATCGTCCCGTTCGCCGGAAAGCGCCAGCGCTTCCGTGGGATAGGGGAACAGGGTGGCCCGGGGCACTTCGCGCCCCTGGGACTGAATCTGCGGATTTTCCCATTCGCGTTTCATCGGGTTACTGTCCTTTTGGGATTATGATATCGTGATTGCGTCCGGCCGTGCGCGCCGACGCCGGGCGCCGGCCTGGCCGGCTGCGCCATTTGCGCCCTTCAATATTATACCATGCGCCGCCCGCCAGGTCAACGCGCGGGCTGAGGGAATTTAATATGCTGTTCTATGGAATTGCCCGGGGAAGTGTGGTAGAATATATGTACGATACAGTTTGGTTTGGAGGGAGCAAAATGGCGGGCGACAGGCGGATGAAGACCAGCGTTCAGCAGAAATTTGGCGAAGAAAAAATGCGTTCGCTGGAGATGGCGATCAGCGGCATTGAAAAGAGTTTTGGCAAGGGCGCGGTCATGCGCCTTGGCGATACGCAGAAAATGAATGTGGAGGTCATCCCCACCGGTTGCCTGCATCTGGATTTTGCCCTGGGCGTGGGCGGCCTGCCGCGCGGCCGCATCATCGAAATTTTCGGGCCGGAATCTTCCGGCAAAACCACCGTCGCCCTGCATGCTATCGCGCAGGCGCAGCGCATGGGCGGCACGGCCGCTTTCATCGATGCGGAGCACGCGCTCGATCCCGTATACGCGCATAAGCTGGGCATCGATATCGAAAATCTGTATGTGTCCCAGCCGGATTCGGGCGAGCAGGCGCTGGAAATCTGCGAGGCGCTGCTGCGCTCGGGCGCCATCGATATCGTGGTTATCGACTCGGTGGCCGCGCTCGTGCCCCGGCAGGAACTGGAAGGGGATATGGGCGATTCCCATGTGGGCCTGCAGGCGCGGCTGATGTCCCAGGCGCTGCGCAAGCTGGCCGGCATCGTTTCCAAGACCAACGCGGTGGTGATTTTCATCAACCAGCTGCGCGAAAAGGTGGGCGTGATGTACGGCAACCCGGAGGTGACCACGGGCGGCAAGGCGCTCAAATTCTACGCCTCCGTGCGCATCGATATCCGCAAGGGCGAGCCCATCAAAAATGGCAGCGAAATCATCGGCAGCCGCACAAAGATCAAAATCGTCAAAAACAAGGTGGCCCCGCCGTTCCGCACCTGCACCGTGGATATGCTCTATGGCGAGGGCATTTCCCGCGCGGGCGGGCTGCTCGATCTGGCCACGGAGCGAGGCCTCATCGAAAAGAGCGGCTCCTGGTATTCCTATAAGGACCAGCGCATCGGCCAGGGGCGCGACAGCGCGCGCAAATATCTGGAAGACAATCCCGAGGTTTACGCAGAATTGGAAGAAAAGATCCGCGCGGATTTCAACGCGGGCAACATCGTCGCCCCCATCGAGCCGGATTCCGCGGAGGGCGATGAGGATGAGGACGATGAGGATCTCGATCTGTAATCCGGCCGCGGCAAAGTTTTTGCGCTGCGCATGATTTGTGCGCCGCGGCGCATCCTATCTTTGGGGCAAAGCCCGAAAGCCCGGGGCCGCTGGCCGCAGGGGCGCGATTGGAGGCTGCCCTGGGAGGGATGGATCCATGGCCATGGTAGAGTGCGCCGTTTGCGGGCGGATGACGCAGTCCCGCAGCGCGCGCAGCTGCGGCGATTGCGGCGCGCCCCTGTGCGAAGACTGCGCCAGGGAAAACCAGGGCTTTTGCGCCCAGTGCCGCGATGGCGGATGGCAATAACGGTTTGGCATGGTTCCGGCGCTTGGCCGCGCCGGAACCACAGATCGCGGTGGCCAGGGTTGCCAGGCAAGCAAATGTTAAATCTTGCGTAGACTATAGACAAACGCCCGGATTTGCGCTATAATAATACCGTTGTCGATGAGACATTCCTCAGTAGCTCAATGGCAGAGCATTCGGCTGTTAACCGAAGGGTTGTAGGTTCGAGCCCTACCTGGGGAGCCAGCAAGGACTCCGATGTTGATACAATGTCGGAGTCCTTATTTTTGCAGCGTTCCCGGTTTGCACCAGTTGCAAAGAAGTCCTTCCCGGTGTGGCGTTCGGGCATATCGGGAAGGGCTTTTCGTTATCTTTGGGGCAGCGGCTTGCTATCAAGGGGGTTTTGCGGTAAAATAAAAGTGGGGATTTGGAATGCCAACAGCGGCAGGGGAAAGCGGGGTTGCGGTATGGATAGAAAGAAATTGCCGGTGGGGATTGACAGCTTTGAAAAGCTGCGCCGGGAAAATTTTTATTATATCGATAAAACAGGGTGGATCCGGGATCTTCTGAACAACTGGGGAGAAGTCAACCTGTTCACCCGGCCGCGGCGCTTTGGTAAGACGCTGAACATGAGCATGCTGAAAAGCTTTCTGGAGACCGGCGCGGATCAGTCGCTGTTCGACGGGCTGGCGATCACGAAAGAAACGGCGCTGTGCGAAGCGTATATGGGGAAGTTTCCGGTGGTGTTCCTCTCGCTCAAGGGCGTGGACGGGCTGACGTTCGAGGATGCCTATGGCATGCTGCGGCTGCTCATACGTTCCGAAGTTTCGCGGATGCGGGTGCTGCTCGAAAGCGAGCGGATCGACGGGGTTGACAAAAAGCCTTTGGAGAGAATCTTGGACGAGCAGGATACGAAGGATGATATCCTGAACAGCCTCAAAACGCTCTCTACGCTGCTGTACCGGCACTACGGCCAAAAAACCGTGCTCCTCATCGATGAATACGACGTGCCGCTGGACAAAGCCTTCCACCATGGCTATTACCGGGAGATGGTGGCGCTGATTCGCGGCCTGTTCGGGCAGGCATTGAAGACAAATGAATACTTGCAGTTCGCCGTGCTGACCGGCTGTTTGCGCGTGGCGAAGGAGAGCATTTTCACGGGGTTGAACAACTTTGATGCCAACTCCATCGTGGACGCCCGGTATGATGAGCATTTCGGCTTCACGGGCGAAGAAGTCATGCAACTGCTTTCTGACTACGGATTGGAAGATCACGCCGCCGAGATGAAAGCGTGGTACGATGGTTACCGCTTTGGCTATGCGGATGTATACTGCCCATGGGATGTGATCAATCACGCCAAAAAGCTGCTGGCAGACCCGAAAGCCCGGCCGCAGGCATTCTGGATCAATACCAGTGGCAACGACATGGTGAAGCGCTTTGTGGACAAGGCGGACAAGAGCACGCAGCAGGAGATTGAGCGGCTGATTGCAGGGGAGGCCATCGCCAAGGACGTCCAGTTGGAATTGACCTACGACGAAGTGGACAGGACCATCGACAACCTGTGGAGCGTGCTGTTTACAACAGGGTACCTCACGTATACGGGCGTTACGGAGGATGGGCAGTACAAGCTGGTCATTCCGAACCGCGAAGTGCGGGAAGTATTCGTACGGCAGATTCAGGAGTGGTTCAAGGAAAATGTCATAAGCGACGCCAAGCCGATGCGGGCGCTGCACAAGGCATTCCTGAGCGGGGACGCGGAGGGCGTAGCCGCGGGGCTGACGGCGGTCATGGGCAGGATGATCAGCGTGCTGGATACGAAGGCGCGGGATGAGCAGAAGGAGAACTTCTATCACGGGCTGCTGCTGGGGCTTTTGCGAAGCGAGCCGGACTGGCTGAT
>DVJN01000134.1 GCA_018716755.1 Candidatus Alectryocaccomicrobium excrementavium
GACTCAATTCAATTTTCTATTTCCCAAAAGTTCTCCGCCTCCATGGGGTTTTCCTGCCCGGCCAGGCGCGCAGGCAAATTCATCAATCCCACCTTGCGCAATTTGCTTTTCTGTGGTAAAGTATAAAGCAAGGCTGGAGGCATCGCTCCTGGCGTTGTTTCCAGCGTTGCGCTGGAGAACGGGGTGATAGAGATGTTTGAACCAAAGTGGCGCGACGCGCTCACGGACAACCTGGTTCGCGCGCTGGTTTGCGTGAACAACGAGGAGGACTGCGCGCGCTTCATAGAGGATTTGATGACGATTCGCGAGCTGAAGGACCTTTCCCAGCGGCTGGAAGTGGCGCGGCTGCTGCGCGAAGGCGTTACATATGCGGAAATCGCGGCAAAGACGGGGGCTTCATCCGCCACCATCGGGCGCGTGAACCGTTGCCTGAGCTACGGCGCGGACGGATACCGCCGCGTGCTCGAACGGCTGGAGGAACCCCATGATTGATTTGAAAGGACTGAATCCGCCGCAGCGCGAGGCCGTGCTACATGGCGACGGGCCGCTGCTCGTGCTGGCTGGCGCGGGCAGCGGCAAAACCCGCGTGCTCACGCACCGCATCGCCCGGCTGATCGATGAGGGCGTACCGCCGTGGTCGATTTTGGCCATCACATTCACCAATAAGGCGGCGCGCGAGATGCGCGAGCGCGTGGAGCGGCTCGCCGGGGACATGGGCCGCGACGCCTGGATCCTCACCTTCCACGCCTGCTGCGCGCGCATTTTGCGCCGGGACATCGATAAGCTGGGGTACAAACCCTCGTTCACGATTTACGACGCGGACGACCAGATGAACGTGATCAAGCAGCTGTGCAAATCGATGAACCTGGATGAAAAGCGCTTTCCCCCGCGCGAGATCCGCGCCGCGATTTCGGACGCGAAAAACCGCGTGCTCTCCCCCGCCGAGTGGGCAAAGGAAGCGGGTGAGGACTTCCGCGCCAGGACCATTTCCGAGGTGTACGCTGCCTATGAGCGCCAGCTGGCGGCCAACAACGCGCTGGATTTTGACGATTTGATTTTGAAAACGCTCACGCTGTTTTCCGAGCATCCGCCGGTGCTGGCGGCCTATCAGCACAAATTTTCGCACATCCTGGTGGATGAATACCAGGATACGAACATGGCGCAATATATGCTCGTGCGGCTGATCGCCGGGGAATCGCGCAATTTGTGCGTGGTGGGCGACGACGACCAGTCCATTTACGGCTGGCGCGGCGCGGATCTGCGCAACATTCTGGAATTCGAACGCGATTTCCCCGATTGCCGGGTGATCAAGCTGGAGCAGAATTACCGCTCCACCAGCAACATCCTGGACGCGGCCAACCAGGTGATCGCGCACAACACGGGCCGCAAGGAAAAGGCGCTGTGGACCGACGCGGGCGAGGGCGAGAAGATCCGCGTGTACCGCGCGCTCGACGAGCGCGACGAGGCCGCCTGGGTGGTGCGCTCCATCGAGGGCCGCATGAAGCGCGGCGCGCGCGCGGGCGATTTCGCCGTGTTCTACCGCACGAACGCGCAATCCCGCGTGCTGGAAGAAGCCATGGTGCGCCGCGGCGTGCCTTACCGCGTGTACGGCGGCATGAAATTCTACGACCGCAAGGAAGTCAAGGATGTGCTGGCCTACATGCGCGCCGTGGCCAACCCGGACGACGACCAGTCCGTGCGCCGCATCATCAACGAGCCGCGCCGCGGCATCGGCGACGCGACCATCGAAACGCTGGCGCAGTTTGCGCAGCGGGAGGGCATGAGCCTGCTCTCCGCCGTGATCAGCGCGGACGAGAGCGTGCTGCCCGCGCGCGCGCTGGGCGCGGTGCGCAAGTTCGGCGCGCTGATGCTGGATCTGACGCAGGCAGGCATTTCGCTCTCCGCGGGCGAATTTTTGCAGGAAGTGCTCGATAAAACGGGCTACATCGCCGCCATCCGCGCTTCCAAGGATCCGGACGCGCAGACCCGCGAGGAAAACGTGATGGAGCTGGCGGGCGCCGTGGCGGAATACGAGAGCCAGTCGCCCGAAGGCGGGCTGTTGGGCTTTTTGGAAAACGTGGCGCTGGTCACGGATCTGGATTCCATGGGCGAGCGGCCCGAGGCGGTCACGCTGATGACCATCCACGCCTCCAAGGGCCTGGAATTCCCCCACGTGGTCGTGACAGGCATGGAAGAAACCGTGTTTCCGCTGGGGCGCGCCACATTTGAGGATAGCCTGATGGAAGAGGAGCGCCGCCTGTGCTATGTGGCGTTCACCCGCGCCATGCAGTCGCTCGCGCTCACGTTCGCGGTTTCGCGCATGCTGTACAACCAGCGCAGGAACAACCCGCCCTCGCGCTTTTTGAGCGAGATCCCCGAGCGGCTGATCGAGGACGACCGCGCGCGGCGCGAACCCGTGCGCGTGCCGCCGCCCCGCGCGGGATACGCCCCCGTCTCCCCCGCCGCGCGCGGCAACGCGGGGGCCAGGCGCGCGCCGCTTGTGCCCGGCGATATTCCGGGCGTGACCAAGGGCTTTGGCGGCGTTGTGCGCGCGGGCGCGGGCGCGCAGGCGCTGTTCAGCCCGGGCGACCGGGTGACGCACAAGGTGTTCGGCGCGGGCACCGTGCTGGAAAGCAATGGGGACAAGATTCGCATCGCCTTCGATACCCGCGGCGAGCGCACGTTCCCCGCCTCCATCGCGCCGATTCGAAAAATCGAGGGATGATCCATGGATGAAATGAAACGGCTGGTCGACCGGCTGAACGAAACCGCATACGCCTATTATGTGCTCGACGATCCCATCATCTCGGACGACGAGTGGGACGATCTGTACGCCCAACTGCGGCGCCTGGAGGCGGAAACGGGCGTGGTGCTGCCCGATTCGCCCACCCAGCGCGTGGGCGGCGAACCGCTGGCAGCCTTTGAGCCGCACGCGCACCTCGCGCCGCTGTATAGCCTGGATAAGGTGCGCACGCCGCAGGCCGTGGCCGAGTGGGCCGCGCGCGCGGAAAGGGCGCTGGGCGCATTTCCGGAATGCGTGGTGGAATACAAATTCGATGGCTTGACGGTCAACCTGACGTATGACGGCGGCGCGCTGGTGGAAGCCGCCACGCGCGGCAACGGCACGGTGGGCGAAGCCATCCTCGCTCAGGTAAAGACCATTCGCTCCATTCCCCTCACCGTGCCCTATAAGGGGCGGTTCGAGGTACAGGGCGAAGGGTACATGCGCCTGTCCGCGCTGGCGGCCTACAACGAAACCGCCGCCGAGCCGCTCAAAAACGCGCGCAACGCCGCGGCGGGCGCGCTGCGCAATCTGAACCCCGGCGAAACCGCGCAGCGGCGGCTGGACGCCGCGTTTTACAACGTGGGCTATATCGAGGGCCGCACTTTCGCCACGCAGCAGGAAATGCGCGCCTTCATCGCGGAGCAGGGCCTGCCCGCCAGCGATTTCGCGCTCTATGCAAACGACGTGGACGGCGTTATGCGCGCCATCGAAGAGGTGGAACGGCGGCGGGACGCGCTGGATTTCCTCATCGACGGCGCGGTGGTGAAGATCACCTCCTTTGCCGCGCGCGAACGGCTGGGCTACACGGAAAAATTCCCCCGCTGGGCTGTGGCCTTCAAATTCCGCGCGGAAGAAGTAGTGACCACGCTGGAAAGCGTCACCTGGGAAGTGGGGCGCACTGGCAAGCTCACGCCGCTGGCGCACGTTTCCCCGGTGGATCTGGCGGGCGCGACCGTGCGCCGCGCCACGCTGAACAACTATGGCGATATCCAGCGCAAGCGGGTGGCCGTGGGCGCGCGGGTGTGGATCCGCCGCTCGAACGAGGTCATCCCCGAAATCACCGGCCGCGCGGGCGAGGCGGAGCAGGGCGAGACGCCCATCGAAAAGCCCTCCATTTGCCCCGTGTGCGGCACGCCGCTGGAAGAGCGCGGCGCTCACCTGTTCTGCCCCAACAAATACGGCTGCGAGGCGCAGATCGTGGCGCGGCTGGCGCACTTCGCGGGCCGCGAGGCCATGGACATCGAGGGCTTTTCGGAAAAGACCGCGCGCCAGCTCTATCGCGAAAGCCGCCTCGCTTTCCCGCACGAGCTGTACGCGCTCACGGTGGAAAACCTGGTTTCGCTCGACCGCTTCGCGCAGAAGAAGGCCGAAAATTTGGTATCCGCCATCGCGGCCAGCAAAACGCGCAGGCTGGATTCCTTTATCTTCGCGCTAGGCATCCCCAACGTGGGCCGCAAGACCGCGCGCGATCTGGCCAGCCGCTTCGGCGCGCTGGAACCTTTGATGGCGGCGGAGCGCGAGGCGCTCGTGGCCATGGAGGACGTGGGCGAAATCGTGGCCGATTCCATCCTCG
Organism: Candidatus Alectryocaccomicrobium excrementavium; assembly: GCA_018716755.1. Classification (GTDB taxonomy): domain Bacteria; phylum Bacillota; class Clostridia; order Christensenellales; family Aristaeellaceae; genus Alectryocaccomicrobium; species Alectryocaccomicrobium excrementavium. Next base: position 4,359 of record DVJN01000134.1, read on the forward strand.
AATTCTTTCAGGACGCGGATAACCGCAAGGAAGTGGACGCGCTGCTATCGGCGGGCGTTTCGCCCGCGTGGGAACAGGCGGCCGGCGGCGGCGCGCTGGCGGGGCTGACCATCGTGATCACCGGCACGCTCGCGGGCATGACCCGCGCCCAGGCGGAAGAGGCCGCGCGCGCGCAGGGCGCGAAGGCGGCGGGCAGCGTTTCCAAAAAGACCAGCTTTGTGGTGGCCGGGGAAAGCGCGGGCAGCAAGCTGGATAAGGCCCGCGCGCTGGGCGTGGAAGTGATCGACGAGGCGGAATTCCTGCGGCGCTTGCGGTAACTACTCAGCCTACGGCTGCGTAGTTACACTGATCGTTGACAAACCTTCGGTTTGCCAACGAATCTGCCCGACCGCTTGTCTTCGCACCGCCCACGCCTTACGGCGGCGCGGTGTTCCGTGGCTGCGCACTGCGCTTCGCTCCGTGTGCTCGCCACTTCA
>DVJN01000135.1 GCA_018716755.1 Candidatus Alectryocaccomicrobium excrementavium
GGGAAATCAGAACTGCTGTGGCCTTCTCGTCCGAACAGATCAAAAGCGCCACGGACAACGTGGGCACCTTCGATGCGGGCAACCCGGATATCCGCTATTCCCTCTTCGACGAAACCGCGGACGGCACGCAGCTGCTTGAGGAAAACGCGCGCCTGCGCAGGCGGTGCGGGATTTTGCCGCCATGGCACCACGTGACGGGCATCAAAGGATAGCTTGCCTTTTCGCGCGCACGTGCTATAATGAACAGGCAACAGTGAAACGACTACATGGCGGTGTCACCCCTATACGAAAGGGGGCGATGAATATGAGTAGCTATGAAATTCTGGCTATCATACTTACGTTCATTGGCCTTCTGATCGCCGCATATCAAGCGGGAAGAAACGGCAGGAAATAATGAATGACCGCCGTGCAGGTGTGAACTACACGGCGGTCTGACCTTGAGAATTCGGGGCGAACCCCATGAGAGACACATCTCATCTCTGTTGCAATTATAGCACGGCGCGTGGCGAAAGTCAAGCGCCGTGTTTTTTGTGAAAAGGAGGGAATTGAATGCGATTGCCATACATGCAAGTAGCGCCAGCCGCGCGCAGGACATGCGCGGGGACGCGGCGCGTCTGTTTGCGGCGGACGGGACAGCTTCCATAGCACTTTTGGCGGCGGCGAGAAAAAAAGGCCGTTTTCCCATATTGACAAACGCGCCATTTTCCGTATGATTATGGTAGAAATTCCTGTGAAGGAGGCGTCCCCATGAATCCCATTCGCGTTACCGTTTGGAACGAATACCGCCACGAAAGGACCGAAGAAGCGGTCGCCAGGGTATATCCCGAGGGCATTCACAACTGCATTGCGGCGTTTTTGCGCGAGGCGGGCTTTGCCGTGCGCACCGCCACGCTGGACGAGCCGGAGCACGGCCTGACCCAGGAAGTGCTGGACGATACCGATGTGCTCTTCTGGTGGGGGCACATGGCGCATGGCGAAGTGAAGGATGAAATCGTCGAGCGCGTGTACCGCCGCGTGATGGACGGCATGGGCATGGTCGTGCTGCATTCGGGCCATGCCTCGAAGATCATGCAAAAGCTGATGGGCACGAACAGCGGCGAGCTGAAATGGCGCGAAATCGGCGAAAAAGAAATCCTCTGGGCGGTTTCGCCCTCGCATCCGATCCTGCGCGGCCTGCCGGAGAAGATCGTGATCGAACACGAGGAGATGTACGGCGAATTTTTCAACATTCCCGACCCGGACGAGCTGGTGCTGATTTCCTGGTTTGGCGGCGGGAATGTGTTCCGCAGCGGATTGTGCTACAAGCGCGGGCTGGGCAAGCTGTTCTATTTCCGGCCCGGGCACGAATCGTTCCCCATTTATTATCAGAAGGAAGTTAAGCAGATCCTGATCAACGCGGCAAACTGGGCATCGCCCGCGCAGCTGCCCACCATCACCACCGGGCACACGCCCCAGCCCATCGTCGAACCGGCCCGGTGAGCGCTTACGGAAGCGCGCAACAGAGGAAACGGGCCGGGCGCATCGCGGCCGGGAGGGGCAAAACCCTCCCGGCCGCGGCCTGAGCGCAGCCGCCCTTCCGCCTTAGCGGTTTTCTTCCAGCCGCTCGAGCTTGCGCATCATGAACTCGTTCATGGAGCGGTTCACCGTGGAATTCTGCACGATTTCCGCAAAGGAGCGCAGCGCGATGTATACCGCGATGGTCGCGAACACGCACGCGCACACGATGCCAATGTCGGGCAGCATGGCGATCAGCTGATCGAAAAAGCCGTCGAACGTCAGCGTGTTTTCGGTGAACAGCACGGCTTTGCCCACCGTATAGCTCCAGTACAGCCCCAGGAGCAGCGCGACAATGGAAACGAAGCGGATGAACTTCGCCTTGGCGCTCGTGGGCTCATACCAGTATTCCTTAAAGAAAGCGCGGGGCTTTTCCGGCCTGGATTGCGCGTCGGGCGGCAGCAGTTCGCCGCAATTTTCGCACCAGTTGGCGCAGGCGGGGTTTTTCGTAAGGCATTTTGGGCAGATGTTCATGGTTGAAACCTCCACTTCTATTGGATTCGGATTTAGCATTGCCCATCCCGTGGCAAATCATAACGGGAACAGCAGATTTTTCATTGGCGGGCAAAGTATCCCTGCGCATGCTCGCACACGGGGCAGACGGCTGGCGGCTGCGTGCCCTCGTGCACATAGCCGCAGTTGGCGCACACCCACCTGACCGGTTGCGCGCAGGCAAATTCCTCCCCGCTTTGCAGGAGCTGCGCCATGCGGCGGTATTTCTCCTCGTGGCTGGCCTCGATGGCCGCGACCTGGCGGAACAGGCGCGCGATCGCCTGCTCGCCTTCCTGCTGCGCCTCGCTGGCCCATTGCGCGTACATTTCGCTCCACTCGTGGTGCTCGCCGCCCGCGGCCGCGAGCAGCGCTTCCCCGGTGTCCATTTCCCCGTTCAGGCGCTTATACCAGATTTTGGCGTGCGCCCATTCGTTGCGCGCCACGCTGTCAAACAGCGCGCCCACCGCGTGGTGCCCGGCCTTGCGGGCGCGATCGGCCCAGAGCGTATATTTGAAATACACTCCGGCCTCCGCGTGAAACGCGCGCTCCAGGTTCTCCCGCGTTTTGGAAGCTATCGTCATATCGGTTCCCCCTTTCCGTCCCTTAGCGTTCCCAAAAGAGGGAAAGTTAACCGCAAATTCTGTTCGAAACCTTGCGCGCGTGTGGTATAATAAAAGTGGCGTATGGATTCCACTCAAACCGCGCTGTCAGCGCGAATCGCAGGGAGGCGGGCGCATGGGCACAAGAGTGGTGGAGCCGGGCGAATTCCCCTTCGCGGCGGCGTTTCTCGAACACAACCACATCTATGGGCAGTGCCGGGGGCTGGTGGAAGCCGGCGCGCAGCTCAAATGGGTGTACGATCCGGATGCGGAAAAGGTGGCGGCGTTTTTGCGCGCCTTTCCCGGGGCCAGGCCCGCGCGCAGCTACGGGGAGATTCTGGAAGATCCCGCCATCCGCCTGGTGGCCGCGGCGGCGGTGCCCAGCGAGCGGTGCGCGCTGGGCATATTGGCCATGGAGGCGGGTAAGGATTATTTCACCGATAAGGCCCCGCTCACGACCCTGGCGCAGCTGAAAAAGGCCCGCTCCGCCGTCCGTCGTACCGGGCGGAAATACGCCGTATACTATGGGGAGCGCCTGCATTCGGAGTGCGCGGTGCTCGCCGGGCAGATGGTCAAAAGCGGGGCGATTGGCCGGGTGGTTCAGGTGCTGGGGCTGGGCCCGCACCGGCTGGGGCCGGTTTCTTCCCGGCCAAGGTGGTTTTTCGACCGGGCGAAGACCGGCGGCATCCTCACCGACATTGGCAGCCACCAGATCGAGCAGTTCCTCTTCTACGCGGGCACGGAGGACGCGGCCATCGACATGGCGCGCACGGCCAACCGCTTCCACGGGGATTTTCCCGGGATCGACGATTATGGCGATGTGGCGCTCACGGGCGCGAACGGCGCGCTGGGCTATTTGCGGGTGGACTGGCTCACGCCCGATGGGCTCTCCAGCTGGGGCGACGGGCGGCTCGTGATCCTGGGCGAAAAGGGATTCATTGAGCTGCGCAAAAACCTGGATCTCGCCACCGGGAACGGCGGCAACCAGCTCTACATTGCGGATTCCCTGGGCGAGCGGCACGTCAACGCCACGGGCATGACCGGCTATCCCTATTTTGCCGGCCTGATTCTCGATTGCCTGAACCGCACGGAAAACGCCATGACGCAATCGCACGCGTTCAAGGCGGCGGAACTGGCTGTGCGCGCGCAAATGCTGGCGGAGGAAAAGAAAGAGGAAAGGAAATAAATGGCGCTGTTAGAAATTCAGGATCTGCACAAATCGTTCGGCGCGCAGGAAGTGCTCAAGGGCATATCGCTATCCATCGCGCACGGCGAATTCGTAACGCTGCTGGGCCCTTCCGGCTGCGGCAAAACCACCACGCTGCGCATCATCGCCGGGCTGCAGCAGCCGGATAGCGGCCGCGTGCTGCTCTCCGGCCAGGACGTAACCGCCCTGCCGCCGGATAAGCGCAATGTGAACACCGTGTTCCAGAACTATGCGCTGTTCCCGCACATGAATGTGGAAAAGAACATTTCCTATGGCCTGCGCGTGCGCGGCGCCAAAAGGGCGGATTGGCAAAAATGCGTGGAGGAAATGCTGCGCCTGGTGCAGCTGGAAGGCTATGAAAAGCGCATGCCATCCCAGCTTTCCGGCGGGCAGCGCCAGCGCGTGGCCATCGCGCGCGCGGTGGTGCTCAATCCGGACGCGCTGCTGCTCGACGAGCCGCTGGGCGCGCTGGATTTGCAGCTGCGCCGCCAGATGCAAAACGAGCTGAAAACCATCCAGCAGCGCGTGGGCATCGCCTTTGTCTATATCACGCACGACCAGGAAGAGGCCATGAACATGTCCGACCGCATCGCCATCATGCGCGATGGGCGGTTCGAACAGGTCGGCACGCCGGAGGATATTTACGACCGGCCGCAGACGCACTTTGCCGCGCAGTTCATCGGGCAAACGAACCTGCTCTCCGGCGAAGTGCTCTCGCTGGAAAACGGCCTGGCGCGCCTGCGCGTGGGCGAGGCGGTGGTGGAGGCGGCGCCCGGCGGATACACGCCCAGCGCGGGCGGGCGCGCGGCCATTTGCCTGCGCACAGAGCGCGTGCGCCTTTTGAAGGAGCCGCAGGGCTTTGGCCTGGCGGGCACGGTGCGCGAGCGGCGCTACGCGGGCGGCTCGCTGCGCTTCACCATCGACGCCCAGGGGCAGACCATCCACGCCCAGGCGGCGGACGCGGCCGCGTTCGCCCCGGGAGAAAGCGTCTTTGTCACATGGGACGCGCGCGCGGTTTCGCTCGTGCCGGAGGAGAGCGCATGAGCGCCCGCAAGATGGGCCGCGCGGCGCTGTGGATGCGCGCGCCCATGCTCCTGTGGGCAATCGCCTTTGTGGGCGTCTCGCTGGGGTATGTGCTCGTCATCAGTTTTTTAACCCGCGATACCGAAGGCTATGGCGTGGTGGCCCGGTTCACGCTGGACAATTACGGCCGCCTGCTCAGCCCGAACTATCTTAAGGTTTTCTGGCAAAGCGTGAAGCTGGCGTTTCACACCACGGCCATCTGTTTATTGATAGGGTATCCCTTTGGTTATCTGATGGCGCGCGCGAGCGCTTTCTGGCGCTCCATCCTGATGCTTCTGGTGATCGTGCCCTTCTGGACCAACGCGCTGGTGCGCATCTATGGCTGGAAGATTTTGCTGATGGCCAACGGCCCCATCAACAATTTCCTCATGGCCATCGGGCTGGCCGATGCCCCGCTCAAGCTGCTCAACACCTATGGCGCGGTGCTGCTGGGCATGGTGTACGCGCTGATCCCCTTTATGATCCTGCCGGTGTACACTTCGGTGGAAAAGCTCGACTGGTCGGTGGTGGAGGCCGGGCGCGATCTGGGCGCGGGCCGGGTGCGCGCGTTCTTCACGGTCACGCTGCCGCTCACAGCCCCGGGCGTGATGGCCGGGTGCGTGCTGGTGTTCGTGCCGTCCATGGGGCTGTTCTTCATCAGCGATTTGCTCGGCGGCGCCACGGAAGTGCTGGCCGGTTCGCTGATCCGCGATCAGTTGCTCAAAAGCCGCGATTGGCCGTTTGCCGCCGCGCTTTCCATGGTGCTATTGGTGATCACATGCGCGCTCCTTTGGGTGTACGCGCGCCTGGGCGGCAAATCCAGCGATATGACGATTTTTTAGAAAGGGGTGCTGCGCATGCGAAAATCCAAATTTGCCCCCGTGTATCTCACGCTCGTGCTCATCGCCCTGTATCTGCCCATCGTGGTGGTGGTGCTCTATTCTTTCAACGCCAACACCAGCCGCTTCACCTTTGATTTCACGGGCTTCTCCCTGCAGCATTATGAGGGCCTTTTGAAAGACACCAAGGGCCTGGTGGCCGCGCTGAAAAACAGCCTCATCCTGGCCGGATACAGCCTGGCGCTTTCCGTGGTGCTGGGCACGCTGGGCGCGGTGGGCATGGCCAGGCGTTCCTTCCGCGGGATGAACGCGGCGCAAACGCTGGTGACCCTGCCCATCATGGTGCCGGAAATCATTTTGGGCATGGCGTTTCTGGCCGTGTTCACGTTTCTGGATCTGCCCATGGGCATGTTCACGCTGGTGCTCGCGCACACGACCTTCTGCATTCCCTACATCTTCATCATCGTCAAGGGCCGGCTGGCGGGCATGGATCCCTCCATCGTGGAGGCGGCGCGGGATTTGGGCGCCAGCGAAGCGCGGGCCTTTTTCGATATTACGCTGCCCCTGATCGCGCCGGGCGTGGTGAGCGGCGCGCTGTTGGCCTTTGCCATGAGCATGGACGACTTTATCATCAGCTTTTTCGTGACCGGAGCGACCACCACCACGCTGCCGCTGAAGGTCTATTCGTCGGTGAAGACCGGCGTATCCCCCCAGGTCAACGCGCTGTGCACGCTCACGCTGTTTGTCGTGGCCGTGCTCGTTGCGCTGAGCAAATCCATTACAAGGAGGAACCATGTATGAAACGATTCCTTGCCCTCTGCCTCGCGCTGTCGCTCGCGCTATCCCTGGCCCCCGCGCTGGGCGAAGAAGAAAAGGTGCTCAACATCTTTTCGTGGGAAGGCTATGTGGATGAAACCACCATCGCCAATTTCACCGCGGAAACCGGCATCGCCATCAATTATGCCGCCTTTGCCAGCAATGAGGAAATGCTCATGAAGCTGCAGGCCAACGGCGCCAGCGAATACGACATCATCATCGCCAGCGACTACATCCTTTCCCTCGCGCGCAAGGAGAACCTGCTGCTCCCGCTGGATAAGGAACAGCTCACCGGCTGGGAAAACCTCAATCCCGCCTATCTCGACCAGTACTTTGATCCCGGCAACGTGTACACCATGCCCTACACCGTGGGCGTGCCCATGATCGTGTACGATCCGGCGCGGGTGGCCGAACCCATCACGTCCTTCGGCGATTTGTGGCGCGAGGAATTCCGCGACAGCCTCTGCCTGCTGGACGACGCGCGCGTGATGATTGGCGCCGTGCTCAAGACGCTGGGCTATTCCTATAACACCACGGACGATGCGGAACTGGCCGAAGCCAAGGAAAAGCTGCTCGCCCTGCGCGATAACGTGCGCGTGCTGGATTACGATACCGCCTACATGCACCTGCTCTCGGGCGAGGTGGTTGCCGGTTATCTGTTCACGCCCTATGTGGTGATCTGCCAGATGGAAAACCCGGATCTGGTGGCCGTGTTCCCGGAGGAAGGCATCGGCTTTGGCATCGATTCGCTGGCCATCCCGGCCAACGCGCCGCATCCGCAGAACGCGCACCTCTTCCTCGATTACCTGCTGCGGCCCGAAGTGGCCGCGCACGTGGCGGAGTGGCAGCTGTATACCAACCCGAATCTCGCCGCCGGCCCGCTCATTTCCGAGGAAACCAAGCAGTATGCCGCGCTCAACGTGCCCGAAGAATTGCTTGCCACCAAGGAATACGTGGAGGATGTGGGCGAATACGAGAGCGTCTATCAGGAAATCTGGATGGAGTTCAAGCTGCAATAAAAAATGGCCCTGGTGGACGGGGGAGCAAGCTATCCACAATTCGCAATGGTCGTTCCGCTGCGCTCGCAGAGCTCGCTTGCGACCCTCCCTTGCTTATTGGGCTTACTTCGCGCTGCTTCGCGCACAGCGCGCGCGCTT
>DVJN01000136.1 GCA_018716755.1 Candidatus Alectryocaccomicrobium excrementavium
TGGGCGAAATCCTGCCTACGGCCTTCATCGCGCGCGGCGCAATCGAAAAAACCATCGAATCCGTGCGCCCGCCGCGCCTGTGCCTGGACGTGCTGGCGCAGCATTTGGTTTCCATGGCCGTGGAAACGCGCTACAGCGTGGAGGACGCTTTGCGCCTCGCGCGGCAGGCGTACAGCTACCGCGAGCTTTCGCGCGAGCAGGTGGAGAACGTGCTTTGCATGCTGGCGGGCGATTTCGAGCGCGCGGCGGACGCGCCCGCCTCCCCGCGCCTGGATTACGACCGCGCGAACGGCGTCGTAACCGGCACGCCCTACAGCCGCATGCTGGCGCTGATGTCTGGCGGCACGATTCCCGACCGGGGCTGGTTTGGCGTGTACCTGGAGGACGGCACGCGCCTGGGCGAGCTGGACGAGGAATTCGTCTTTGAGGCCCGGCTGGGCGACCGCTTTTTGCTGGGCGCGTTTAGCTGGCAGATTGTGAACATCACGCGCGACCGGGTGCTCGTGCGCCCCTGCGACGCGGGCGGCGCGCAATCGCCCTTCTGGCGCGGGGACGGCATGGGCCGCCCCTACGAAACCGGCCTGCTCTTTGGCCGCTACTGGCGCGAACTGGAGGACGCCGCGCGCGCCCACCGGCTGGAAAGCGCGCTCGTGCCGTTCGCGCTCTCGCCCGACGGCAGGGCCAACGCCGCGCGCCGCGTGCGCGACCAATTGGATGCCCTGGGCGCTCTGCCCACCGACAGGGCCATCCTGGCCGAGCACTTTTCCAGCGAGGATGGCGGCGAAAGCCTGCTCTTTCACAGCGTCTTTGGCCGCCGGGTCAACCTGCCGCTGGGGCTGCTGTTGGAAGAAGCCGCCACCGCCGAAACGGGCGCGCTCGTGCGCATGCACTGCGACGACGACGGCATCCTCCTGCACTTCACCGGTGGTGAAGCGCCGCGGGACGGCCTGCTCGAGCGCCTGGGCGCGCAGGACGTGCGCGCGCGCGTGGCCAAGCTGTTGCCCGCCTCCGCGCTGTTTTCCATGGCGTTTCGCTACAACGCCTATCGCGCCCTGATGATGGGCGTACGCCGGGGCGGCCGCCTGCCCCTGTGGGTGCAGCGCCTGCGCGGGGCGCAGGCCTTTGCCCGCGCGGCGCAATCGGCCACCCATCCCCTGTTGTGGGAAACCCTGCGCGAGTGCATGGAGGATTATACGGATATCGCTGCCCTGGAAAGCGTGCTCTCCGGTGTCGCAAGCGGCGGCATCGCCGTGCGGGAAACGCACGCCGAACGCCCCTCGCCCATGGCCGCGGCGCTTAGGCGGCAGTTTGAGGCGGCGGAAATGTACGATTATACGCCGCAAACCGGCGCGCAGCCCGGGCCAATCCCCCTGCCCGCCGCCCCGGAGGCCGCTGTGGACGCTTCTGCCCTGCGCGAAGCCAACGCGCCGCGCAGCATCTCCAGCTCGCAGGCGCTGCACGCCCTGCTCCTCAACGAGGGCGACCTCGTGCCCGGCGATGTGGACGCGCCCATCGAATGGCTGGAATCGCTGGCGGCGCAGGGCCGCGCGCTGTACATCGAACCCGGCCTGTGGATCTGCGCGGAGGAAGCGGAGCTGTACCGCGCCGCGCTGGAAGAGGGCGACCCGGTGGCCCGGGAGCGCCTGGCCCGGCGCTGCCTGCGCTATCGCGGCCCGCTCACCGCGGATGTCCTGGCCGAACGCTATGGCTGGCCGGAGGAGTTGGCGCAATCCCTGCTGGCCGCGCTGGAAACCGCAGGCGTCGCCATCGCCTGCGAGGGCGGCTACGTGCACCGCGATGTGTACGACCGCGCGCGCCGCATCGTCGTGCGCCGCCAGCGCGCGGCGGTGGTGACCGCGCCGCCCGGGCGCTTTGTGGAAATGGTGCTCGCGCGCAACCAGAGCGCGGGCACGGCTGCCGAACGGCTTTCGCAGGCCGTGCGCCGCCTGGCGGGGCTCGCCCTGCCTCTCGCGCACTGGGAAGGCGCGGTGCTGCCCGGCCGCAGCCTGGGCTACCGGCCCGATATGCTCGACGCCCTGCTCGCGCGCGGCGAAGCCGTGTGGTGCGTTTTGCCCGGCGAACCCGCGCTCCTGCGCTTTCTTTCGCCCGAAGCCATCGATTGGAACGCGCTGCCCGCGGGCTTTGACGATCCCGCTCTATCCGAAGAGGAGCGCGCCGTGCTGGCGCTGCTCTCCCGCCGGGGCGCGAGCTTTGCCAGCGCGCTCGGGCCCAACGCGCTGCCCGCCCTGCTGCGCCTTGCGGCCAAAGGACTGGTGCGTTGCGATTCCTTCGCGCCCGTGCGCGCATTGCTGGAAGGCAGGGAACCGGAAGCGCCCAAGCAGCGCGCCCGCGCCCGCGCCAGGCTCAGCGCCGCGGGCCGCTGGGAAATTGCCCGGCCCGCGCAAGAAAGCGAGCTCGCCGCGCGCATGGAAACCGCTTTCGAGCGCTGGGGCATCCTCTGCCGGGAAACCGCCCGGCTGGAAGGCATTCCCTGGGCGGAAGCGCTCGCCCGCCTGCGCGTGCAGGAATACACGGGCGAGGTGCGCCGCGGCTATTTTGTGCGCGCGCTTTCGGGCGCGCAGTTCGTGCGCGAAGCGGAGCTGCCGCGCGTGGCGGCGGCGCTCGAAAACGACGGCATGGCCGTGCGCGCCGTCAGCGCGTGCGATCCCCTGCTGGCCTGGGGCGCTCTCGTGCCGCCGCCCGAAGAAGCTGCCTTTGTGCGCGTGCCCGGCTCCGCGCTGGTGCTGGTGGGCGGGCGCGTCGCGCTCATCGCCGAGCGGCAGGGCCGCCGCCTGCGCGTGATCGATGAAGGTTCTCTGCCGGAAACCGTGCCAGCTCTGGCGCGCGCCTATCTGGCGGGCCAGTTGTTCCCGCGGCTCAACGCCCTGTGCGTGAAAGAAGCGCCCGCATGCGTTGTGCCTGAACTGGAAAAGGCCGGATTCCGCCGCGAAATGCTGGATTATGTGCTCCGGCGGTAATGGCGGATTCGCAAAAGTATGCCAAGCCGCCCCGCTGCGCTGCGGTTTCCCTCCCACGAAGGGACCGCGGTCGCGGTGCAACAGGGCGGCTTGAACGAGCGCAAGCGCTTTATCCCAGATCTGGATCCTGAACCGGCCCGCACGCGGGTTCAAGATTCTGCGCGGAATTTGCAAGGAACCGGAGCCGGGCATAGCCAAGCATATTGTCGCCAGAGGCGCTGATTTCGATTTCCGGCAAACCGGCCAATTGAAAGAAGGCGCACAAAACCGCCGCGCCGCAATCGATCACATCGGCGCGATCGGGATTCATGCCAGGCAACGCCCGGCGCGCTTCCACCGGCATGGTCACAAGGCGCTCCAGCATGGTATGAACAAAAGCGCACGAAAGCTTCTGTCCCTCGAGCGCTGCCCTGTCGCGCACCCCCAGATCCAGCGCTTTGAGGCAGTGCATGGTGCCGCTGATGCCCACGAAGGCCAGCGCGCTGGCGGCGCTATTCTGCACCGTTTCCCACGCGGGCCGCAGGATCGCTTCCGCGCGCGCAACGAGTGCCGCCGCCGTCGCGCCAGCCATTTCCCCATTAAGCCGCACCGCGCCCACGCTCGCACAGGCGCAGGACAACACGCGCCCGTTTTCCCCCACGACCAGTTCAGTGGAGCCGCCGCCAATATCGATAACGCCCATGCGCCCTGGCCGCTCTATGGCCATATACGCCAGCTGCGCTTCTTCCTCGCCGCTGAGCACCTCGGTTTGCACGCCGAAATCTTCCGCCGGGCGGAGAATCGCGTCGCGGTTTTGCGCATCGCGCATGGCGCTGGTGGCGAACGCGTATACGCGCTTACAGCCCGCCTCATGGGCGCGCCGGGCAAAATCAGCCATGGCGCCAAGCGTGCGTTCGCAGGCCCCAGGCGCGAGAATGCCGTCCCGCATCCCTGCAATCAGCCGTGTGGTGCGGATGTCCCGCTCAATCACGCGAAAAGCGTCGTGCTCCCGCTCCGCGAGCATCATGCGCACAGAGTTGGAGCCGACGTCCATCACGGCGATCATGGCGCAGTCGGCACGTACCGGATCTCGTCCGGCATCAGCATGCCCAGCCGTTCGCGCGCCGCCTGCTCGATGTATTCATCGGTCTGCATATATTCCGCGGTTTGCGAAAGTTCGTCGACTTCTTCCATCAGGCGCCGTTGTTCGCTTTCCAGATTGGCCAGCGTGGCTTCCTGCGAGCGCAGGCGCACATATTGCACCGCGAGCGCTACAGAAAACCCGATGATGAGCAGCACGCAGATCAGCCCCCAGAAGCGGGGCTGCAAAAATTTTTTCTTTGGTCGCGTAGGCATAAGAACCTCCCGGATAAACTTCAGTTTTTTTTCTGCCCGGCGCCGCGCAAGGCGCGCGCGATCCGGCGCAAGGCCGCGCGTGCAAGGCGCGAAACCGAGGCGAAATACAGAACGCACCCGCATACCATGCCCAGCAGCGAATAAGCCCGCAATTCCCCATATGCAGCGCAATACACACATGCGATTGCAATCGCCCCCGCGCCGATGCCAAAGGCCACATCCGCCGCCAGGTTCAGCCAGGTTCCAGCCTCCAGCAACCTGCGCACGCCGCAAAGCAGATCATACAGCACGCCAATGGCGGCGCCCGCCACCAACGCCGCCAGGAACACGTATCCCTGGCCCACGGTGTAGAACAGCATGCTATTTGAACAGCTTGCTCAAGCCGCGCCGCTTCTGGCGGTCATCGTACTCAAGCGCGTCGATTCGCCCTTCCACCAGCAGGGATCCGTTTTCCAGGCTGAGCTGGGAAATGTGCAGCTCGCTCCCCATAATCGTCAGCGTTCCGGCCACGGTGCTCAGCGAAACCAGTTGCTCGTTGAACAGCTCCACATCCGAAACCCCCGTAACCACAGCGCGCGCGCGTCCTTCCAGGGTGAGCGCGTGGCCGGTCTGCGGCGCGTCCTCCCGCACAAAGCCACCCCCTTTGTGGCATTGTACGCGCGCCCCGCGCCCGGTATGCCGCGCAAGCGGTTATTCGGCGATGCTTTCGCGCCCCATCAGATAATAGGATAGCCAGGCGCTACGCGCTTCGCTGTTCTGCGTGATGATGCTCACGGAAAAGGTTTCGCTGCCAAAGGCGGCGATATCGCTGGGGCCAATCTGCGCATCATAGGCCAGCCGGTCGCCTTCCAGCGTGCTGAAATTCAGCTCCACCCACTCGGCAGGGATCATGCCCCGATTTTTGGCCTGCGCCACGATATGCACCACGTAGTACGATTCGATGCCTTCTTCTGAACCGACCATGCGCACGTATTCCTCCGCATAGTTGGCGGCCGGCGCAATGTCCATATTCACCGTTACGCTCAGGCCCGAGCCAAGGATCAGGTATGCCAGCAGCGCGACCACTACGATGGCTACGCCCGCCAGGAATTTTGCCAGTGCCTTCATACTGTACTCCTTTCTGTCCGCTCTTATCATAGCATGCGCGGCGCGCGAGCGCAAGTTGCATTTTAACGAAATTTGCGCTATAATAAAAGCGGGTATGCCCATATGCGCGCCCGGTGCCCGCGTCGAACGCCTGGGATTGGGTGCCTGTGAGCGCGTTCCACAACATGCGTCGCGCCAAAAGTAGCCTTTTGCGCACGCGATGGCATATAAAAGGAGGAAACCACCCGGATGAACCGGAAGCTGGTTTTGCTGGATGGCAACAGCATTACACACCGCGCGTATCACGCATTGCCCGCCATGGATGCCGGCGGCACGCCAACCAACGCCGTGTTCGGCTTTTTTTCCATGCTGCTGCGCGCCCTGCGGGATGAACAGGCGCAGTACCTTGCCGTGGCCTTCGACCCCCACGGGCCGACGTTCCGGCATGAGCAATACGCTGAATATAAGGCGGGCCGCCCGCCCATGCCCGATGACCTGCGCGTGCAGTTTCCCATTTTGCGCGAAATTTTGCAGGCCATGGGCGTGCCAATCCTGTCCGTGGATGGCTACGAGGCCGACGATATGCTCGGCACCGTATCGCGCCGTGTCGCCGGGGCGGGCGATCTCTGCGTCCTCGTAACGGGCGACCGGGACGCGTTTCAGCTCGCAGGCGAACGTGTCTCCATCCTGTATACGCGCCGCGGCGCGACGGACGTCATTCGTGTTACGCCGGAATATATCCAGGAAACCTACGGAGTTTCTCCCGAACACCTGATCGATATTAAAGGCCTGATGGGCGACGCAAGCGACAACCTGCCCGGCATTCCCGGCATTGGGGAAAAAACGGCCATCCGCCTGATTTCGCGCTATGGCACGCTGGAAAACGCGCTGAACGAGGGCGCTCAGCAGGAAAAGGGCAAGCTGAAGGAACGCTTGTCGCAGGGCCGTGAAAGCGCCGAGATGAGCAAGCGCCTGGCCACCATATCGCGCGACGCGCCCGTGGAATTCGATATGGAAAGCTGCCGCGTGGATACGATGCCCGGCGGGCTGGAAGCGCTGCAAAAGTATAAGCTATTCAAGATCAGCGAACAGGTGCGCAAGCTCTTCGGCGCGCCGGAGCCTGCTGCGCCAAAGGAAACCCACGAAGTGCGGGAAATCGCGCCCGAGGCGCTGGAAACGCTGCTCGCCTCCGCGCAGGAAGCGCAACTGGCCTTTGCCGGGGATGCGTTTTTTGCGACGGTGGGCGGCGAACACCACCGTGTTTCCCTGGGCGGCGATTTGCTCGCGCCCGGCGCCGCGCAGGACGATGTGGCCCGAGCCGCGGCCCCGCTCTTTTCCAGTGAAGCGGAGATCACCGTTCACGACGCCAAGGCCTTTTACGCGCTTGGCCTCCCCGTGCCCAGGCATATCTTTGACACGAAGCTCGCGGCCTATGCCATTGATCCGCAGCTGGGCGGCGGTTTTTCGCTGAAAGCGGCGAGCGAGCAGGTGGAAGCGCCCTATGATCCCGCCGCACCCACGGCGGATATGCGCGCGCTGCGCCGCAGCCAGGAGGCCCGCTTGCGGGAAGACGGCGTGGAAACGGTTTTTTCCCACATCGAAATGCCGCTGTGCGCGGTTTTGCACGATATGGAGCGCGCGGGATTTCTGGTGGACGCGCAGGAGCTGTCCCGGCTGGGCTCGCAGTACCGCGAAAAGCTGGCCGGGCTTACGGAGCGCATATACGAACTGGCGGGAGAAACGTTTAACATCAATTCTCCCAAGCAGCTGGGCGAGCTGCTGTTTGATAAAATGGGCCTGCCGGGCGGCAAAAAGACGCAGCGCGGCTATTCGACGGACGCGCAGGTGCTCGAATCGCTCGCAGGGCAATTCGAAATCGCCGCGCGGATTTTGGAATACCGCAAAATCCACAAGCTCAACAGCACCTACATCGAAGCCCTCCTGCGCCTGCGCGGCGCAGACGGCCGCATCCACACTTCTTTCGACCAGGTGGCGACCGCCACGGGCCGCATCAGCTCGCTGGAGCCCAATCTGCAAAATATTCCCGTGCGCAGCGAAATGGGCCGGGAAATCCGACGCGCGTTTATCGCGCCGGAAGGTTGCGTGCTGGTGGACGCGGACTATTCGCAAATCGAACTGCGCGTATTGGCGCATATGTCAGGCGATGAAACCATGCAGGGCGCGTTTCTGCGCGGAGAAGACATCCACCGTTCCACCGCCGCGGCGGTGGAAGGCGTGCCGCCCGAAAGCGTAACGCCACAGATGCGGTCCGCAGCCAAGGCCGTGAATTTTGGCATCGTCTATGGCATCAGCGATTTTGGCCTGGCCAAAAACCTGGGCATTTCCCGGCAGGAAGCGCGCGATTTCATCGACCGCTATCTCGCGCGCTATCCCAAGGTAAAGGCGTATATGGACGCGTGCGTGGAAAACGGCCGCTCGCGCGGCTATGTGACCACGCTGTTTGGCCGCCGCCGCTATTTGCCGGAACTCAAGAGCGCGAATTACAACCAGCGCTCCTTTGGCGAACGCGCGGCGATGAACAGCCCCATTCAGGGCACGGCTGCCGACATCATCAAGCTGGCCATGGTGCGCGTGAACCAGGCGCTGACCGCACAGGGGTACAAAAGCCGCCTGATTTTGCAGGTACACGACGAATTGATCATCGAAGCGCCGCTGGCGGAAGCCGCGGATGTGGCGGAACTGGTGCGGCGCGAAATGGAAGGCGTGGTGGCGCTGGACGTGCCGCTGTGTGCCGATGTATCCACGGGAGGGAATTGGTATGACTGCAAATAGCAAGGCATTCATTCTGGGGCTTACGGGCGGCATCGCGTGCGGCAAGTCAACCGTTGCCGCGCGGCTCGCAGAGCTGGGCGCCATTCGCGTGGACGCCGACGCGATTACCCATGAGCTCATGGCGCGCGGAGGGGCCGCAGTGCCAAAAGTGCGCGAAACCTTTGGCGACGGCGCGATTTTGCCGGATGGGGCGGTGGACCGCAAGCGCCTGGGTGCGATCGTATTCGCCGATGAAAACGCGCGCCGTGCGCTGGAGGGCATCGTGCATCCCCTGGTGCAGCGCCGCGCGCTGGAGCGGATCGACGCCGCAAACGGTGACGATGTGGTGCTATTGGAAGTGCCGCTCCTGTTCGAAACCGGCATGGATGCGCTTTGCGGCGAGGTTTGGGCGGTGACGGTCGACCGCGAAAAGCAGATCCAGCGCCTGATGGAACGCAACGGATTTTCCCGCGATGACGCCATCCAGCGCATAGACGCCCAGATGTCCGCCGCCGACAAGGCCGCGCGCGCCAACGTCGTTATCCACACGGACAAACCCATTGAGCGCACGCTGGCGGAGGCGTCCAACCTGTACATTGGCCTGCTGCGCAGGCTTCGAGGCTGATTTATGGCAAAAAAACGCAGGAAGCACCCGCTGCTTCGCGCGGCCATGTTGTTGGCCGTAGTTGCGGTGGTGGGTACGCTTTTCTTTCCCAATTGGTTGCGGCAGTTGCAGTATCCTGTGCGGCTGGAGCCGCTCGTGCGCGAAACGGCGGCTGAATATGGGCTGAACCCGCCGCTCATCGCGGCTGTGATTTATACCGAGAGCAAATACGACCCCAGCGCCGTATCCAGCGCGGGGGCGATTGGGCTGATGCAGATCATGCCCGAAACCGGCGAATGGATCGCCAGCAAGCTGAACCGGCCGTTTACGCCCGAAACGTTGCTGGATCCATATGCCAACGCGCAATTGGGCGCGTGGTATCTGCGCTTTCTGCTCGACCGGTATGGTGGGCGCGTGGAAAACGCCATCGCGGCATACCACGCGGGCCAGGGCAGCGTAGACGCGTGGCTGAAGGACGCGCGCTATTCGCCCGATGGCCTCACGCTATCGCGCGCCGGTTCGACCGCTACCCAGCATTACATCAATAAGGTATTATCCGCTTATGAAAATTATCAAATTCTCTATGCAGCGCAATAACCCGGGCCCACGCCGCCGCGCGAGCCTGGCGCTGGCGTGCCTTTTGGCCGCACTTGCGCTGTTGCTGTCCGGGTGCCAGGCTTCGCCGGAGGGATACGCCTTGCCCACGGCCGTGCCGGGCGCGGTTGCGACCTTTGCGCCGGAAACCACTGCTGCGCCCGATCCCATGCGCACGGGCGATATTACGATGGGCGTGGTGGCCGATGCCAACGCCATGGTCAACCCCATTTATTGCACGACGCGCGATATCATCAACCTCAACACGTTGGTGTTTGAAAGCGTGGTGGAACTCAACGACGCCATGCAGCCCGTGCCGCTGCTCGCCGACCGCTGGACGGTGGATGGCACAACCTGGACGTTCACGCTGCGCTCGGGCATCATTTTTCACGATGGCTCGCCGCTCACAGCCTATGATGTGGTCGCCAGTTTCAACTCCATTCGCGCCGCGGGCGCGGCGTACCCATGGTATTCTCGCGTTTCCGCAATCGAATCCATGCTGGCCACGAGCGATACGGAACTGGTCGTTACGGCCAACACGAGCGGTTACATCTTCCTGTATTCCATGACTTTCCCCGTTCTGCAGCGCAATACCCTGAACGACGCCTTGCCCATGGGCACCGGGCCATACTGGTACATTCAATATACCACGGATACCGCCCTGCGCATGGAGGCCAATCCGCTGTGGTGGAAGCAGCCCTCCAGGGTGCAATCCGTGCTGGCGCTGTTCTATTCCGAAACGGTGGATGCGCTCCTGGCCCTGCAAACCGGCGAAATCAACACGCTGGCCACGCGCTCGACCACCGCTGCGCTCAGCCGCAACCTGAAAGGCCGCACTTCCATGGACTATTCCACCACCACGTATGAGCACATCGCAGTCAATTTGAGCGATCCCATCCTGTCGGACGTGGAAGTGCGCCGCGCGTTAATGTACGCGATCGACCGCTCCACGCTGGCGGAGAATTCGTATCTGGGCATGGTGCAGCAAACGGAAGTGCCCATTTCCCCGGGAAGCTGGCTATATGAAACGCAGTCCGCCGCGTTCAACTATTCCCCGGAACGCGCGCTGGCAATTTTGCGCGCGCAGGGATGGAGCGATTCCAACGGGGATTTTTATCTGGATAAGATGATCAATGGCACGTTGACCACCCTGGAACTGGAGATCATTACGTATGACGAGCCCTCTGCGCCCACGCGTTCCAATGCAGCGGCAGCCATTGTGGAACAGCTGGAAACCATCGGCATCCGGGCGACGTACAATCCCCTGGATCCCGATGGAAACGAATGGACGATGGAAACCATGCAGCGCGCGCTGCGCGGCGGCCGCTTCCAGCTCGCGCTGATTGGCGTGAATCTGAGCCAGACGCCCGATTTGCGCCCGCTGCTCGCGACCCGCACGGATGACAATTCCGATACGTCGCTGAATTTTTCCGGCTACGCCAGCCCCGCCATGGATTCGTATCTGAACGAAGTCATGACGGCGGCGGATGAAGTTGCCTTCGCGGCAGCCATTGCCAATGTGCAGATGCAGCTGATTGAGGATTTGCCCATTCTGGGCCTGTTTTTCCGCTCGGGCACGCTCATTTCCACGCTCGATATTTCCAGCATGACTGGCATCCGCGAGGGAAACGTGTTGCGCGGAATAGAATTCCTGTAGCGTTTGCCGGAGAGGAAAATGGCGCCAACAGGGGGGCTTTGAGAGGGAAATTTCCTGAAGCGCAGCGCTTTCCAAAAGGTTGGTTTTGCTGCCAAAGGAATTGCTGCCTTTCCAGCAAGGCGGCATGAAAAAGGGCCGCCCTGCTGAGACGGCCCCCGGTTTCTGTATTCTACTAAGAACTCAGATCACAACCAGCTCGTATTGCGTGCTCCCCAGGCCAATGGCTTCGCCGTGCTCAGTGCCCGCGCGCCAGTTGGTCACCGGGTGCATGGTATGGAAATGGTCGCCTTCATGCTCGCGCTCGCCCAGGCGGGAATTGGCGATGGGCGGTTGCTGGTTCACCAAGTCAGCGCAGGCCACGTCGATGGCGACAGGGTCGAACGAGGCGAACATGCCCACATCAGGCACCACGCTCGCGTCGTTGTTGGCATAGCAATCGCAGAAGGGGCTGATGTCAATAGCGAGCGAAAGGTGAAAATGCGGCTTGTCCTTGACGACGGCCAGCGCGTATTCCGAGATCTTGCGGGCCAGAATGGCGCAGCCTTCCGCCTCGCCGGTATGCAGCGCGCCCTGCGGGCAAACGCCGATGCAGCGGCCGCAGCCCTTGCACTTTTCGTAATCGACGCGCGCGCTGCCATCCACGACGTGGATCGCGTCATGCGCGCAGTTGCCCTCGCACACGCCGCAACCCACGCAGGCGTTGCGGTCCACCGCGGGCTTTTCCGTGGAGTGCATTTCCGCCTTGCCCGCCGAAGAGCCGCAGCCCATGCCCAGGTTTTTCAGCGCGCCGCCAAAACCCGTGCCCTCATGCCCCTTAAAGTGGTTAAGAGAAATGATGATGTCCGCATCCGCGATGGCGCGGCCGATTTTGGCGGTTTTCACATATTCGCAGTCGATGGGGATGAGCGCCTCGTCCGTGCCCTTCAGGCCATCCGCAATGATGGTGTGGCATTCCAGGCACAGGGGATTGTAACCGTGCGCATAGGCCACGTCGAGATGGTCGAGCGCGTTCTTGCGCGCGCCAACATACAGCGTCGAGCAGTCGGTCACAAACGGCTTGCCGCCCAGTTCCCGGATCAGCCGCACCAGTGCGCGGGCGTAATCTGGCCGCAGGAAGGCCAGGTTGCCCACTTCGCCAAAATGCACCTTGATGGCGACGTATTTGTCGGCAAAATCGATGTTCTCAATGCCAGCTGCGCGCGCGAGGGAGACCAACTTGTCCGGCAGGTTTTCGCCGTGCACGCGCATGTCGGTGAAATACACTTTCGATGGATTCATAATATTCCCCTCACTCTCTCTCGGGAAATATTATAGCAAATACTGGAAAAACTTGCAAGGAGCGAAATATGGCAAAATTGGTGGTGGCGGAAAAGCCTTCGGTCGGGCGCGATATCGCCCGTGTACTCGGTGCAAAGGAAAAAGGCGAGGGTTTTCTGCGCGGCGGGGAATGGGTGGTCACCTGGGCGATTGGCCACCTGGTTGCGCTATGCGAACCGGATGAAATGGACGAGCGCTATAAGCGCTGGAGCATGGACACGCTGCCCATCCTGCCCGCCTCCATCCCCACCAAGGTGTTGCCCAAAACAAAGGCACAGTTTTCCATCGTGAAAAAATGGATGAACAGCAAGGAGATCGCATCCATCGTGTGCGCGACGGATGCCGGGCGCGAAGGAGAGCTGATTTTCCGCTATATTTACGAAAAGGCCGGCTGCAAAAAGCCCGTGGAGCGCCTGTGGATTTCCTCCATGACCGACGCTGCCATCCGCGCGGGTTTTGCCGCGCTCGCACCCTCTGCCAAATACGATTCGCTGTATATGAGCGCCCGTTGCCGCAGCGAGGCAGATTGGCTGGTGGGCATGAACGCATCGCGCGCCTTTTCCCTCGCCTTCGACGCGCGCCTGCCCATCGGGCGCGTGCAGACGCCGGCGCTGGCCCTGATCGCCGCGCGCGATGAAGAAATTGCACGCTTTGTGCCGCGCGATTATTTTGAACTGACCGCCGATTTTGGCGATTACACTGGCATCTGGCACAACGAGGCAGAAAAAGATGGCCGTGCTTACGAGCGGGCGAGCGCCGAAGCTGTAAAGGCGGCCATTGCGGGCAAGACCGGCCGGGTGGCGGAAGTGAAAACGGAACGCAAGCGCATCCCACCGCCGCAGCTGTACGATCTCACCGCCCTGCAGCGCGATGCCAACACGCGCCTGGATTTTTCCGCCGAGCGCACGCTCAAGGCCGCGCAAAATCTCTATGAAAAGAGCAAACTCATCACCTATCCCCGCACGGATAGCCGCGTGCTGCCCAACGATATGGCCTCCAAAGTCCCCGCGGCGCTTTCCGCCGTACCCGCGCCGCTCAAGCCATTCGCGCAGGCTGTGCTGGAAAAGCCCCTTGCGCATACGAAGCGCATTTACGATGACGCGAAAGTCACAGACCACCACGCCATCATTCCTACAGGGCACACGCTTTCCCCCCTCTCGGGCGACGAGGCCGCCATTTATGACCTGGTCTGCCGCCGCCTCATCGCCGTGCATATGGCGGATAGCGTGCAGGACAACACAAAGGTGCGCACGCGCGTGGAAGGATACGATTTCCTTTCCACGGGCACGACCCCCATAAACGAAGGGTGGCGCGCGCTTTATCGCGAAGCGCCAAAGGACGCGCAGAACCTTCCGCCCCTCCGGGAAGGCGACGAACGCACAGTGCGCGGCGCGTCCATCCGCAAAAAAACTACGCGCCCACCCGCGCGCCATACGGACGCCTCGCTGCTCGGCCTGATGGAAAACGCGGGCAATCTGGTAGAAGACGAAGACCTGCGCGCGCGCATGAAAGCCTCCGGTCTGGGCACGCCTGCCACGCGCGCCGCCATTTTGGAACGGCTGATCCAGGTAGGCTATGTCAAGCGGCAGGGCAAAGCGCTGCTTTCCACGCAAAAAGGGCGTGACCTGGTGCGCGTAGTGCCCGAGGAAATCCGCTCTGCCGAAACCACGGGCAAGTGGGAACGCGCGCTCTACACCATGGCACAGGCCGACCCGGAGACTGCGCAGCGCAAGGCCCAGCGCTTTTTGGAGAGCATCAGCCGCTTCAGCGCGTTCCTCGTTCAGGCCGCTTCCCGGGCGGATCACAGCGTCC
>DVJN01000137.1 GCA_018716755.1 Candidatus Alectryocaccomicrobium excrementavium
AATCCGCGGACGGCGTTAAAGATGGAAACGATGGGCCGGTAGTTCAGCGCCACGGCAATCCCGGCGAGAAACAGGCAAAGCAGCAAAGCCACTGCGGAAAACTGGCCCACGTGCGCGTTGAGGCGCTCCAGATTCTGATACAGGCCGGATTTGTTCATGCCCACGGCAAGGGTATAGCCGCCCTTGCACGAGGCGGAAGTGAGCATGTATTCCTGGCCGTTGAGCAGATACGAGCCTGGCGTGCTGGCGGACTCGGGCGCGCCGGCGCTGCTCTGATAGATGACGAGCGATCCCCCTTCTTCCAGCGATTCTTCCATGGAAAAAAGGAAATAGCGGTCGGCCAGCAGATTGGCCAGCGCTTTTGTGAGCGTTTTTTCCGTGATATGGAACAGGCAGAAGCGCGCGGAAGCATCCAGATTGTTGGAGCGCAGCGGCACGACATACAGCGCGGACCCGGCTGTGCAGGGCAAGAATTGCGGCGTGTTGACGCCTTCAAACAGCGCGGGCCACTGCTCCGCGGGCAAGTGCAGAATTTGTTCCGCGAACACGGAGGGGCGGTATTTGCCCGAATTGCTGTACAGCGACTGCAAATTTTCATAATACAGCGCGTAATCCGCCACAAAGGGGAGCGCTGCCTGATAGGTTTCGATGAGCTCCAGCCCCTCCAGCTCGGTGCGCACGTTGGAGGCGATCACATTTTCATACAGGCTGGAATTGAGCATGATCTTTGTGGAGATGCTCTGCATGCTTTCCATAAAGCGCTCCAATTGCAGCGCGATGGATTGCGCGACGGAGGAAAGCTGTTCCTGCTCGTACTGCTGGATTGTGCCGCTTTCCCGGCGGATGAACTGGCTGGATGAAAACACCAGCGGAACGCATACGGCGAGGAGGATTGTGGCCAGCAGGCGCGCCAGCATGGAGCGGCGGCGCAAAAAGGCGGTCCATTTGCGCGGCCTGCGCCGCGCGTTGCGCGAGGAAGATTGCGTCGTAACCACGCTCCTTTCTGCCCAGCGAAATGGCGCAATGTATGCGCCTGGAATGTTGGTGAATGTATTTAAAAGTGTAGCATATTTTTAAGAAAGTGTCAATCGGACCTCTGGATGGAAAACAAAGCGGTGTCCAGGAAAATAAAGCTTATGTCGAAGAGAATGGATGATTTTGTGGGCAAATCATCCAATTTTTGTTCCGGAAAGCCGATGGAATTTTGTGATTTCAAAGTTTTGCGGAGGGCAAAAAAGCGAATTTCGAAAAGTGATATGGCAATAGCGCAAAAATTGCCCGGTTTTTAATAGGGAAAAGCGGCGATTCAAATTATTGGCATTGACGAATAACAGAATAAAGAGTAAAGTAAAGCTATCGCAAAGATCGCACAAGGAGGTCAGCCTATGCAGGGGAGCGAGCGGCGGTATATGGCGGCGCAGGGCAGTGGGCGCGGCGGGCGCTTTCTGCAATATATGCGCAGAAACTGGATTTTCTATTTATTTTTGTTGCCAGCGGTTTTGGATGTGATCATTTTTCGTTACGCGCCCATGTATGGCATCCAAATTGCCTTTCGGGATTATAAGGTGCGGCGCGGCATCTCCGGCAGCGAATGGGTGGGATTGGAATATTTTCTGCAATTTATTGAAACCCCCAATTTCTGGCAGATTATGGTCAACACGCTGCTGCTTTCCTTCTATAATCTGCTGTTCGGATTTCCCATCCCGATTTTGCTGGCCGTTATGATCAACGAAATCCACCGGCCAATGGTCAAGCGGGTGACGCAAATGCTAACGTACATGCCGCATTTCATTTCCATGGTGGCAGTGGTGGGCCTGATCCAGCTGATACTGGATCGCGAAAGCGGCATTGTAAACATCCTGCTCAAAGCGTTGGGGCTGGAGCAGCAGAATTTTATCGGCTCGCCCGGCGCGTTCCGCAGCATTTATGTGGTTTCGGAAATCTGGCAGCATGCGGGCTGGGGCACGATCATCTATCTGGCCGCTTTGTCCAATGTGGACATGGATTCGCTGGACGCGGCCAAGATTGATGGCGCGAGCCGGTTGCAGAAGATCTGGTATATTGATCTGCCCACGATCGCTCCCTCCATTGTGGTGATGCTGATCCTGCGCGCGGGTTCTGTGCTCAACATTGGCTTTGAAAAGGTGTACCTGTTGCAGAACGACCTGAACCGGGGCGTATCCGAAGTGATCGCTACGTATATTTACCGGCTGGGCATTGTGGGCGGCCAATTCAGTTACACCACGGCCATCGGCCTGTTCAACAACATCGTCAACGCGGTGCTGCTGGTGGCGGTGAACCAGATATCCCGCATGGCGGGCGACACGTCGCTGTGGTAAGGGGGAAGGAATATGGCACAGAAAAAGCGCGGCGTGGAATGCCGCACCCGCAACGATGTGGTGTTTGACGCGGTGAATGGGGTGCTGGTGGCGCTGGTGATCCTCGCGTGCGCCTATCCCATTTATTACACCATCATCGCCTCCTTCAGCGACCCCGCGCAGGTGATTTCGGGCAATGTATTTCTGTGGGTGAAAGATTTCACGCTGGATTCCTACCGCTCCGTGCTGCAATACACGCAGGTGTGGCAGGGCTATGCGAATACCCTGCTCTACACCGCCTGCGGTACGGCGTACAACCTGTTTTTGCTGCTGCCCGCCTCTTATGCCATGGCGAAGCACGAGCTCAAGGGGCGCAACATATTGATGGTGTTCTTCGTGTTCACGATGTACTTTTCGGGCGGCACGGTGCCCATGTATTTGCAGCTGCGCAACATGGATTTGATCAACAATCCGGTGGTGATGATCCTGCCCGGCGCCTTCAGCGTATACAACATGATCATCACGCGCACGTACTTCGCGGGCTTTCCAGAATCGCTGAAGGAAGCGGCCACGATCGACGGCGCGGGCGAACTGCGCATTTTCCTGCGGATCGTGATGCCGCTGTCGGGCGCGATTGTGGCGGTGATGACGCTGTATCACGCCGTGGGCCACTGGAACAGCTACTTCAACGCACTGCTCTATTTGAACGACCGCGAATATTACCCGCTGCAGCTCGTGATGCGCCAGGTGCTTTTGATGAACTCCGCCATTTCTGTGGATGTAACGGGCATGGATGCCGAAGCGCTTGCGGACCTTCTGCGCCGCCAGCGCCTGGCGGAAACCATGAAGTATTCGCTGATCATCGTCGCCAATCTGCCCGTGCTGGTGGCCTATCCTTTCGTGCAGAAGTATTTTGTGAAGGGCGTGATGATCGGCTCGCTCAAAGGCTAAATTGTTTCAGCTTTGGCTGACGCAATAAAAATCAAAGGAGGGTATCCCATGAAAAAACTCGCATCCTTCGTTCTCGCTCTTTGCCTGCTCCTGGGAGTGGGCGCCAGCGCGGAAATGGTGAACACCGAATCCGCCATGCCGGTTGTAACGGAGCCGTTTGAAGTGGACATCGCCTTTGTGCCGCAAAGTGCGGCGGTTGATTTCAAGATCGAAAACAACGCGATGGCGGAATACCTCAAGCGGGAATCCGGGCTGACCATCAATTGGACGTTGATCGATTCCGTGGCCGCGGAAGAGCGCATCTCCATGATGTGCAACAGCGGCGATTTGCCGGACGCTATCCTGGGCTATTCCTTTGACACCAACAAGCTGGTGCAGTATGGCGTTTCCGAGCAGCTGTTCATGCCCCTCAACGACCTCATCGATCAGTACGCGCCCACGCTGGCAGGGGTGTTCGCGGAAAACCCCAGCTGGAAGGCGGCTGTGACCGCCACGGACGGCAATATCTACGGCTTCCCGGCCTTTAGTAACGTATATGTGTATCCGCTGCGCTTCTTCATCAACACGGTGTGGCTGGATAACGTGGGCCTGGAAAACCCCACCACGCTGGAGGAATTCAAGCAGGTGCTCATCGCCTTCCGCGATCAGGACGCCAATGGCAATGGCGATCCCGCGGATGAGATCCCCTGGTCGGGCTCCTGGAGCGAAGGTTTCTCGGAGCGGGGCTTCATCTTCAATTCCTATGGCTATGTGAACAATGGAAACATTGCGCTGGATTACAACCAGGAGGGCGCGCCCATCGTGTTCGTTCCGGCGACGGATATGTACAAGGATTACCTCTATTTTATGCGCGACCTGTGGAATGAAGGCTTGCTGGATCCCGATATGTTCACGCAGAGCAAGGTGCAGCAGCAGGCAACCGTGATGGAAGGCGTGATCGGTTTTACGGAAATGGACGCGCCCTATGTGTCCGACCCCGAGAATCAGGAGGACTGGGAGTGCAT
This sequence comes from Candidatus Alectryocaccomicrobium excrementavium, assembly GCA_018716755.1. Taxonomy (GTDB): domain Bacteria; phylum Bacillota; class Clostridia; order Christensenellales; family Aristaeellaceae; genus Alectryocaccomicrobium; species Alectryocaccomicrobium excrementavium. The sequence continues at coordinate 4,274 of DVJN01000137.1, forward strand.
CAACACGCTGGTTTCCGAGGAAGGGAAAACGCCGGTGTTCCCGGGCAGCACGGGAATTGATCAGGTATCCTTGATGGTGATCAACGCTGACGTGGACGCGGATACCGCCGCCGTGCTCACCAAATTTGCCGATTGGTTCTACACGCTGGAAGGCTGGGCCTTCGCCACTTATGGCCCGGAGGCTGGCAGCGAATACGATTATTTCAACAACGGCCACTATTATGATGAGGCCAGCAACACGATCCTGTACAACCGGCCGGACGAAATGGCTTCAGACTGGACGCACCGCGTAACCAATCTTTCTTTCTGGAATGTACCTGGATTTAATTTGAATGGCTACGACCCGTATTCAGAGGAATATGCGGAAGCATATCCCGATAGTGCGGTTGGGCAGCAGTTTGCCAATGGTCCGGTGAGACGAGATGACGTGTGGAGCCAAATCGAAAAACAGGGGCCGTACTACGTAATGCCAGTGCCGAAGTTCTTCTTCTCGGAGGATGACCTGGATCGTTTGAACGCTTTACAAACGCCGCTGGACGATTACGTGGCCCTGATGGAGGCGCAGTTCATCACGGGCGAGCAGGATATCGACGCACAGTATGATACCTTCCAGGAAACTTTGATAGCGTATGGCCTGGAAGAGTATATGGAGATCTATCAGCGGTACTACGAAAACTTTAAGGCGAACCAGCAATAGCGCAAACATGGGGGCGCTGAATCCAGCGCCCCCAAAAAACAGGAGGAACAAGGATATGAAGGGCAAGATTCCGGTGTTGGCGTGGTATTTCCCCAATTGGCACCCCGATCCGCGCAACGATGAGTTGCACGGCAAGGGATGGACAGAATGGGAAGTGGTCAAATGCGCCCGCGCCCGCTTTGAAGGGCACGAGCAACCCAATGTTCCGCTGTGGGGGTATGAGGACGAATCCGACCCGGCTGTGATGGAAAAAAAGATCGACGCCGCGTTGGCCCATGGCATCGACGGGTTCCTGTGGGACATTTACTGGTTTGAGGATGGCCCCTATCGTTTCGGCGCGCTGGACAGGGGATTCTTTGGCGCAAAGAACAATGCCAAGTGTAAGATCGCCCTCATGTGGTGCAACCATGACCATGGGTATTCGCACCCTGCGAGCCGTTTGAGCGCCAAGGATGCGTTGCGAGCGGAAAATCCGACTTTGCGCACGATGGTCGGCAACCTTTCGCCCCAGGCCATTTACAACGGCACGGAATACTATATCCAGCAATATTTCTGGCGCGAAAATTATTTGCGCATTGACGGAAAGATCTATTTTGTGTTCTGGGATCTAAATATGCTCCTCACCAGCCTGGGTGGCGTACAGGGCGTGCGGCTGGTGATGGATGATTTCCGTCGCCGCGTGCGCGAGGCGGGGCTGGGCGAGCTGTACCTTGCGACGGAGCACACGCACATCAAGGGATATGGCGAGGGCGACCGCGCGAAGTTCAACGACACTCTGCGCGCCTGCGGGTTCGATGGCTGTGTGCGCTATGGTTGGCCCCTGCGCGGCGATATGTTCCCCGCCGAGCCGTATGAACTGTTCGTCGAGGAAGGTCTCAAAACGTTCCAGCGCGATACCAGCCTGTGTGATCTGCCCATGAACATCACGGTGTCCAGCGGCTGGGATTCCAGCCCGCGCACCGTGCAATCTGAAGTGTACGAGCCGGTGGGATATCCCTGGAGCACGGTTGTCACCGGCAGCACGCCGGAAAAATACGAAAAGGCCCTGCGCGCCGCCAAGGAATTCGCGCAGAGCGACGCCTTCACCGGGCATTTTGTGACCTTGACAACCTGGAACGAGTGGACGGAGGGCAACTATCTGGAGCCGAGCGAGCGCTATGGCTATGGCTATTTGGAAGCGGTCAAGCGCGTTTTTGGGCAGGAATAGGGCTTTACAGCCGCTATATTTCCCGGTATAATAGGGGCGGAACGCAGGTTTCGCCCCTATCGCTTAGCAAAAGGAGTTCCAATCCCACGGCAGGGAAAGGTATGATGGAAAACAAAGGAGCGCAGGATATGGATACGCAGCAACCGTTTCTCGAAAACAAAGATGCCTCCAGGCCGGGCAAGGAGGCCTATTTGCGCGGAATCGAGCGCGTGCTCGCAGCGCGGCGGCAGGCGTGCGACGCCCAACGGGCCGCCTGGATCACGCCGGAAGCGCTAAAGCGGGATCCGCAAAAATACCGGCGCGCTTTTTGCGATTTGCTGGGCTGGCCGCTGAACGCGCCGCGCGAGAGCGAGCCGCCGCGCGAACTGGCGAAGGAAAGGATTTTCGCGGATGAAGAGGTGGAAATCTTTCGCGTGCGCCTGCAGGTGATGCCGGATTGGGAATTGCCCGGGCTGTTGCTCCTGCCCCGAAACCGCGCGGGAAAGTGCAGGGCAGTTGTGTTTCAGCATGGCGGGGGCGGCAGCCCGGAGCTGTGCTGCGATTTGCATGGCGCGAACAATTACCGCCATGGCCCGCGCCGGTTTGTGCGGCACGGCGCGGCGGTGTTCGCGCCGCAGGTGCTGGTGTGGACGGCTTCGGAGCAGGATGCGCCGTGTTTCCCAGGCTATGGCGTGCCCTACAACCGCGCGCAGATCGATGCGCAGCTCAAGCAGGTGGGTTCGAGCATTGCGGCGCTGGAAATTTACGCCATTTCACGGGCGCTGGATTATCTGGAAACCCTGCCGGAAATCGACGCTTCGGCGGGCTTCGGCATGGCGGGCCTGTCCTATGGCGGGTTTTACACGCTGGTGACGGCGGCGGTGGACGAGCGCATTCGCGCGGCGTATAGCATTTGCTTTTTCAACAGCCTGTATCGCTACAGCTGGCCGGATTTTTGCTGGAAAGGCGCCGCTTCGCGCTTTATGGCGGCGGAAATCGCGGCCCTGGTGGCGCCGCGCGCGCTGTATATCGAAGTGGGGGAACGGGATCATGTGTTTGCCATCGATAGCGCGCTGGAAGAATGGAAGCGCGTGCCCGCCTTCTTTGCGGCGCAGGGCGCGCAGGACCGATTGCGGTTCCATACCGTCGATAGCGATCATAAAATGGATGAAGGGGATGCGGGCATAGAATTCGTGCTGGCCCATTTGCGCGCCTGACGGCCGCTTGCGCAAAATCGCGCTTTGCGGGAAAAAAGAGCCAATCCCTCCGCCGGTGCGCCGTAGCGGAGGGATTGTTTCAGTTCAATGCAGCTTGTGCGCCGAGTATTCCTCGCCAAAGGTATCGACGGTGACTTTCTTCATGCGCTGTTCCGAAAGTGGGCGGTCGTTGCGGCCCGTGGGAGTATCCGCGATGGCATCCACCACATCCATGCCCTTGAGTACGCGGCCGAATGCGGCATACGCGCCATCGAGGTGCGGCGAAGTTTCGTGCATGATGAAGAACTGGCTGCCCGCGCTGTCGGGATACATGGAACGCGCCATGGAGATCACGCCGCGCTCGTGCTTGAGATCGTTCTTCACGCCGTTTTGCGCGAATTCGCCCTTGATGCCATAGCCAGGGCCGCCCATGCCGGTGCCCTGCGGGTCGCCGCCCTGGATCATAAAGCCCGGGATCACGCGGTGAAAGATCAGCCCGTCGTAGAAGCCCTTTTGCACCAGTTCCACAAAATTGGCCACTGTGTTGGGGGCGATATCCGGGTACAGCTCAATTTCGATCACGCCGCCATTTTCCATTTCGATGGTCACGATGGGATTCTTTTTCACTTTTCTTTCCTCCAATCATTCTTTTTCCAGCTTTTCAACTTCGTATTGCTGGCCATGGGTGTCCACAGTGATGGAAGCGATGGTCTGGCTGAACAGGGGCTTATCATACGCGTCCACCGCCGTGGAGGCAATGGAATCCAGCACATCCAGGCTTTCTTCATCCACGATTTTGCCAAAGGCCGCATAGTGCCCATCCAACTCCGGATAATCGTATTGCATGATGAAGAACTGGCTGGAAGCGCTGTCCATATCCGATTCGTAGCGCGCCATGGAGATCACGCCGCGCTCGTGCGACAGGGGGTTCTCCACGCCATTGTCCGCGAATTCCCCGGCGATGGTGTAGCCCGCGTCGCCCGTGCCGTCGCCATTGGGATCGCCGCCCTGGATCATGTACCCCAGCACTACGCGATGGAAAGACAGCCCGTTGTAGAATCCCGCTTCGCACAGGTTGATGAAATTGGCCACGGTGTTTGGCGCACAGTCGGGATACAGCTCCAGGCGCATCACCTGCCCGTCCTCCATCGTGATGGTCACGGAGGGATAGGGAACGCCTGCGTATGGGGATTCTTCCTCCTTTTTGCCGCAGGCGGAGAACGAAAAGAGCAACACGGCCAACAGGGCCAGGCAAAGGAACCGCTTCAAAGCTCGCCACCTCCAATCAACGCCCGCTTGCGTTCGATCATTTCCTCTACGCGGGCGATGTATTCCTCGATGTTGCGCACATTGGGCGCGCGCTCAATGCGCCTTTCCCGCGCAAACAACCACTTGGTCACCGCGCCCGCGCCCAGCGCCAGCACGGGGGCGGTTTCCTCCATGTTGCCGATGTTGTACAGGCAGGCATGGCCTTCCTTTGCGTAGCCCGTATTTTCCAGATTGCCCGCCATGTACTTTTGCCGGTAAAGATAATAGGGGAAATACCCGTGCCCGCGCAGGGATTCGCGCGCGAAGCGGATCATTTCCGCCGCGCTCTCCGGCGCCGCGTAATCGCTCTTTTCGGTCACCAGTTCTTCGTGCAGGCGGCTGGAACGCTTGATGGCGAGCGAATGCACGGTCACGCTTTCCGGATCGAGCGCGAGAACCTGCTCAATGGTGGCGCGGAACTGGGGCAGATCCTCTCCGGGCAGGGCGGCAATCACATCCATGTTGATGTGCGCAAATCCGGCCTCCCGGGCCAGCGCGAAGGCGCGCAGCGTATCCTGCGCGGTGTGCGCGCGGCCGATGCGCCGCAGCGTTTCATCCGAAAACGTTTGCGGGTTGACGCACACGCGCTCTACCCCGCGCTCGCGGATGGCGCGCAGTTTCTCCATGGTGATGGAATCCGGCCTGCCCGCTTCCACCGTCCATTCCCGCGCGCCGGGAAAGGCCGCCTGCGCCTCGTCCAGCACGCGCGCGAGCTGCGCGGCACCCAGCGAAGTGGGCGTGCCGCCGCCCATGTAGGCCGCGCGCATGGACAGGCCCATTTCGCGCATCATCGCGCCGCAGGCGCGGATTTCCTGCGAAAGCGCGGCAAGATAGGGCTCCACCAGCCTGCCGTCTCCCAGCTCGCCGGAGGAAAAGGAGCAGTAGGCGCAGCGCGTGGGGCAGAAGGGAATGCCGATGTACAGGTCGAACTGCCCCGGGGGCACCGTGCGCAGGCCGCGCTGCATGCGCTCGATTTCTTTTAGCAATCCAGCCTTTTCTTCGGAGACGAAGAATTTCTCCCGCAGATAGAGGGCGGCGGCAGCGGGCGTATCGCCGGCTTCCAGGCGCTCATAGAGCAACCGCGTGGGGCGGATGCCCGTGAGCGAACCCCAGGCGGGGCTTTGGCCCGAGATCGTCCTGAGCAGCAGGAACAGGCCGGTCTTGGCCGCGCGCTTGCGTTCGCGCTTAATGGCCAGCTCGCCCACGGCGCGGCGCGGCGAGAGGAAGGTGTGTTCAAAACACAGCACATAGAAGCGATCCTGCCAGCTATCCTCCTGAATTCCGCCTTCGTGGCGGATGTATAAATCCCCCTCATCCGCCTTTACGCTCGTGGGGTAAAAAATTCGGATAACGTCCGCCAGTTCGCCAAACAGGGCGGGCTCGTTGGTTTCCAGCCGGACGGTCATAAGCCAAGCACCGCCATGGCGCTTTCGAGCGGCGCGCTTTCGCCGTGGCCGGGATAGATGGCGTCCTCCCCGGGCAGGCGGCGGAGCGCTTTCAGCGATTGCGCGAGTCCGGCCATGCTGCCGCCGGGCAAATCGGTGCGGCCATAGCCATCGGCAAACAGCGTGTCGCCGGAAAAGAGCGCGTTGTATTCGGGCAGGTGGTAGCAAACGCCGCCCGGCGTGTGCCCGGGCGTGGGGATCACGCGCATGGCCATGCCGCACACTTTGATATCCCCTGGCGAGCAAAAGGCATAAGTTTCGTCCGCCTCAAAGGGCGCGAACGTTTCGCGGCAGAATAGGGGATTGTAAGCGTTGAGGCGCGCGTCGCGCAATAGCGGCGCGTCTTTTTCGTGCAGGCAGATTTTGGCCCCCGTCTCGCGGCGCAGGATGGGCGCGGCGAGAATGTGGTCGAAATGCCCGTGCGTAAGCAGAACATGGGTGAGGCGCTTTCCGCAGTTCCGCACGGCTTTCAGGCAGGCTGCGGCATCATCGCCCGGGTCGATCATAAAAGCGTCCTCACGGTCCGGCAGGAACACGAGATAGGCGTTTTCCTGCAATTCGCCGCACAGAACGCGCTTGATGGTTGGTTTCATTGGCTCAAAACCCCTTTCGGCTATCCAGCAGAATGGTTACGGGGCCGTCGTTGAGCAATTCCACGTGCATGTGCGCCTGGAACTGCCCGGTCTGCACGGGCAGACCCTTGTCCATAAGCCGCTGCCGCATGGCCTGGCACAGGGGATCGGCCACCTCCGGCCGCGCGGCGGCGCTGAAGCTGGGCCGCCGCCCGTGGCGCGCGTCCCCCAGCAGGGTGAATTGCGAAACCAGCAGCACCTCTCCGTCCACATCCGCTACGGAGAGGTTCATTTTGCCGTTTTCGTCCTCAAAAATGCGCAGGCCCGCGATTTTGTCTGCGCAGTAAATCATATCGGCTTCTGTGTCGCCCTCTTCCACGCCCACGAGCACCAGATAGCCCGCGCCAATGGCGGCGATTTTTTGGCCTTCCACGGTTACACTCGCGCGCGCAACCCTTTGCACAACACAACGCATATTGGCCTCCTGCTTATTGGCTTACGCGGTAGACTTCGATCACGTCGGACCGCTTGCGCAGCTGCTTGAGCACGTTGTCCAGCTGCTGCGTGCTCTGAATGGACAGCGTCATAGAAATGGTGACGGTGAACCCGTCCTCACACTTGCGGGCGGAAATCGCGTTGAGCGGAATGCCCAGCTTGGCAAACATCAGCGAAAGATCGCCCACCAGGCCTGCGCGGTCGTACCCATTGAGCTGGATTTCCGCATCGTAAGCGGTGCCGCCCGCGTTTTCCCAGCTGACCTCTATCATACGGTCGGGCTCGATGCCCGCGTCCTTCATGTTCTGGCAATCCGCCCGATGCACGGAAACGCCGCGCCCGCGCGTGATGTAGCCCACAATGGCGTCTCCCGGAAGAGGATTGCAGCATTTGGCGCAACGCACGAGCAAGTTGTTTTCACCCTTGACGATGATGCCGTGCGAGTGCTCCTGCACCTGCGCGGTGCGTTGCTTTTCCGGATCGCTGCTGGCATGCCTGGGCTCGGGAACTTCGGCCTTCTGGTTTTTTTTCACTTCTTCCAGCAGGCGGTTGATCACCTGGCTGGCGTTCAGCCCGCCGTAGCCCACGGAAATGTAGAGATCTTCCAGCGATTGGAAGGAATAGCGCCGGTACACGGCCTCCAGGTATTCCGGCCTGGCCAGCTGGGAAAAGCTGCAACCCTGCTTTTTGGCCTCTTTTTCCAGCAGATCCTTGCCCATATCATAGTTTTCATCGCGATAGGTGCGTTTAAACCAGGCGCGGATCTTGGCCTTGGCCTCGCTCGTTTTCACGATTTGCAGCCAATCGCGCGAGGGTTTGCCGCTGGGCGATGTCATCACTTCCACAAAATCGCCGGTTTCCAGCGCGCTGTTGAGCGGCACGATGCGGCCGTTGACCTTCGCGCCGATGCACTTGTTGCCGATCTGCGAATGGATGCGGTAGGCGAAATCCAGCGGCGTGGCCCCGCGTGGCAGCAAAATCACATCGCCCTTGGGTGTGAACACGAACACCTCATCGGGGAACAGGTCGGTTTTCAGCAGTTCGCCAAATTCGCCCGGGTCACGCGCGGTATCCTGCCAGTCGAGGATGCGGCGCAGCCAGGCCAGGCGCTGATCCAGATCGTCGGCCTGCCGGCCCTCCTTGTAGCGCCAGTGCGCGGCAATGCCGTATTCAGCGGTCTGGTGCATATCGTATGTGCGGATCTGCACCTCGAAAATCATGCCGCCCTTGCCCACCACCGTGGTGTGCAGCGATTGATACATGTTGGCCTTGGGCAGGGAAATGTAGTCCTTAAAGCGCCCGGGCACCAACGCCCACAGCGTGTGCACGATGCCCAGCACAGTGTAGCATTCCTGGGTGGTATCCACCAGAACGCGGATCGCGATCAGATCGTGAATCTGGTCGAACGATTTGTTCTGGCTCTTCATTTTATTATAAATGGAATAAAAATGCTTGGGACGGCCCTCGATATCCGCCTTGATGCCCACTTCCTTCAGCGCGGCCTGCAGCGTTTCGATCACGCCGCGAATGGCGGCCTCCCGCTCCTGGCGCTTCATGCCCACGAGGTTCACCAGCGTGTAGTATCCCTCTGGGTCGATATAGCGCAAAGACAGGTCTTCCAGTTCCCATTTGATGGTGTTCATGCCCAGGCGGTGCGCCAGCGGGGCGTAAATATCCAGCGTTTCGCGCGCGATGGCGATTTGCCGGTCTGCCGGCTGAAATTTGAGCGTGCGCATATTGTGCAGCCGGTCGGCCAGCTTGATGATGACCACGCGGATGTCCTTCGCCATGGCGAGAAACATCTTGCGCAGGCTTTCGATTTTTTGCTCTTCCTTGGTGATAAAATTGAGCCGGGTCAGCTTGGTAACGCCATCGACCAGCACGGCGACCTCCGCGCCGAATTCCTTCTCGATGGTTTCAACGGTGATGTCCTCAATGTCTTCCACGCAGTCGTGCAGCAGCCCGGCGGCAATCGTCGTCGCGTCCAGCATCAAATCGGCGAGGATCAGGGAAACCGCGTAAGGATGGTTAAAATAGGGCTCGCCGGATTTGCGCTTTTGGTTTTGGTGCGCGGTTTTGGCAAAATTGTAGGCCTTCTCCACGAGCGACATGTCTTCGTTGGGGTGATAGCGCCGGATAGAATCGATCAGCTTGCCAAGTTGTTCATCACGAGCCGGACAGGTACCGCCGTCCATGCCGTCCATTCAATCCACCTCCATCGCGTAGGAAACCAGATCGCGCATGCGCATATACAGTTTGGAAGACTCCATATCAACTTTCATACCGGTGGGCACGGTGAGCCGCCGGGCGTTTTCCAGGCGGATCAGCCCCAGTTCCCGAAACAATACCACGGCCGCGAAGGCAGCGGTGCGCGGCTGGCCGCATGCCTGCGATAGCACCATTGCCAGGTGCTCTTCGCCATTGGCGCTGCCGCCCGCGTGCGCGTAGGCGCGCACGGCGCGGTAAAATTCCCGCAATTGGGCAATGCCGGGCAGCTCGCTGAGCCACGAGTTGGCAAAACGCCGCTTAAGATGCAGCGCGCACAGCGGGTGAAAGGGCAGATCAAGCGCCACAATGTGCGAATACCGGGCCTCGAGCGCCCCCGCAGGGCAGAAACACAGCGCATGGAAAGCGCGCGGATCCGCAGGATAGGTTCCGCAGAAAACGTCGATTCCCGCATAGCGCTCCGCAGCCCAGAGCAGAGCTTCTTCCGTTGCTGCGATCAGCAATGTCCCCTGGTTGCCGGCCATCAGCGCGTCCAGCGCGCTGTCGGACAGGGGGGAAGGAGTTAATAAAGTATCAGTATAGAGCAGCTGCGTTAAAACCGCATGCCTTAGCGCGTAATGTTCCTGTTGAATCGCATTTTTCGCGCCATTTTCAGCGGGTTTTAGCGCTTTTACCTGCATTTGCGGCGAGCGCTGGCTGCGGTATTCGTGCATATTCAGCGCGTAGGCCACGTCATATTCGCCGCACAGCGCATCCGCCAGGGCGCCCGCGCGAAAATACACGCCGGACAGGCGCGCGCGCTCCCCGGCAAAGGTGAATTGCAGGTGCGCCCCATCGCGCCCGCAGCGCCGCAGCGAGGCAAAATGCCCGCGGCTGAGGAACACGGGCGCGGGATTGCCAAAGCCCGTGGGTTGCAGGGCGGCGAGGGATTCGACGAAATCCGCATCCGCCTCTTCCAGGGGCAGGGCCAGGTCATATTCGCACTCGGGGATATAGGCGTCTGCCTCCACAGTGGCAAAAAGATATTCATCCAGCGCACGGGAAAACGCCGGGATATTTTCTTTGGGCAACGAAAGCCCCGCCGCCTGCGTGTGCCCGCCAAAGCGCGTGAGATGGCTTTCGCAGGCGCATAGCGCGCGGTAGATATCCGCGCCGGGAATGCTGCGGCAGGAACCGGTGCCAACACCGTCCTTCAGGGAGATGACAATGGCGGGCATGTGGTATTTTTCCGTCAGCCGCGAAGCGGCAAGGCCGATCACGCCCACGTTCCAATCTTCCCCGGCCACCACGATGGCCCGGTGGCGGGGAAAATCAAACCCCTTCAGCATGGCTTCCGCCTGCGCCAGGATCTCTTTTTCCAGCGCCTGGCGGCGCGCGTTTTCGGTGTTCAGCCGGTCGGCGATGGCGGCCAGCTCAAATTCGTCGCTCCCCGTGAGCAGACGGAAGGAGAGGCTGGCCTCCGCCAGACGGCCGCCTGCGTTCAGCCGCGGCCCCAGCTGGAAGGCGATGGTTTCGGAGAGCACGGGCTTTCCCTCCAGTCCCGCGGCGCGCATCAGCGCGGCGATGCCGGGGCGGGGGGAGAGGTTGAGGCGCTTGAGCCCGCAGGCCACAATCGCGCGGTTTTCACCCGTGAGGGGCACAATATCCGCCACGGTGGCGATGGCGGCCAGATCGATCAGGGACAACGCCGCATCGAGGCCGCCCAGTGCGCGCGCCAGCTGGAAGGCCACGCCTGCGCCGCACAGGTCGGGAAAGCCGTAATCGCCCACATGGGGGTTTACGACTACGCAATCGGGAAGGGTTTCGGGCGGCTGGTGGTGATCCGTCACCACCACGTCCATGCCCAGCGACTGGGCCAGCGCCACCAGGGGAGCGGAGCTGATGCCGCAGTCCACGGTGACCAGCAGGGTATGCTCCTGCGCGAGCGAGCGCACAGCCGCCTCGTTCAGGCCGTACCCTTCGGTGTGGCGCGATGGCAGATACACTTCGCAACGCGCGCCCATGTCGCGTAGGCGCGTGTGCAAAATGGCGCTGGCGCACACGCCGTCCACGTCGTAATCTCCGTAGACAACGATGGCTTCATCCCGATCGACGGCTTTTTGGATGCGCTCCGCCGCCTCGCGCATGCCGGGCATGGTGAAGGGATCGGCGATTTGCGATGCGTCCGGGTGCAGAAAATCCTGCGCGGCCTGCGGCGAATCGACGCCGCGCGCGCACAAAAGCCGCCACAGCGCCGGAGCCATTCCGGCGGGCGGCGGGGCGGCTGGACTCTGCGCGGCCCGGCATGTAAAGCGGAGCATTCCTGGCGTTCTTCCTTTCTCTTGTACGATTGCGGTGCGTTGAGAATTTGTAGAGAATTCTGAGTAATATTATACTATGGCTGTCAAGGCGACGTTTGAGACGGCGAAAATCCGTTTTTGACACAAAATGCGTTGCGCTTTCGCCACAATACGGTATAATAAGGGCGAGCGGGCGAAGAAAGACCAAACATCCCGCTCACGCGAAGCTTTGCCGGCAATGCGAAAAAACCAGAGTGGTTCATACGAACTGTGAGAGAGGGGTCGGAAGCATGCTTAAAATAGAAAATTTTTCGAAGACCTATCCGGGCGGGAACCGCGCGGTGGATCATCTGTCGCTGGAAGTGCGCCCGGGCGACGTATTCGGCTTCATTGGGCACAACGGCGCGGGCAAAACCACCACCATCCGCGCCATCACGGGCGTGATGGATTTTTCCGAGGGCAACATTTGGGTGGACGGGGAATCCGTGCGCGAAAACCCGCTGGCCTGCAAGCGCAAAATCGCCTTTGTGCCGGATAACCCGGATCTATACGATTATCTCACCGGCATCCAATACCTCAATTTCGTGGCGGACATTTTCGGCATGGATGCGTCCGCGCGCGAGAGCCAGATCCGCCGCTACGCGCAGCTGTTCGAAATGACGGGCGCGCTGGGGGATTTGGTCAGCTCTTATTCGCACGGCATGAAGCAGCGCCTGGCGCTCATCGCCGCCTTTATGCACGAGCCGCGCCTGTTGGTGTTCGACGAGCCGTTTGTGGGGCTGGATCCCTCCGCCGTGCACACCGTGAAACAATTGATGCAGGAATTTTGCGCGCGCGGCGCGGCGGTGTTCTTTTCCACGCACGTGTTGGATGTGGCGGAAAAGTTGTGCAACCGCGTGGGCATCATCCGCGCGGGCGGGCTCGTGGCCTGCGGCGATATCGAAGCGGTGAAGGGCGACCAGTCGCTGGAGGAAGTTTTCCTCGAATTGCAGGAAAAGTGAGGCGAGTGGCCATGAAAGCATTTTGGGTTTTGACAAAATTGCAGCTGATGCAGGCGTATTCGCTCAATCCGCTCATCCAGGGCAAAAAATGGGGCAAGCTATTGGGCTTTGGTGTGCTGGGGCTGTATCTCATCGGCATTTTTGCCTTTGTGGTGTACTTTTTCGCAGAGGGGATCGTGCGGGCCTTCGCGGCGCTGGGCGCTTTGGAAGCGTTCCCGCCGCTCATCGCGGCGCTGGTGTGCGTGAGCACGTTGGTATTTTCCATTTATCGCGCGTCCACCATGTTGTTTTCCGCGCGCGAGCTGGAAATCACGCTGGCCATGCCGGTGCGGCTGTCCGCCATCGTCGCTTCGCGCGTGATGGGGCTGTACCTGGCCAATTTGCCCTTTGCCCTGATGGTAACGATTCCGGCGATTGTGCCCTACATTCGCGCCGCCCAGCCGGGCGCGCTCTTCTACCCGATTTTTGCCGTCTGCACGCTGGCCGCGCCGCTGGTTCCCGTGGTGCTGGCCGCGATTGTGGGCGCGCTGGTCGCCTTTGCCTCGTCCCGCTTCCGCGCGGCAAAATACATCAACATGCTGCTATTGGTGGCGGTATCGCTGGGCGCGATGTATTTTTCCTTCACCATCAACGCCAATCCCGAGGCCATGGCGTCGCTGGATCTGGGCGCGGTGGGTGAAACGCTGTCGCGCGCCATTTCCCGCATATATCCTTTGTCGGAGCTGTATGCGCGGGCGGTGGCGCGCGGCGATGTGCTGGCGTTCCTCGGCTATGTGGGCGTTTCCGCGCTGGTATTTGCGGCGTTTGCCTTTGCGCTGGGCCGGGTGTTCCTGCCGGTGTGCACGTCCATCCATTCCCAGCGCCGTTCGGCCAGGCGCTACCAGCTGGGCGCCATGAAGCGCTCCGGCGTTTTGAAAACGCTGATGCTGCGCGAATGGCGGCACCTTACGGCCGTGCCCATGTGGATTTTCAATTCCCTGTTCGGCCTGCTGCTGGCCCTGATTGGCGGCGTGCTGTTGCTGATCAACAAAAACGCGGTGCTCGCCTTTATGGCGCAGGAATTCGCGCCGCAGTTGGGCGTGGATTTGCCGCTGGGCGCGATGCTTTCCATGGTGCTTTCCTGGCTGGTCTCCATGTCGTGCCTTACGGGCTGCACCATTTCCCTGGAGGGGCGCACGCTTTGGCAACTCAAGTCGCTGCCGGTTTCGGGGCGCGACGTGTTTGCCGCCAAGGTGCTGCTCAACATCCTGCTGTGCGCGCCGGTTTCGCTGGCTGTGGGCGTGCTGGCGGGGGTTGCCGTGGGCGTTTCCGGCGCGCTGGACTGGCTCTGGCTGCTGCTCACGCCATGCGCGTATCTGGTTTTGATCGTGCTGGTGGGGCTGCTGGGGAACATCCGTTGGCATCGCTTCGACTGGACGAATGAAACCGCCGTCATCAAGCAGAGCCTGGGCGCGATGCTGCCGGTGCTGGTGTCCATGTTTACCACGCTGCCGGTGGTCTATTTTCTCGCCGTGGCGGATGACGCGAACGCGCTGATGGGCGCGATTACCTTGGCGCTGGTGGCGATCGATCTGTTCCTCGCCGCGCTGCTGCGCAAAAAAGCCGGGCGCTGGTACGCCAGCCTGTAAGGAGTTTGTGGTGAAAAAACGCTATTGGTTGTGGAACGCGCTCATTTTGGCGCTGGTATTCGGGTTCACCGCGTGGAGCATCGCCAAGGAACAGAACTTTGCGCTGCTCCCGCGGGCGTTTTCCCTCATGCGGGCGGAATATATCGTCGCGGGCGCGCTGCTCTCCCTGTGGTATGTATTGTGCGAGTCCATCATTCTCAAGCTCATGTTCTGGCGGGAAAAGCGCCGCGTTTCCTTTTTGAGCTGCTCGCGGTATTCGTTCATCGGCTATTTTTTCAGCGCGATCACGCCTTCGGCCTCTGGTGGCCAGCCGGTGGAAATCTATTATATGAACCGCGATGGCATTCCGGTTTCCACCTCCACGCCCATGCTGATGGTGACCACGATTTTGTATAAGATCGTGCTGGTGGCGCTGGGCGTCGTGTTTATGGCAGTGGGGCGCGACCGCATGCTGGCGGCGCTTTCGCATTCCCTGTGGCTGTTTGTGCTGGGATTTGTGCTCAACGCGCTGTTCATCGCGTTCGTGCTGGCGCTTTTGTTCAAGCCCGCGCTGGTGCGGCGCTTTATGCACTGGCTGTTTGGCCTGCGCCCTCTGCGCCGCCACGATAAAATGCGTGAACGGGCCGTCGCTTTCGCGGAAAAGTATCATGAGAGCTGCGAGCTTTTCACCAGCCGCTGGAAAGACGCGCTCGCCTGGCTACTGGTTTCGCTTTTGCAGCGCTGCATTTATCTCTTTTTGCCCTATCTGGTGTATCGCGCCTTTGGCATGAGCGGACATTCGGCGCTGGAAATCATGCTGCTACAGGGCTTGATCGCCATATCGGTGGATATGCTGCCCCTGCCGGGCGGCATGGGCGCGAGCGAGCACCTGTTTATGGAATTCTTTTTGCCCGTGTTTGGCGCTTCGCTGGCCTTGCCCGGCATGCTCGCTTCGCGCGTGCTGGTGTTCTATTTCCCGCTGGTGGTTTCCGCGCTGGTCACGGTGTGGTCGCATTT
>DVJN01000138.1 GCA_018716755.1 Candidatus Alectryocaccomicrobium excrementavium
GCGCAAGCCCTACAATCCCTGGCGCGGCGGCGCCATCATGGCCGCGCATGTGCGCGGCGGCACGGGAGGCTTAACCATTGTTTACGCGGAAAAAATCGGTGCTGCTTTACCTGCTTCCAGGCCTGCTGGGGCTGGTGATTTTCTATATCGTCCCCTTTATCAGCGGCATCTATTATTCTTTTACGGATGGCAGTTACAAAAACGCTTTCGTATGGTTCGACAATTACAAAAGCGTGTGGCAAAACGAGATGTTCCTGCTGGGGCTGAAAAACACCATGCTGCTTTCCTGCATTTGCACGCCGCTGGTGTGGGTGCTTTCCTTTCTGGTGGCGGTTTTGCTCAACCAGCTCAAGCCCAAGGGCGCGTTTTTCCGCAACAGCATTTTGATGCCGTATTTGATGCCGTCCTCCGCCATGCTGCTCATCTGGCTGGTGTTCTTTGATTTTGGCGGCCCGGTAAACCGGCTGGTGGTGGCGTTGGGCGGCGAGCGAGTGAACTGGCTGGAGGGCGCGTGGCTGCGCTTTCCGGTGATTTTGATGTTCGTTTGGAAGAACCTGGGCTTTGCCGTGATCATCTTCCTGGCCGCGCTGCAGGCCATTCCAGAGCCGCTGTATGAATACGCGCGGCTGGAAGGCGCGAGCTTTCGCTACCAGGCGTTCAAGATCACGCTGCCGCTGGTGGTTCCCTCGGCCTTTCTGGTGCTCATTCTCGCGTGGATCAACGCGTTCAAAATTTTCAAAGAAGTGTATTTCATCGGCGGCGCGTATCCCGACCCCGCCGTTTACACCCTGCAAAACTATATGAACAACATGTTCTCCAAGCTGAATTATCAGAACGTTACCACGGCGGCCTACAGTTTCGCGCTGATCGTGTTCGCGCTCTTCGGGGTGCTGTTTTTGATCCAGCGGAACCTGCAAAAGAATTTGTCGTAAGGAGGGGCGGCGCATGCAGAATTCGCAAATCCGGCTTTCCCGCGCGCGGCGCAGGCAGCGCAGGCGGAAAGCGCACATCGTTTCGCGCACGCTGCTCACGCTGGTGGCGCTGCTCATCCTGCTGCCGGTGTTTTTAACGGCGCTGTATTCCTTCTTTTCGCCGCAGGAAATCCAGGCGTTCATGGAAACGCGCGGCAATTACGACGCGCAGGCGTGGATGGATATCAAGCTCGCGCCGCAGGTGTTCTCGCTCAGCCAGTATTATAACATCCTGATCGAGGACGTTTCCGTTTTGCGGCTGCTGGTGAATTCCGCCATGTATACGGCGGCCATTCTGGTGGGGCAGGCGCTGGTCATTCCTTTGATGGCCTACGCGCTCAGCCGCTTCAAGTTCCCGGGGCGCGACGGTATCTTCTTCATGATCATCATGCTGATGTTGCTGCCGTTCCAGGTGACGATGGTGCCCAACGTGCTCACGCTGCGCCGGCTTGGGTTGCTGAACACCGTCTGGTCCATCATCCTGCCCACGGTATTTTCGCCGTTTTACATTTTCCTGCTGCGGCAGTTCATGGTGGGGCTGCCCAAGGAGCTGATCGAGGCCGCGCAGATCGATGGCTCCGGCACGTTCCGCAGCTTCATCCACGTGGTGATCCCGGTGTGCCGGCCGATTCTGGGCGCGGCGGCAGCGCTTTCCTTCGCGGATTGCTGGAACCTGGTGGAGCAACCGCTGACGTATCTCACCCAGCGCGCGGACCTGATGCCGCTTTCCGTGATGTTCAACCAGCTCACGGAGAACAGCTCGGGCGTGGAATTCGCGGGCGCCGCGCTGTACATCCTGCCCGCGCTGTTTATCTACCTGTATTTCCAACAGGATATTTTGATGGGCGTGCAGCTCACGGAACTGAAATAAAGGATTGGGGAGCAGCAATGAACACGAAGAAATTTGCCATTCGTGGGTTGGTCATTCTGGCCGTGGTGGTGGCGCTGTGCATGTTCTTTTCCGGCACCATCCGTACGATTGCGACGGCCAAGGTGCGCATCACCCGCGCGCAGCAGGGCAAAATGCGCCAGCAGATATCGCTTTCGGGCGAGCTTACCTTCCTGGAGGAGGAAGAGGTGTTCGTGGACGCGAGCGGGCAATCGCTGCAGGTCACCAAGGTGAACGTGCTGCCGGGCTATCAGGTGGCGGCGGGCGACGTGATCTTCGAGGCCGAAATCGCCGATTACGAAAAGACCATGAGCGATAAACGCGCGGAGTACGAATCCAGCTATATGGAATTGATGGATCTGGAGCAGGCGAACGGTTCCACCCGCCTTTCACGCACGGACACGCTGTGGGCAGAGGCCTATTATGCGCTCAGCGACGCTACGCAAGCCGCGCTGGAAAAGCAAATCGCCATGGAAACCCTGCTGGCCTATGAAAACCTCGATCTGGACGAAAACGGCGCGGTTCCCGAAACAGCCAGCGACGAGCTCAAACAGGCCGTAACCGATTGGAACGCGGCCAAGGCCAGCCAGGCGGAGGCGGAAGAGGCCATGCAGCAGGCCTCGCGCTATTCCGTGCCCGAAGCCACGCGCACCTATATCACCCAGCGCAAGGAATTGAACGATAAGCTTGCCCAGCTGGAAAGCGATATGCTGGCCCTCAGCGTGGCGCAAAAGGAGCTGGCCGCAGTGCGCGCCCCGGCGGACGGCTATATCGTTAACGTGGGTGTGAAGAAGGGCGAAAGCTTTGATCCCAGCGGCGCGGCCTACAGCTATTGCCCGCTGGAAACCCTGCCCGTGCTGCGGGCGGATATTTCGGATATCGAGGTGAACATTTCTAGCGGCATGGCGGCGGCGTTCTCCACCAGCCGTGGCCGCGAGCTGGAAAGCGAAGTGGCCTCCACGGGCGTGACGGTGGACGGGAACCGCTATGCGGACATCGCGCTGGATGAAGGCTTGATCGACGACATGGGCGGCGCCTATTCGCTTTTGCAAAACGCAACGAATATCACCATCGAGTACCGGGCGCAGACCAATACTTCCCTGATTGCCTCCAGCGCGGTGCGCGGCAGTGGGGACGAGCGCTATGTGTACATCATTCGCCAGCAGCAGAGCACCTTTGGCACCATGAGCATGGTGACGGAAAAACTGGCTGTGACCGTGCTGGCGGAAATCGATGGCGTTTGCTCCATTGCCGAGGACATCAGCTATTATGACATCGCTTACATGGAAGACCGGCCCATTTCCGAAAACATGACGGTCATGCAGTACACGAACTAGGGGTGGCGGCATGCGGAACAAGAAAATCTGCGCGCTGTGGCTGTGCATCGTGGCGCTGTGCATTACGGCGATCGGGGCTGTGGGGCTGTGGCGCGTTCCGAACCTGTTGCAATACGCCATCCCCGCGCCCACGGAAACGCAACCGTCCAGCGACAGTGGGGAAGAGGGCAAAGCGGAGGAGGCCAAAAGCGCGCTATATGGCCTGATCGAATCCTGGGAAACCCAGCGCGAAACGCTGGCGGAGAACCTTTCGGCCGCCACCATCAGCGCCTTTGCCTATGGGCAGTCGTTTTCGGCGGAGGCGGGTGGCAGCGGCAGCGGCACGCTCACAGGCGTGGGCGTGGGCTGGTTCGATGTGTATCCCCGCTTTCTGCTCGAAGGACGGCTGATTGGCGAGGCCGAGCTGCGCGAGGGAGCCAATGTGGTGGTGCTGGATGAGCCGCTCGCCTTCGCCATCTTTCAGGGGGCGGAAGCCGTAGGCAGCCAGCTGCAAATCGGCGGCATCTGGTACGAGGTGATCGGCGTGGTGCGCCATACGCGCCAGGTGGGCGATACGGACGCCATGGGCGCGTATGTGCCCATCCAGCGGCTGGCGCGGGATTTTGTGCAGATGGACGTGGTGACGCTTTCCGGCGTACCCATCCCGGCGACAGGCGCGACGACGTTCTTCACCGAGGCGGCGGGAAACTGGCACTCCGGCGGCGATTTTTACGACCTTTCCAAGGAAGTAATGCGCGCCGGGATGATCGTGCGCCTGCTGGTGGTGCTGTTCGCGATGGCGGTGCTGCTCTTTTTGCTGAAGCGGCTCCTGCGCCGCGTTGGCGCGGGCGTGCGCGAATGGCGCGTGCGGCTGAAGGTGGAGTATTTCCGCAGCATGATGGGGCAGGTGTTCGGCTCCGCGGCGCTGTGGCTGCTGGGATTGGCCGCCATTTTGGGCGCGGCCTTCGCGCTGCTCTCGCTGCTCATCGAGCCGCTTTACGTGTTCACGGAATGGGTGCCGGAAGTGATTGTGGAATGGTCCTCGCTGGAGGCGCGTTTCTGGGAGCTGACCACCGCCATGGCCAAGCCCGTGAAGGTGCAAACCGCCGAATACGCGCGCGTTTGCTTCTTTGGCACGCTGCTGCGCTGGGGCGTAATCAGCGCGCTGTGCGCCGTGATCCTCAATCTGGCGCACCGCCTGCGCGCCAGGCGGCAGAGGTAAAGGCAAATAGCAGGGTCTGGGGGCTGTGAAATGTTTTTTCGCAGCCCCTTTCATCGTTTCCATACGCGGAAGTCCGCAGGATTGGGCGTTTGGACATAGGCAGATCAGGAAGCGCCTTCTTCCATCTGCGCGCGGATCAGGCGCAGGTTTTCCCGGATGCGCTCGTCGCCGGGCGCGAGGCGCAGTGCCTCCTGCGCCATGCGGGCGCTCTCTTTATACTGCCCCAGGTGATATAGCGCGATGGAGGCGAGATCCCAGGGCAGCGGGCCCCAGGCTTCGGCGGCGTTGATGTAGCTGCCCGGGCGGGTTTGGATTTGCAGGGCGCGATGGGTCATATAGGCCACGCCAGGCCAATCCTGCCGTTGATAGAGGAACCGCGCCAGGTTGACCCACGGCTCGCGCAGGTAGGGCGCTTCGCCAACAGCGCGGTAAAACCAGCGCTC
>DVJN01000139.1 GCA_018716755.1 Candidatus Alectryocaccomicrobium excrementavium
CGTGCAGGATTATTTTTTGCTCGTATTTTGTGCCATACGGCGATTGGCTCTTTACCGATGCCGGATATAGCTTTGCCGCTTCCAAAATTGCCTTGCGCAGTTGCTCCCAGTTTTTGATATTATATCCCAAACGGCTTTCAAACGCAACGCCTTTTGCATATCCATCCGGCTTTTCCGGATTGAACAGATACTTCGTAAACTTTGCCTCCGCTGCGGTCGCCTTGTCGGCACCCGGCAGAGCAAGCGACGGTTTATTTGTCAACCGCGTTTTGCGCTGCCTCTCGATTCGCAAAAGCCGCATTGTCTCATCATCCGCCGCTTTCACGCTGCTAAACCCGCTCACCCGCATGCGGCCCCTGTCCGCCGTCAGCAGCGCCTTGTTTGTGATGCGGTCGTATGCGGCCTGATAGCGCTCAATTTTGTACTGCGCTTCCCGGCGCAGCACATCGTCCCCGGCGGCCTTGGACGTATTGGCGATGTCCTTTTGCCGCCGCACTGCCGTTTCCAACTTGCGCTGCTGTTGCGTCCACTCGTAGCGCGTTTTCGTCACGCCGTCGATGGTAATCTGGTGTTAGTATATAAGTGTGGACAGGAGAAGTCGAACAATCTATACTATTAAGTGAAAGAGCAAAGGAGATGTTCAACATGGCTAAAAACCAAAAATCTTACACTCCGGAATTTAAACAGCAGATCGTGGATCTGTATAATGCCGGAGGAACTTCGTATCCACAACTGGAACGTGAATATGGCGTAAATCGGAGTACTCTCAGCAATTGGGTAAAACAACTTTCTCCCATCAAAGTGTCCGAAGAGCAAACCGTTACTCTAAAAGAGTATAAGGCTCTTCAGAAGGAGATCCAGCGCCTTAAAATCGAAAATGAAATCTTAAAAAAAGCGACCGCCATATTCGCCAAAGAACAATAGCCGAGATTGTGACTTTTATCCAGAATAACTTAAACCAGTACACGGTATCCCAGCTTTGCAGTGCCCTGAAATTCCCAAGGAGCACCTATTACAAGGCTCTGGTTCGTGTACCCTCAAACCGACAGAAAACGTATGAGGAATTCAGCAGCCGGGTAAAACAGGTATTTGACGAATCCAAGCAACGCTATGGGGCGGTGAAAATCCGGCGCATTCTGAACCGGGACGGTATCCCGTGCAGCCTGAAGCGTGTCCAGCGCCATATGGCAAGGCAGGGTCTGCGTTCTGTTGTTGTAAAGAAATATAACCATCATGCGGACCAGGGTTCCGTGCCGGATAATAAGGAAAACATACTCCGGCGTGATTTTAGCGCAGATACGATCAACCAGAAGTGGTGTACAGACATCACCTACATCCATGTACAGAAGGAAGGTTGGACTTATCTGGCGTCGGTAATGGACTTATGCAGCCGCAAGATTATCGGCTATGCATATGGAACATCCATGACTGCAGAATTGGCAGTGGAGGCCGTTAAGAATGCGTGCCTGAATGTAAAAGACACATCTGGCATCATTCTCCACAGCGACCTTGGGAGCCAATACACCAGCCTGGCATTTGAAGGCTATCTGGCTGAAAGGGGTATCCTGCATTCTTTCAGCCGAAAGGGAAATCCTTATGACAATGCGTGCATAGAATCCTTCCATTCTGTGCTGAAGAAGGAGGAAATTTATCTCCATACTTACCAGGATTTCAAGGAAGCCCGGAGGGCAGTCTTTGAATATATCGAAGGCTGGTATAACCGCAAACGGATTCACAGTGCTATCGGCTATATGACGCCGCAGCAAAGGGAGGATGAGGAACTAAAAAAATCAGCATAATATTTCAACTTTTTTTGTCCAAAGTATTGACATAGGTCCAATCCGCTCCTGGCTCGAACGCCGGTAGTTTTCGAGCAGCTCCGGCGAATGCGTCGGTTCGGAAACGCCCAGGATGATGGGGAACGCGAAGTGCCTGCAGTTCCACATGCCGATAGGCCGTTCAAGCTGCGCCTGCAAGCGTTCGTACTCTTTGAGCGAAAACTGCCTGCCCTGATACGGCAGATGATCTTCGGCGCACAGGCGGTGCGCGGAAAGCTCCACGCCGTCCGCCCCGTACTCCTTGCCCGTCTGTATCGTGACGTCCTGGTTGAGCTGCCGTATGCCGTCCAAAACGTTCATGCGCACGGCGCTGTCCAGGCGTCGCGTCGCCCCGCTGGCGTACTGCACGCGCAGGCCGTCCATAGCGGCTTCTTTGAGCGCTTGCCGCACTGCCGAAGCGTAATCCGTCACGCCGCTCTGCACCGCCTGCACGGCCCTGTCTATGGCTGCTCTGTACGCCGTGGATACAACCGTGGTATTGCTCAAGTTGGTAAGCGTCTCCATCGTCTGCCGCGTATACGCCTTGAGCGTGCGCATGAGTGCGGCGTTTTTGCGCAGGGGCACGTTGCGCGATTCCCCAAACAGCGTTTGCGCCGCCCGGTAGTCCGTTTCCGCCGTTTCCCTGAAAACGCGCTCCACATCACGCGAAGCCGCTTCCATTGCCGCAGCGATTTCCCGCTTGATGGCATCCACGTTTACGCCCATGCGCTTCATTTCCACCAGCTTTTGCACGTCCGATGGCAGCAGCCTGCCGATATCCCGGATGTGCTCGCCCATGGCCGTCAAATACTGCTGGATGATTTTCTCCATGCGTTTGCCGAACTCATCAGCGATTCTTTCAAGTTGCCTCTGTGTCAGCATCGCCGTTCACCCCCGCGGTCGGTTTATCCTTGGGGAAGATGCCGGAAAGCGTGTCGTTCTCATTTGCGATTTCATCTACGGCCGCCTGCGCGTCCTCAAGCGTGCCGCCGCGCACCCACTGGCGCAATTCCGCTTTGCTCACCATGCCCCGGCTCTGTAGCTCGGAAAGCTGTTGGAAGGTCTCCTGCGCGCTCTCGAACAGGCTCATGTCCCAATCCACGCTTACGGCGTACTCGCCGCGCGCCCCGGCAGGCGTGAGGCCGAAGTGCTCCGCAAGCACGTCCACGGCATAGGCCATATCGTCCAGCCCCTGTTCCCACATGCGGCGGACGGCGTTCACCAGCGTGAACGTGTCGTGATTTGCCGCGCGTATTTCCGTCGCCGTTGCCGCCGCCGTCTCGCGAGCTGTGAGGATGCCGCGGCTCGTGCCGACCGCCTTCTCCAGCAGCTCAAAGAGCCGGTCGAGGCGGTCGTACATGGCCTCGTTGCGGATGGCGGGCGCATAGACCTGCCACGGCGTGTGGCTGTTGTCGTAGGCGCCCTCGATGGGGATAAACGGGTCGTCGCTGTCCTGCACCGTACGGCGCAGGCGGTCGATGCCCTTGTCCTTCTTGCCGTCGAATGGGTCGCGCCACATCTCGACGCTGAGGCCGAGCATGGGCCGGGTGAGGCGGTATTCGCGCGCGATCAGGCGCAAGTGCTCGTGGATTTCGTCCATCAGCGCCTCGCAGCCATAGGTAATGGGCACGCCGTAGCCGTCCCGCTCGCGGCGGTTGTCCACCGGGCAGCGCAGAAACGCCAGCGGCAGGCGCTCCACGGCAGCGATGCTGTATTCCTCGGGGATGTCCGCCCACGCCGGGAACTGCGTCAGCGGGAACGCCGCGCCCGCCTCGTCCGTCGCCCGGTTGAGCACGATGAGGTCATCGCCCTCCAGCGTGTAGCACGCCCAGCGAAAATAGCGCTTGTCGTTCTGCTCAACGCTGTCCGCGAGCACCGCAGCGGCGGTGATGCGCTCGCCGTCCGTGTCGATGATGTATAGCCGTTCCTGCGCCACGGCGTCGAATCGCACCTCGCCGCCGGACACATACGGCACCAGCACGCGCCCACCGGAACCAAGCACCTGCGCCGTAATTTTGTGCGCCTTGTCAAACACCTGCTTGAGCGCCTGCGCGATCACTTCCGCGCGCGGGCCAGGCTCCGCGCCGTCCGGCCCGGTAATGTTGAGCGTGGCGTCGGAAACGGCGATGTTTGCCAGTTTGTTGGCGAATATGTAGGCAAAATTTATCTCGTCCACGCGCCGGTAGTCCGCCTCCGCGCGCGCGGCCATCACAGCGCCCCGCTCCGCCTGCGGCTTGCGGCCGAACAGTCGCCGCACCCAGTCGAAAAATCCGTTAAACATGTTCCCCCTCCGAGATCAGCCGCCTGAGATCGCGGCGGTAGTGCATCAAACCGTATCGCAGCGCGTCCACGGCGTGGTCGTCCTGTTTGATGGGCCTGTCCTCACCGCGCTCCTGTGCCTTGCTGTCCCACAAGTAGCCCTCCAACTCGCCGATGAGCCGCCCGCAGCGCGGGTGTACCATCAGACGCCCCGCGTCCAGCAGCGCGGCCACGAGCTGGATGCCGTCCAGCACGGCGTTGTCCGCCTTTTTGAGCCGCAGCGACGGGCAGTCCTCGTGTACCTGTAACAAAAAGCCCTCTGCGGAGGGGTCGATGACCACGCATTCGCTGCCACGCGCGAATCGCACAAGGTCGCGCGCGTACTGGCGGGGCGAGCGCGCGCCTGTATCGCTCGCAATGTGGTAATACTCATCCATAGCCCATACACGTCCATCCTCGCCCAGCCCCAGACGCACAAAGGCGGTGGGGTTGGTATGGCCGTAGTCCACGCCCACCCAGGTAAAGCGCATTTCCGGCATATCGTCCGATACATGCCGTGCGCTGTCAAACATCGAGTATACAGCGCCTTCGGCGGCCACCCATTGCCCCAGAATATAGCGCTTATAAAATACGCCCGTATACTCGTGCTTGAGCGATTCCCGCACGCTTTCAGGCAAGAAGGGGTTGTCGTCGATGCCGTATTGCTGGGCGAACACGTCCGCGTCTGAATCAATGAATTTCTTGAACCAGTGCCCCGGCCCTCCGGGGTTACATGTGCCGTCAAAGCAGGAATACTCCTTGTCCAGACGGCTTTTGAGCATTTCAAAGACTTCTTCGTTCCAGGTGACGACCTCATCGCCGTAACAATACTTGATGGATGAGCCGCGCAGGCGGTCGACATGCTTTTTGTTGTCCGCGCCCAGGCAGTACACGCGCTCGCCAAAGAGCGTGGCGGTGTTGTCGGAACGGATGGAAGACACCAGCGCCGCGCCGTAGAGCGCCTGCATCGGCTCGATGACGTTGCGCTGGAGCGTGCCCTTGGTGTTGCCCAGCAGCACCACCAGCCCGTCCTTGCCGATGCGCTCGCGGATGCGGCGGGGGATGATGAAGTAGTCCATGTACGTCTTGCCCGAGCGCGTGGCCCCGTGCTTGACGTTCCAGCGGTGCCCCGCCTCGCGCCAGTATTGTTTTTGCTTAGGACTGAGCTGCATGGTCAATCTCCCCGATGAGCCTGTCGAGCCGTTCCAGCGCGTCCTTGTTCTCCGCCTGCGCACGGTCGCGCCATATGTCCGGCTTGCGGTTCTTCAGCCAGTAAATTTGCGCCGTCGTGTCCGGCGGCATGTGCTTCGTCACCGTGCGCCGCTTGACAAATCCGTCCGCTTCTTCGACCACGGTTTCTTCGTAGTCGTACCCCAGCGCGCGCTTCAAAAGCGCGTTTTCGACCTCGACGTCCACGACTTCCTTGCCCTTTTTTAGGGCCTGAGAAATCGGCGAATGCGCTTTTTTCCAGTCGTAAAGCGTGCGCACATTGACGCCGCACTTTTGAGCGATCTGTTCATCGTTCAGCCCGTCCCGCGCCCACGCGGTCAGCAGCAGCAGGCCGTCCGGCTCGAGCCAGCGCATGTATTTACCGGCAGCCATGTCTGCCGCCTCCCCTCTTGCGTCGTATACAAAAGAGACCGCCCGTCCAGGCAGTCTCCGATGATAGTATTATAGCACATTCAAAACGGGCTTTTCCGGGCGTGTTTTGCATCTTCAGGAATTTCCACCCGCAAAAGCGCCCAGCCGTGTAAGCGCCGCACCCAGCGTTCGTCGTAGTGCATCTCTTGCGCAATCCTCTCCCAGCCCCAGCCGTTGACGTAGCGGAAGCGCAATATGT
Source organism: Candidatus Alectryocaccomicrobium excrementavium (assembly GCA_018716755.1). Classification (GTDB taxonomy): domain Bacteria; phylum Bacillota; class Clostridia; order Christensenellales; family Aristaeellaceae; genus Alectryocaccomicrobium; species Alectryocaccomicrobium excrementavium. Next base: position 5,956 of record DVJN01000139.1, read on the forward strand.
CCCGATACCGGTCATCACCAATTCGGTCGATAGCCGCCTCAACCTCCCGCGTCAGATCGGCATATTCGTCAATGCGCCGCACGATTTCCCGCTCGAGGTCGATAATCTTCGTGGCATACTCCTCCACGGACGACACGTGCCGCTGCCCACCGCCAGGCATATCGCGGTAAACCGCTGTGCGCCGCTCTGCCAACTCCCGGTAACGCCGCTGCCTTTCGAGCAAGGCCTTGATGCGCGCGTCTTTGCGCGAGAGCTGGCGTAGATATTCTTTAGCGGTCATGCTATCACTCCCCTAACAGCCTTGCGGCCATGCGCTTGTCTTTTGTCGCCGTCTGCTCGATCAGGCGTACACGCCCGTCGGTATCCAGCATCTTCTCCAGCACAAACAGCATCACGCGCACGTCGGCAATTTCCTCGATCAACGCCTGCTGCGCGTCCTGCACTGGCATGGGCGTTTCGCGCTTTTCCGCACGGATCAGCTTCAGCGCCGCGTGGCCCAGCTCCATGCACTCCTCCGCGAGCTGGCGGTAGAGATATTCATCGCCGTACTCCTTGCGAATCCGGTCAACCTGTTGCTTTGTCATAGTTTGCTCCTTTCACACGTCGTGCCCGTTGTAGACGTGGTAGCGCTTGGTCGTGCGCGCCGTATTACGCCCGTCTGTTATGACCTGTTTGGGGTTGGCAGCGTCGTAGCGCACCGGCCTTGCACGCCTCAGCGCCACGAGGTCGTCCGTCGTGTATACATCCTTCGGGTTTTCCCGCATGTAGTCCGCCACCGCGGTCCTACTTCCCCATCCGCAGCTCACGGCAGCGTCCACAAATTCCTCTCGCCCGTACCGGCACGCCTCGCGCGGCTCGTATGCCTCGTACCCGCCCTCGCCGCATTCGCGTTCCAAGTTCAGCCTGCAAAGCCCCGCGCCAATGTGATGCCGGCAACCTGTGCAACTTTTTGCGTTTTTCATTTCGTGCCCTCCATTCGCATTTGTTCTCCTGACGATTCAATATCCCGCTTGCGCCTGCCGAGCTGTTCCAGCATCCATTCGTGCGGGATTGCGGACAAGTAGTCCACCAGCGTCCGCCCCGTATTGGGGTGTTTCTCCACGCGAAGTATTCGCAGGCCTCCCTCCTGCTCCATCCGCCGGTAGGCCGCCATGACTGTGCCAGTGCAGGCATTGGGCGGCCAAGCGTCCAGGCAGCGGATGCTGGGCGGTTCCAGGGCAAAGCCGTCTGCTTTCATTGCCCGCTCCTGCTTTTTGCGCTGGACATGTCACCGAAATACTTTTCTTCTGCTTCACGCCTGACTTGGATCGCTTCTTCCATCGCCGCGTATCTGCCTAACGCAATTTCTTTCCGGTTAACCATAATTCGAACTCGCCATTTGCCATTTGACGTTTTTGATACACCGGGAAAACCACTTTGATTATTTCTCCCCATCCCCTTGTTTCTCGAATTTTCTTTAGGACTGCAAATGCGAAGATTACGACGTCTGTTGTCAAGTCGGTCGCCATTGACATGGTCTACAACTTTCGTCGCCGGGCACTGTGTGAGCATCCGATGCATTTTGACC
>DVJN01000140.1 GCA_018716755.1 Candidatus Alectryocaccomicrobium excrementavium
TGCGCACCGCCCGTCACGACGGCGACCTTTCCTGCAAACATGCTCTTTCCTCCCCTTGGGCGCTTTGCGCCGTTCAGACTGTCAAAAAACCAAAGAGAGGGGCAAAGTCCTTTCGCACTTCAATCGTCCCCGGCGGCGTGTACGGCGGGGGCGCACGAAGGCCGCGCGCAGTGCGCGAAACAGGCCGTAGTAAGCCCAATGAAGCAGGGAGTACCGCAAGCGAGCCTGCGAGCGCAGCGGGACGACCATGCTGAATTGAGGGGTGCATGGGCTCGCAATACGCCGCGTCGGAAAATCCCATTTTCCAGAGCAAAAATCGCTTCCTTACAGTTTCCGCGCTCGAAAATCCGCAGGATTTTAGCGGAAACTGGAGGGGGTGGCAGTGGCGGGGGGCGCACGAAGCGCGCGCCCTGTGGGCGAAGCAGCGCGAAGTAAGCCCAATGAGCAAGGGAACACTGCAAGCCGCTAGGCGCAGCAGGGTGACCATTGCGAATTGTGGATAGTTTACTCCCCCGTCCACCAGCTTGTCAAAATTGACAAGCTGGCCATTCACAAAGCCGCGTTATCTTCTTCCGGCCAGGGAGCATGGAATTCCTCCATCACCAGCGGCTCGCACCGGCCGTCGGTGTGCTGCACCAAGTCGCGCTGGAACGCTTCGGCGTCTGCCGAGCGCACGCACAGGGTGAAGGTGATGGTGTCGGTGAACGCCTTGTCCTCCACGCGCACGGGCGCGGATTTGAGGAAATGCTCGAAGCGGCCGAGCAGGGGATAGGGCACGTCCACCAGCAGGCGCTGCGTGGGGTGCATCACCGCGACCTGCGCGGCGTTTAAGGCCATGGCGGCGCCCTGGGTGTACGCGCGCACCAGACCGCCCGCGCCCAGCAGGATGCCGCCGAAATAGCGCGTGACCACCACGATGGCGTTGGTCACGCCGCGCGCTTTCATCACTTCGATGATGGGCATGCCCGCCGTGCCGCCGGGCTCGCCATCGTCGTTGTAGCGCATAATGCCCATGTTTGTGCCGATGATATAGGCGTAGCAGTTGTGCGAAGCGTCCTGGTATTCCCTGCGCATTTCCGCGAGGAAGCCGAGCGCTTCTTCTTCGCTTTCCACCGGCGCGCCGTGGCCAATGAAGCGCGACTTGTTCACGATAAAGGAATCGCTCGCGCGCTTCATCAGCGTTTTATAGGGCGCTATGCTCATTGCGCCAGCACCAGCAGGTGATAGTTCTTCTTGCCCTTGCGCAACAGCAATCCTTCGCCTTCGAGCATGTCCGGCGTGACGGTGAAGTCCACGTCCGCCACTTTTTCATCGCCGATGTACAGGCCGCCCGCCTGGATGGTCTTGCGCGCGTCGCCATTGGATTTGCACAGCCCGCACTTGACCGCCAGGGAGATCAGGCGGCTGTCCGAGGCGAGCTCTTCCCGGGTGACGGAAGTGGTGGGTGTGGAACCCGCGCGCCCGCCGCCGGAGAACAGCGCGTCCGCCGCGTCCTGCGCCTTTTGCGCTTCGTCCTCGCCGTGTACGAGCTTGGTGACCTCAAAGGCCAGCACGCGCTTGGCCTGGTTGATTTCCGCGCCTTCCAGCGCGCCCAGGCGGCGCACCTCGTCCATGGGCAGGAAGGTGAGCAACGAGAGGCACTTTTCCACGTCCGCGTCGTCCACGTTGCGCCAGTACTGGTAGAAATCGTAGGGGCTGGTCTTGTTCGGATCCAGCCACAGCGCGCCCGCCTCGGTTTTGCCCATCTTGCGGCCGTCGCTGGTGAGCAGCAGCTTGTAGGTGAGGGCGAAGGCGTCCTTGCCCTCCTTGCGGCGGATGAGGTCCGCGCCCGCGAGCATGTTGCTCCACTGGTCGTCGCCGCCCGCCTGCAGCGTGCAGCCGTAATCGTGGTAGAGCTTTAAGAAGTCGTAGCTCTGCATCAGCATGTAGTTGAATTCCAGGAAGGTGAGGCCGCGTTCCAGGCGCTGCTTATAGCATTCCGCCGTGAGCATGCGGTTCACGGAGAAGTGCACGCCGATGTCCCGCAGGAAATCCACGTAATTCAGCTTCAGCAGCCAATCCGCGTTGTTGGCCACGATCACGCCGTTTTCGCCCTCGAAAGAAAGGAAACGCGCCATCTGCTTTTTGAAGCATTCCACGTTGTGGTTCACGGTTTCCATGGTCATCATTTTGCGCATGTCGCTCTTGCCGGAGGGGTCGCCGATCATGCCGGTGCCGCCGCCGATCAGGGCGATGGGCTGATGGCCCGCGCGCTGCATGTGCGCCATGGCCATGATCGGGATGTAGTGGCCAATGTGCAGCGAGTCCGCCGTGGGATCAAAGCCCGTGTAAAAGGTGATCTTCTGCTCCCGGAACGCCTTGTCCAGGTCTTCTTCAAAGGTGATTTGCGCGATAAAGCCACGCTCGCGCAGGATATCGAGTGCGGATTGCATTTATATCAGTCCTCCCAATCGTTTCATGCCCGTTTCGATCACGTCGGCCGGGCTGTTCGAGAAATTCAGACGGAACGTGTTTTCGTGCCCGCCTTCGGGATAGAAGTGCGTGCCGGGCACGAAGGCCACGTTGTTTTCCACCGCGCGGTCGAACAGGGAAAGCGCGCTCTGGCCCTCCGGCAGGGCCGCCCACACGAACAGGCCGCCTTCCGGCGCGGTGTGCGTCACGCCCGCGGGGAAATACTTAAAACCGTCGAGCATGGCGTCGAGCTGCCGCTTATACGACTTACAGATGCGCTCGATGTGCGGCAGCAAGAGGTTCTTGCGCAGGTAGAGATCCACGATGGCCTGCGTGAAAGACGTGGTGTGTACGTCCGTCGATTGCTTGCCGATCACCAGCTTGCGCATGAGGACCGGGTTGCAGATGGCCGCGCCCACGCGCATGCCCGGTGAAATCAGCTTGGAAAAGCTCGCCAGGTATACGACCCAACCGCCCTCGTCGAACGACTTGATGGCGGGCAGCGGCTCGCCCGCGTAGCGCAGGTCGCGATAGGGGTCGTCTTCCGCCAGAATCACGCCATAGCGGTTCGCCAACTCGGCCAGCGCCTTGCGGCGCTCCAGCGAGAGCGTCACGCCAGTGGGATTCTGGAAGGTCGGGATGATATACATCAGCTTTGGATGGTGGGCGCGAATGGCCTCCTCCGCAGCTTCGGGAATCACCCCCTGTTCATCCGTGGCGATGGATTCCACGCGCGCGCTGTACGTGCGCATGGCCTGCAGCGCGCCCAGGAAGGTGGGGCTTTCGGCAAGGATCACGTCGCCAGGATTGATGACCGCCTTGAGCAGAAGGTCCAGCGCCTGCTGCGAACCGTGCACGGGCAGCACTTCTTCGGGTTTGGCCTCGATGCCCGCGCGCTTCACAAATTCCGCGATGCTTTCGCGCAGCGGCGCCCAGCCCTCGGTCGCGCCATATTGCAAAATGGCCTTGCCGTTTTGGGCGAGCGCTTCCTGCGCCAGCGCGCTCACGGTATCGACGTCCAGCGCGTCCGCCGAAGGATTGCCGCCCGCAAAGGAGATCATGCCCGGCCGGGCGAGCAGGTGAAACACCTGGCGAATGGCGCTGCCGGTGATGGGTTTCATTTGCTCCGCGAATACATCCTGTGTGAATTCCATGCTGTTTCCCTCCATTTGGCTCGATTGCTTGCCGTGCGATGCAAAAAAACGCCACCTTCCCTTGGGAAGGCGGCGTTGCCACGGTACCACTTCCATTTGCCGCACAAGCTGCGCGGCCTCTGTGCGCTGTAACGGGCGCACCCGTGCTCCACTACTGCCTTTTCGCAGAACCCGCTCACGAAGGTATTCGGCGCACGCCGCCCGCCTCCTCGCACCCACCGGAAGCTCTCTTAAGGGGGTTAGCGCGCTTACTTCTTTCGCTCATTGCGATTAAAGGCATTATACATGCTGTGGGCGGGATTGTCAACAGCAGTCATGAGGATTTTACGTAGAGAAGCATCTGTCAAATGTTAAAATAAAATGAAGTTTAAAAAATCTCTTGACAATGGGAATGACTTGCGCTATACTAAAATCACAAAAGAAAACAGCGATTTAAGCAAAATAAATCGCAAGCGTATGGAGGGGATATATAAACAGGGAATGCTTTGATTGAGAACACACAAGCCATTGTCCCTTTGCGAAAGAGCCATTTCGCAGGCCTGGCGAAAGGGCATGGCGGAAAATCTCCATGGAATGGGGCAAGGGAAGGTTTCCGCGAAACCATTGTACGGCATCCGTAAAATCCAGCGTGCGGCAGAGGCCTATAGATATATTATGAAAGGCATTGAGTGATGGATATCGCAGCGCTTGGACAAAAAATGAGAAACAGTGGCAACGCGCCGCACGCGCGCAACGCGGCGGAACTTCCGGGTTGAACCTCTATGGAACGCGGCCAGGCAAGGGAACAGGCTGGCGCGGGCAGATTGCGAACCGTCGCTCCACGGTAGGGGGCAGATGGAACGGAGAAATCGCCCGCGCTGGCTGTTTTTTGGTTCGGAACGCCAGCGCGCGGGAGGAGCCGCCGCGGGGGCTTGATTTGCGGCGCGCTGTTATGCTATAGTGGAAAAAACGGGAAATGGAGGCAAAACCATGCAATTTCGGGAAATCGGACAAACGGGCGTGCGCGTGGGGGTGATCGGCCTGGGCTGCGAGCACCTGGATCACAAGCCATACGCGCAGGTGAAGGAAACCATTGACGCCGCGCTGGCGGCAGGGGTTACGCATCTGGATGTCTTTATGCCGGGGCAGGAAGTGCGGGAGAATATTGCCAGGGCGTTGGGCAACCGCCGAAAGGATGTGACGATCCAAGGGCATATCGGCTCCACGGATATCCACCAGCAATACGACATCAGCCGGGATCTCAAGGTTGTGCGGCGCTTTTTCGAAGGGTATTTGCGCCTGTTTGGCTACATCGATTTCGGCATGATGTTTTTCATCGATTCCGAAGAAGACTACCGCGGCGTGTTTGAAACGGATTTCATCCAGTATGTTCTCGAACGCAAGCGGCAGGGGGATATCCGGCACATCGGCTTCAGTTCGCACAGTCCCGTGATGGCGCGCAGGGTAATCGAAACGGGCGTGCCGGAGCTGATGATGTTCAGCATCAATCCGGCTTTTGACCTGCACCCCGCGGGAATCGACGTGTTGCAGCGGCTGACACAGGCGGATAAAATGGACGTATCGGCTTTCCAGGGCCTGGATCCGGTGCGCGCGGAGCTGTACAAGCTATGCGAACAGAAAGGTGTGGGGATCACGGTGATGAAGGCGCTTGGCGCGGGCAAGCTGATTTCGCCCGAGCACACGCCGTTTGCCCGGCCGCTGACCGTTGCCCAATGCGTCCATTATGCGCTGACGCGCCCCGCAGTTGCAGCGGTAATGCTCGGCTGCCAGAATGGGCAGGAGGTCCGGCGGGCCATGGAATATTTTGACGCCAGCGAAGAAGAGCGCGATTACAGCCATGTGCTGGGCACGCTCAAGAGCGAGTTCCGCGGGCATTGCGTATACTGCGGGCACTGCCAGCCCTGCCCCAGTGGAATCGACATTGCGGCGGTAAACAAATATTTGGATGTTGCCCGGCTGGATGAGGCAAACGTTCCGCCCTCCATTCGCTCGCACTATTTGCATTTGGAGCATCGGGGCAGCGAATGCATTGCCTGCAAGAGCTGCGAAAAGCGCTGCCCGTTCGGCGTGCCGGTGGCCGAGAACATGCGCGCGGCCCAGCGGATTTTTGGCGAGTAAGGCGCGGCAACGCCGGTCGAGGAGGGAAATGGTATGGTTGAAGCACGGCAGGCTGATCACCGCGTGCCGGTTCAGCATCGGTTGATCACGCACCATTATGGCGAAAACTACTGGTTCAACGGCGCGGCCCGCTATGTGATGGAATGCCTGGGCGAGCGGGAGTATGATTACTGGCTGTTTGCGGGGCTCACGGGCGATGTGCTCGCCCAGGTCTTTTCCCGCGACGGATTCCGGGGCGACGGGGCGACGGATTACCGCTTGAGCGACCCGGCGCACCACAATTTTGCGGAAGAAGTATTTCGCACGTGCGGGTATGAAGCGCAATACGTGGCGGAAGCGGAGCTAAAGCAGCGTCCGGACGCGTATATTCAGCGGCTTATGGATAGCATCGATCAGGGCGTCCCCGTGATCCGCTATCACTATAGCTGGGGCGTGATCGTGGGGTATGAGGACTATGGCAAGCGCTTTTTGTGGAGAACGGACGATCATGAGCAGCCCGAAATTGTGGACGCGGGGCAACTGTTCGCGCTGCCGGAAAATTTCACGGAGGACGCCGCCGTGCATTCCCATTGGGGATGGCTTTTTGTGGGAGAAAAATTTCGCGAAGTTCCTATAAAGCAGGTGTATCGCCAGGCGGTAAACGCCATGCCCGCGCTCTTTTCCACGGATACGGGTGCATATTGCTTTGGTTCGGCGGCGTTTCACGCTTGGGCGGACGAAGTGGAAAGCGGCAAATTCGCCGGCATGCGGCTGGAGCAATTCGACAAATGGGCGGATTACACGATTTACGTCTGCAACATGGCCACCAACGCGGCGTGTAGCTGGTGCTTTTTGGATAAGGCGCTGGAATGGAATCCGGATATGGCGTTTTTGCGCGAAATCCGCGCGATCTACAAAGAACGCATGGAAGCGCTGTGGAAGGACGGACAGGGACACGATCTGGAAGCGGTGGGAGGCGGCTTTAACATTGAGTTGACCACGCTGCAAGACGCGGCGCGCCGGGCCCAAATCGCGGGCATTCTGCGCGAATTTGCCGCCGAAGCGGAGCAAATCGAGGCCATCGCAAGGGCGAATTTGCCCAGGGGATAGTTTTTGGGAAGGGAATATATGGAAAATATTATTAAGAGACGACCATATCGAGAAATGTGCGATTTTTGCGATGTATACAATTTTATGTTGAAACGCTTTGCGCTGGATTGTGCGAATGGGTGCTATCCGCCTTTTTTTGAATATGCACTTGCGACGCCCTGGTCCGATAAATCGCAGAACCACAGGTTTGCAATATGGGAAGATCAAGATGGCATGGCGGCATTTTGTTGGTATGAAAGCGGCCTTGGGGAAGCGTTTTTCAATGTGGCGGATTCCCATAGTTTCCTGATTCCGGAAATGGTGGATCATGCCGAAAGGCGACTGCGGGACAGCCAGGGGAAATTGCGGCTCAAAGTATTTGAGCGGCAGGAGAAGGTCTTGGCGGAAGCGTTGCGCAGAGGGTATCGGGTGGTCGATCGCGAAGAACAGGCCATTTTGGATTTCAGTACGGCGCGGTTGAACGATTCTCTCCCGGAAGGATATGCATTTGAAATTGCCAGCCAATGCGACGTGGAACAACTGGTGGATATGACATGGCGCGGGTTTGACAATTCAGGCGCGCCTTATGGCGGAGTAGAAAGGGAATATCATACCTATGCGGCGCCCCATGCAACGCCGGAGTTGGGAGTCATTGTTAAGACGCAGGCGGGCGAATACGTATGTTATGCAGGAATGTGGTGGGTGCCGGAGATCAAGCTTGCCTATCTGGAACCTCTGTGCACAGTGCCGGAACATAGGGGAAAGGGGCTGGCGCGGGCGGCGTTGACAGAAATGTATCGAAAGATGGCAAAGCTGGGGGCGACGCATATGACAGGAGGCGCAATCCAATTCTATTATGAAATAGGGTATCAACCAGGGTATGCAGTGCTGCATTTGGAAAAAGAGCGAGCCAATCGACCGGTGTTTTGCCTGCCATCAAAGCACCGGTCGATACATGGCGACAATTTCTTAAATATGGTTTGATGGGCCTTCTTTCACCTCGGGCTCATTCTCTGGTGGACGCCAGGAATCGTCAAAATGCAGCAGGACATTTTGACGCGCCAAGGTATTTTGGAGTTTAGGAACGTCGATTCCGTCGATGCCCACGCCGTCGCTGAGCGCCTGTGCGGCCGCGCAGCCCGCGGCCTGCCCCGTGAGAATCGCGGGAGGAATTACGCGCACAATGTCCCAGGCATATCCCTCGCCGCTGGCGCTGCGCCCCGCGGTGATCAGGTTATCGTATCCTTTGCGCACGAGCGTGCGGTAGGGGATTTCATAGAGAAAATTGCGGTGCTCAAAATCGTTCACAGCCGTAATGCTGTCCTCAAAGTGGCGGTATACGTCGGATACTTTCAGCGTGTAATTGCCGTCTATGCGCCGCGTGGTGCGGTATTGGCACATGCCGGGCAGGGAAATCACCTGCCGGGTGTGCCGGTCGTCCTTCTTCAGGCGGTTGAGTAGTGTTAGCTGATTATCAAATAAGTATTGGTTTACGTCTTCTCCCGAAGTGCCGGTGTACAGCGGCTTGCCCTCCGGCTGATTTTTGCCAAAGAGATTGGCGGTGCCGCCCGGCATATTGAAGATGGCTCGTTCAATACGCCCGCTTTCCGCGGCTTCTTTGCAATGCGCAAGGTCGATGCCATAGGCGGAATAGGTGAAATAGTTGTACCCCTGCACCGTGGGCACGCCCGCCCGGAACAGGATATCCGCGTCGCCCGTGCAATCCACGACCATGCCCGCGGGATAGAATTGCCGGCCGGATTTGTTTTCCACAATCAGGCCCTCGCAGTGCTGCCCCTTCATCACGGGTTCGGAAGCCAGGGTATCAAAGGAAAGATGAATGTCTTCTTCCTGCACCATTTCCGTCAGCGCCAGGGCGAACATGCAGGCGGAATAATGCACATCATATCTCCTGGGCAGGGATCCATCCGCAGTGGGGCCGGGTTCGCCGCGCTTCCAGCTTTCTGGGGTCACGTCGTACCCGTAACGCGTGGCCAGGGCGATGAATTCGTCCACCATGCCCTTGGTGATTTGCCGGCCGCGGCCATTGCACATGGGAACGAAATAGTTGATTTGCCCCAGGGTCGCCAGGCCGCCCAACATGGTGCTCTTTTCCAGCACCAGCACGCGCTTTCCTGCCCGCCGGGCCGCCAAGGCCGCCGCGAGCCCGGCGACGCCCGCTCCGGCCACAACCACATCGTATGCTTCCTTTACGGGAATCTCGCGCGTTTCCACAATATATCCCATGGTTCTGCCCACCTTTCTGTGAGGAATACTGTGCGCATGAAATGCGCTCTGATCGTTGACAAACCTGCGGTTTGCCAACGAAATTTCCCGATTGCTTGTCTACGCACCGCTTCGCGGGCTTCGACGGCCAGCAATCGGGACGGGAATGTATTTTTACCCACAGTTCGCAATCGTCGATCCACATCGCACGCAAAGCGTGCTTGTGGCTCTTGTTGCTCACTGGGCTTACTTCGGCCTGTTTCGCGCACTGCGCGCGGCCTTCGTGCGCTTCCTCAATTCAGCATGGTCGTCCCGCTGCGCTCACAAGCTCGCTTGCGGCACTCCCTGCTTCATTGGGGTCTTCGTACCGGCCTGCGCTTCGCTGGCCCGGTATTCCAGGG
>DVJN01000141.1 GCA_018716755.1 Candidatus Alectryocaccomicrobium excrementavium
ATCGTGCGCAACGAAGTTTTCCTCGCGTTGGGATATTATGTTACCGAATCCAGCGGGCATTTTTCGGAATATTCGCCATGGTTCCGCAAGCGGGAGGACTTGCTTCAGGAATATTGCTACCGCGGCACCAGCTGGAACACGGGCCGCACCAATTTCACCGTGGAAGTCCGCGAGGAACGCGCGCGGAATTTCCCGCAGGAATTGCACAAATTCCTCACGGAACCGATCGATCTTTCGCGCGGGAACGAATACGCCTCGCGCATCTTCAACGCCATGCTGGGCGACGGCGCGCTTTACAAATTCAACGGCAACGTGCGCAACTTTGGCCTGGTAGACAACCTGCCCCATGGCGCCTGCGTGGAAGTGCCCGTGGTGGCGGGAAAGGACGGGCTGATGCCCGTGCACGTGGGTAAAATTCCCGATGAAGCGCTGCCGCTGATGTCGCTGAGCAGCCAGATCGAGGAAATGGCCGTGCGCGCCAGTTTCGAGGGCGATCCGGAACTCGTATACAAGGCCATTTGCTACGATCCGCTCACCAGCGCGGTCTTGAGCCTGCGGGAAATCCGCAAGATGGTGGATGAACTGTTCGCCTTCAGCAAGCCATGGCTGCCACAGTTTAAGGGGCTGAAATAGCCTGCGGCGCTTTTACCGGCGAAAACAATTGGCCCGCAAAGCACAGATGGTTGCGCTTTGCGGGCTGTTTGCTTTTATTCCTTCCCCAGCATCTTCCAAATCCATTCCCACGCTTCCGGCGGGTCGGAAGGCGCGGGCGCGAAGCCATATTTTTGGTAAATGTGGATCGCCGGATAGCTCCAGGTCTGCGTCACCAGAAACACGCGCCCCGTGAGGCCCAATTCATCGTACCGGCGAAACAGGCGCGAGAGCATCGCCTTGGCAATGCCCTTGCCCTCGTGCGCTGGCAGCACGCCCACCCAGTGAACCCGCGCCAGGGATTCGCCTTCCCACTCGCTCTGCCACAAGGTGGCGGTGGCAACCACATCGCCCGAACCGTCGCGCACAAACAGCATGCGTTCCCGGGCGAGCGGCAGATCTTCGCGAAATTCCCGGAAGCATGCCAGCGCGCGTTCGCGCGAATCCGCCATGTCCGTTCCCACCAGAATGCGCGCCCAATCCTCTTCCATGCCATCCTCATATCCCGCAAAGGCGTAGCCCGCGGGCAGCGCAGCGCCGCGCGGCGCGCGCTGCGGCGCTGCGCAAACCATGTTCACCGAATAATAGGGAATCGATTTATCCAGGCCCATACCTTTCCCGCATCCTTTCCCAGGCGCTGCCGCGCGCTATATTGCCCTGTGCCCCAGGCCAATGGCGACTTCATTGAACTGCAAAAGGCCAATGCCGAAAAACACGGCCACCGCCACGTTGTTGCCCGAGCGTGCGATGCCAATCTTGCCGCCTACGCTCAGCCCGATGGCCTTGGTTGTCACCTGCGAAAGAGCTTCGCGGGTCGCGCCCGCCACGGATCCCTCCTCGCGGTATTCCGTGATGGAAATCACGCCTTCCCGCTTGGCCGCCACCACGGCGCGCTCCACCACGCGGGTGATCGCCTGCAAAAAATCGCCGCCATAATCCACCGCCGCGGCGCGCACATCTTCCCGCGCGAACTGCTGCTTCATTTCACGCTCTTCCTCGCGCGAGCGGGTCAGGCACATAATGATCGCGGCGCGGGACACCGTTTTGCTGCCGCTGATGTTGTTGTTATCGAGCAAGCTAATCCTCCTTTGCCGCCGAGGCGCCCGCCAGCGCACCCGTTGAAAATGCGATTTGCAGGTTGAAACCGCCAGTCAAGGCGTCCACATCCAGCACTTCGCCCGCGAAATACAGCCCCGGCAACAGGCGGGATTCCAGCGTGGAGGGATTGACTTCCTTCACCTGCACGCCGCCGCGCGTGATCACCGCCTCTTCCATGCCGCGCGTTCCCTTCACCGTGAGCGGAACCGCCTTCATCAGCTTCACCAATTGCTTGCGCTGTGCCGCCGTTACCGAATGCACCGGCATATAGGGCGATATATCCGCCAGGCGCAAAAGCATCTGGCCCAGGCTGTGCGGTTCCAATCCATCCATCACCGTGCTGAGCTGGCAATTCTTTGCCGCGGAGAAATCCCGCAGCAGGCGCTTATCCAGCGTGCCCTCATCCAGCGCGGGCTTGAGATCCAGCGAAAGCCGCACCTCGCCTTCTTCGGGCAGCAGGCTGGAAAGCGTGAGCACCAGTGGGCCGGAAATGCCAAAGTGGGTAAACAGCATTTCCCCCATCTCGGAATAAAAACGCTTGCCGCCCGCGATGTTCGCGCTGAGGCGCACATTCTTTAGGCTCAGGCCCATCAGTTCCGCGCACCACGATTCCTTCGTCTCAATTGGCACGAGCGCGGGCCGGCATGGCACGACCGTGTGCCCTGCCGCGCGCGCCAGCGCGTAGCCATCGCCCGTGGAGCCGGTGGACGGGTAGCTCGCCCCGCCGGTGGCCACGATCACCGCGTCCAGCGCAAGGGACTCTCCGCCTTCCAGATGGGCGCCCGCCACGCGGCCGTCTTCGCAGGAAATGCTCTCCACGCGCGCGCCAAAGCGCACCGCAACGCCCAGCCGCCGCAATTCCCGGCTGAGCGCGCCCGTCACATCGCTGGCCTTGTCCGAAGCGGGAAAGGCCCTGTCGCCGCGCTCCACCTTCATCGGGCAGCCCAGCGATTCCAGCAGATCCAGAAGCTGCAAATTGCTCAGCCGGGCAAAAGAAGCGTACAAAAAGCGGGGATTGCGCACGATATTCTTGAAAAACGCCTCTTTGTCGCAGGCGTTGGTAGCGTTGCAGCGGCCCTTGCCCGTGATGTAGAGCTTTTTGCCCAGCTTTTCATTCCGTTCCAAAATGGTAACGCGCGCCCCGCCGCGCGCAGCAAAGAGAGCGGCGAGCATCCCCGCCGCGCCGCCGCCGATGATCCCAATGTGCTTCATGCTTCCGAACCCTTTCCCAAATACACCTTGTATTCCGACCAGATATCCTCCAGCTGGTCGAAATACTGCGCCACCTGCTGCCGCCTACGCTGGCCCAGCGCCACGATCAACGCATTGATCAGCGAAAGCGGCGCGCACAGCGAATCCACAAACGAGGCCATGTCGCTCTTAGCCATCAGGCACAAATCGGCTACGGAATGCAGCGGAGAAAGCGGCCCATCGGTGATGGCGAGCAGCGCCGCCCCGCGCTTTTTGGCAAATTCCAGCGCTTCCAGCGTGCGCGAGGTGTAGCGCGGGAACGATATGCCGATGAGCAGATCCTCATCGTTGATGCGCATAAGCTGCTCAAAAACATCGCTTATGCCGGATGTAACCAGCGTAACGTTGGGGAATATATATTTGAGATAGTGCGCCAGGAACTGCGCCAGCGGCGCGCTCGCGCGCAAGCCCAGCACATAGATCTGCCGCGCCTGCAAAATCTTATCAATCGCCGCCTCGAACACCTGGATATCGATTTCGTCCATCGTTGTGCGGATGTTGTGCATATCCGCCTTCAGCACCTTTGCCAGCACCTGGGAATGATCCATATCCGATGTCATCTCAAACCGCTGCGACGCCGTAAGCCGGTGCCGGATCAATTCCTGCAGCGCCTTTTGCAATTGCGGATATCCCTCATAGCCCAGCGCGGCGGCAAAGCGCACCACCGTGGATTCCGAAACGCCCACGTATTGCCCCAGCTTCGAAGCCGTCATAAACGCTGCTTTATCATAATGCTGCACAATGCATTCGGCAATGCGCCGGTGGCTTTTGGACAATTTTTTCCCGCTCTGATTCAACCGCGCGATCAGTTCCTGCGTATTCTCCATGGCACCCACTTCCTCCAACCAGCGGCGCTATGCCGCGCCGTCTCTATATTCCCTAGTATAGCGTATCTGCGGCCATTTTGCAAGCCGAAAGCGGGCATTTCTCATTTTCCCCGCAAAAAATTGTCATTTTCCCATGAATCCGCATTTTTCTTTTGCAGTTGTATCGTTTTATGCCCGTGTGCTGCCCGCGGCCGCGATTTGCCCGCGCAAAAATGCCGCGCTTTTGCGAATCGCACCCTCCTCATATGCGCCGTGCAGCACCATATCTCCCCGATAACCCGCGCGCGCGAGGTTTTGCAAAAAGAAGGGAAAATCCACGATGCCTTCGCCTGCCGGGCAAAAGTCAATGCCCTCCGATTCGCGGATATCCTTGCCATGCGCGAGCGCGATGTCGCCGCCCAACAACGCGAACGCCTCGCCGATGGTTTCGCGCACAAAGCGGGGATGCGCCTTGCCTGCATGGAAGAGATTCGCGCAATCCAGGATGATTTTGAGCGCATCCGAGCCGCACGCATCCAGCAAATCCCGCGCGCGCCGCGCCGTATTCACCACGTTGCTCGCTTCCACTTCTACGCCCAGCGCAAGGCCCAGCGCGCTTGCCTGGGGCAACAGTTGCTCCACGCCTTCCAGCATATCATGCCACGCCTGGGTCGAGTCGTTCTCCGGCGAAACTTGCCACAGCGAATCGCGGTTGCGCGTGCCTGTGCACAGCGATACCATGCCCGCACCCAGCTCTGCGGCCGCCTGCGCAAGGACCGCGAAACGGCGCGCCCCTTCCTGCCTCACCTCCGCGTCCGGATGCGCCATGTTGTACGTGCCGTTCACCGCCACAATCTCCAGCCCATACCGCCGCGCGCAGCCGCGCACCAGGCGCACCGTTTCCGGGGCAATGGCGGGCGGGATTTCCCAATCGCCGCGCGCCTCATAGCCGGATTCCACAATCGAAGCAAAGCTAAACTGCACGCTCTCAAACCCCATCTCCCCGATTTGGCGGAACAGCGCGTCCGCGCCCATCGTGGCAAAATCCGTCGTGCAAATGCCCAGCCGCATATTCGTTCCCTCCCCCTTCACCGCATGGAACCATTATAACAGACAAAAGGAAAATTGGCAACGCCGCTTGACGCGCCAACGCAAATATGCTATCCTTGTTTTGGAAAAAACCGTAGATTGCCAATGAGGGAGGAATGCCCATTGTCTACCTATCAGATGGTTTCGCACGAAAACATCCGCCTGCTGCCCGGATTTTGGCGCGACCGCTGCGAGACTGCCCGCAACGTCTCGCTGATGGCCGTTTATCACCGGTTCCGTGAAACGGGCCGCTTCGACGCCTGGGATTTTGGCCGGAAAGAAGGGGACCCCAACCGCCCGCACATCTTCTGGGACAGCGACATCGCCAAGTGGATCGAAGCCGCGGCCTATTTGCTGGAAGAAGAGGAAAGCGAAGAGGTCGAGCTGATCATCGATGAGCTGGTGGATAAGCTGGAACAGCACCAGTGGGAGGACGGCTATTTCAACAGCTACTTCGGCCACCTGGCGCCGGAGGAGCGCTTTCAGCACTACACCGACCACGAGCTGTATTGCCTGGGGCACCTGTTGGAGGCGGCCATCGCTTACAAGCGCGCCACGGGGAAGGACAAAATGCTGCGCCTGCTCATCCGCTATGTGGATCTGGTGGATCGCGTTTTCCGCGTGGAGCACTCCGCGGGCTTTGACACGCCCGGCCATGAAGAAATTGAGCTGGCCCTCTTTAAACTCTATGAAGAAACCCATGAGGAGCGCTTTCTGGCGCTGATGCGCTATTTCATCGACACGCGCGGCCGCAGCGAAAAGGACCGCACCTACGACGTGTTCGAAAACGACCCCGCCCACGCGCAGGCGCACCTGCCCGTGCGCGAACAGACCACGGCGGAAGGCCATGCCGTGCGCGCCGCGTACCTCTATTGCGCCATGGCCGACCTGGCGCGCCAGGATAAAGACGAAGCGCTGCTCGAGGCCTGCGATGCCCTTTTTGATAACATCGCCCACAAGCGCATGTACGTCACCGGCGGCATCGGTTCCTCGCACATCGGCGAAGCCTTCACCATCGATTACGACCTGCAAAACCGCACGGCCTATGCGGAAACCTGCGCGGCCATTGGCCTGGCCCTGTTTGCGCGGCGCATGTCGCTGAACATTCCCAAGCGCCTGTACGCGGACGTCGCGGAGCTGGCGCTGTACAACGGCATGCTTGCGGGCATCTCGCTCGATGGAAAAGCGTATTTCTATGAAAACCCGCTGGAGGCGCACCCCGAACTGTTCCACCTGAACGAACGCTATCCGCGCGTGAAAGAGCATATGCCCATCTTGGAGCGCAAGGAAGTATTCGATTGCTCCTGCTGCCCGCCCAATCTGCTGCGCACCATCGCCTCCATCGCGGATTTCGCCTTCTCCCAGGACGATCGTGAGCTCTACGTGCACCACTACATGCCCTGCGAAGCGCAAACCCGCTTTGGCACGCTCACCATGGAAACCGGCTATCCCTACGATGGCAAAATCGCGTTGACCGTCGGCTTCGACTGCGAAGTCACCATCGGCCTGCGCATTCCGGGCTGGGCCACCGCCTACGCTTTGCAGGTCAATGGCCAGCCCTTCAAAGCCACCCTGCGCAATGGATATGCGCTGCTCACGCACAGCTGGTCCGCGGGCGATACCATCACGCTGGATCTGCCCATGGAAGTGCGGCTGCTGCGCGCGCATCCCGCCCTGCAGGAGGACTGCGGCCGCGTGGCCGTCATGCGCGGCCCCATCGTCTTCTGCGCCGAAGGCGTGGACAACGGCGCCCACCTCAAGGACATCGCCATCCGGCCGGAAATGCCTTTCACCTGCGCCTGGAACGAAGCCCTGAACGTGCCCATGCTGCGCACCACGGCAACGCGCAGCATCTGGCCGGAAAAGACCCGCATCTACACCAGCGATCCAGTCAAGCGCATCGGCGCTTCCCTCACGCTGATCCCCTACTTCGCCTGGGCCAACCGGGGCGAGAACGAAATGCTCGTCTGGCTGCTGGAGCGCGATTGAGCCGATAGCGAAGCGCCTTTCGTTCAGAAACGCAAGAGCGGAAAGCGGTTCCCAAACGAGCCGTTCCCGCTCTTGCGGAATCTTGGCAGCAAAACGCCAGGGAGGTAGTTATGGACAATGCTTTTGAGAAAATTGGCGTTATTCCCTATAAAAAATCCAAGTACGCCAATTGGTTCATCGTGGGGAACTTTGTTTTCTTTCTCGCAATAGGTAGCATCGCCATCATTGCGAGCGATTCGTTTTCGCACAATCGCTTGAACGGCGCGTGGTGTTTGTTGGGTTGCTTAGGGTATATCGTCCTCCACGAAGCCGTTCATTTGATGTTCATGCG
>DVJN01000020.1 GCA_018716755.1 Candidatus Alectryocaccomicrobium excrementavium
GGAAAGCATTAGATAGAGGGGATAATCCATCTTCAACCGCCTGCGGCTAAAAATTCTTTCCCGCCCCTTAGAGATACCACTTTTGGCGATACTCATTCCCCATCTTCTCCTTTCAAAAGCGCCGCCCGGCACGACACTCGCATGCCGGACGGCACATGATCCTATGCGTTATACAAGGCTGTTATAGTATTCGTTCACTTCATCCGTGATGTCCTGGCCGCCCGTTGCGTACCACTGGGCTACGCCATCTTCAAACACGGAAATATCCGCGCCCATAATCACCTGAATCATTGCGTTGTTGAGCGCTTCGTTGATCGTCGCCTCATACAAAGACATATTCTCCGTGATGGGGCCATTGTACGCGCCAATCAGCAAGCCCGCCTCGCGCAGCGGAATGGTTACGCCATAGCCCTGCACAAACGCCACCAGGCGGCCCAGGAACTCGCGATTTCCATTTTCCGCTTGCATGCACAGATCATAGTTGCTGGCAGCCAGCGCGTTCATTTCTTCCAACGGAGTGTCGTTTTCCAGACCTTCGGCAATCAATTCGCCCTTATAGAGGTCGGTATCCGCGCGAACCGCATCGCGGAAAGCGCCAATCGACCACATCTGATAGCCGTCTTCGCATACATTGAATCGTTCGCTTTCAGCGGGATCCACGCTGAAGCGCATGGCGTTTTCGAATTCGATGAGCTTGAACAGCGCCTCGGGGTGCTCAAATTCCGCGTTCACAACGTAGAAGCCACCCACCGCGGCGTTCGTCCACTGCTTCACCCGCTCGCCATCCAGCGTGGGGAAGTTGGCAGGTACCCACACCGCATCCGGATCATTGTTGAAATTCGTCTGGATTTCCTGCACGCCGCGCGTCACGTCCGCCAAATAAAGGCCACAGGTGCCATTGGCCACATCTTCCGTAATCGTTGTGCCAACGGCAAAGTCACTCTTGATCAGGCCCTCTGCATAGAGGCTCTGGAGCATGAGCAGGCCTTCCTTGGCCGCGTCCAGCGTATTGGCGTAAACATACGTGCCATCTTCCTGCTGCGTCCAGGTATCGCGCACAACGCCATAAGGAGCGAGCAATTCTTTGAATTCATTAAAGCCAATGCCCACGGTGTTTTCGCCGCCCAGCTGCGCGCTGACAAACGCCCTGGCCACTTCTATCATTTCATCAATCGTCGTGGGGATTTCCATACCCACTTCATCCAGCCAGTCCTGGCGAATCCAAAGCACGGACGTTGCGTTGTACATATTGCCGCACTTGGCATAGCCCAGCATTTCCCCATCGTACTGGCCTACCGTCATTATATCCGGATAACTCTCTTCAATCTGGTTGAGGAAATTCTTGTGCTCGTAATTCGCATAGGCATCCGACAAATCCTGGAGCACGCCATTTTCCGCCAACACGTAGAACATGCTCTTGTCCACAAACATGATATCTGGCAAATCGCCAGAGGCCATGCCCGTGTTGAGGCGCGCGTTCAGCGCCGTAGAATCTTCGGCAATGATGCGCTGGAGATCGATGTTCAGATATTCGCGATATCCTTCAATCCAGGCATTTTCCGTCGGCGACCTGCGTGCCGGATTGTTATCGTCGTACTGCGCAACTGTAGGAGCATTGAAATCTATGGACAAATACGTAACTTCTAAGAGTTCATCGTATTTTCCAAACCGGTCTTCTCCTTCAGCTACCCCTCCCCCCGAAAAAATTGCCAGTGCCAGAATCAGTACCAAAACCATCGACAGCCGTTTCTTCATCACGTTTCCCTCCTATTTTTGCACCACTTTCGCGGTGTGCGATTCACTTTTTACGACGAACAGCCCACGCATAGGTTTTGCAAAATTGATATTCCCCATCCCGTTCAGGCCTTCTCAGATTCCGAGAGCGCAAATCTAATTTCCCTTCACCGTAAGCACAATCTTCCCCGCGTGCTTGCCCGAGCGCATCAGCGCGTGGGCCTCTTCCGCCTGCTGGATGGGCATCACCGCGTAGATCGTGGGGCGGATTTCCCCACTTTCCACCTTAGGCCACACGAGTTCCACCATTTCGGCGAGCAGGCGCGCTTTTTCCTGCGGCGTACGGCTGCGCAGCGTTGTGCCAATGATGCGCGTTCCGCGTACGTACATACTCTTAAAATCGATGGTGCACAGATCGCCCGCCAGTGTAGCGATGACCACCCAACGCCCACCCCGGTTCATATAGGGCAGGCAGCGGCCCGGCGCGTCGCCGCCCAGGCAATCGATGGCGATATCCACACCATGCCCCGCTTCCAGTTCCTCGCGCAGCACCTGCGCCAAATCTTCCCGCGCCGTGTTCACGATGCGGTCGGCCCTGAGGTGCGCAATGGACTGGGCAATTTCCTCCGAAAGCACCGTGGTGATCACGCGCGCGCCAAAGGCCTTCGCCATGGGGATCACCACGCTTGCCAGCCCGCTCGCCCCCGCCTGCATCAAAAGGGTATCGCCCGCGCGCATCTTCGCTTCCTCAAAAAGGAACAGATACGCCGCGCCGAACGCCTCCGGCAGGGCGGCCGCTTCCACCATGGATAGTCCCCTGGGAACCGGCATCAGCATGCCGCTGGGCACGGCCACATACTCCGCGTACCCGCCGCCGCCGAGCAGCGCGCAGGCCGCGTCGCCTACATGCCATTTCCCCTCCGCGCGCACGTCCTTCCCTAGCGCCCGTATGATTCCGGCCGCTTCCAGGCCATACCATTCCGGCCATCCCGGCGGCGGCGGGTATTGCCCATCGCGCTGCAAAAGATCGGCCCGGTTGAGCGCGGCGGCATGCACTTCCAGCAAAACATCGCCATCGCCAAGCACAGGATCCGGCGCCCCTGTCCAGTGGAGCTTTCCATCCGCCCCGGGCAAAATCACGTTCATCGTGCATCACCATCCATGTATAATTTGGCAATGTGAAATAATGAACTTTCATCTATAGACAATATTATTTATCGATTTTATCCAATATTTCTAGGAATTCGTGTGCGTCTATTGATTTCCGTTCACCCATATGATACAATATTGGTTAAGAAACGTCCATGTACGATTCGGAATAAAATATGTATAATTCAGAAAGAGGTGCGTTTCCATGGCTATCGGATTCAACCTCGCGCATGCGCACAAAGTGGTGGCCGCGAACTCCCATTACTACAAGGAGCCCACCGAAGTGCTGTATATCGACCGCGTGCTGCCCTACCACGATTTGATCTATCTGGTGGAGGGCGGCTGGATGATCACGGAAAATGGCGTGGACTATCCGCTGGAAAAGGACGACGTGCTCCTGCTCGCCGCCGGCCGGCACCACTACACGCGCCTGCCCTCCATGCCGGAAACCCGCACCATCTGCATCCACATCACCTGTGAGGCCGGAGACGGCGAGGAAAGCGCGCAGACGCTTGCCCTGCCCTCGCTCCTGCACATGAAGGGCGCGCCGGAAGTCAAGCGCTATTTTGAGGAAATCGTGGCCACTCTCTGGTCGGAAAAGGCGCACAAGCAGGAGCGCATGTCCGCGCTGTTCACGCTATTGGCGCTGGAACTTTTCGAGCGCCAGGCGGAAAAAGACGCAAAGCGTTCGGCCATTGCCGATGAAGTCGTGCGCATCATCAACGCCACGCCCCACAAGCGCTATAAGCTGGCCGAAATTGCCGAAATGCTCTATGTGAGCACCAAAACCCTGGAAAACGCCATGCGCAAAAGCGTGGGCATGTCTTTTGCCGCCTTCCAGAACCAGCGCAAGCTGGAAATGGCCGCGCTGCAGCTGGAAATTGAACCGGATGTGCGCCTGAAGGAAATCGCGCTGGCCTTTGGCTTTTGCGATGAATTTCACATGAGCAAAGCCTTCAAGCAGCAATACGGCGTATCGCCCCAGCAATATAAGCGCGAAAAATTGGCCAAACCCAAAAAGCCGGATTGACACCCGCGCCGGTGCGTGCTATCCTATTGCGCAAGGGAGGGATTTTTCATGCGGAATTTTGAAAAAGACAACACCGTTTCCGCCGAAAACCAGTTGCCCCAGGAGCAGCGCCTGACAACGGCCAACGAAAGCGCGCCCTATCGCGTACTCTTTGTGGGCAATTCCATCACGCGGCACGGCCCCAAGCCGGATATTGGCTGGCCCTGGGACTGGGGCATGGCCGCTTCCAGCATCGAAAACGATTATGTACACCTGTTCATGCGCATGCTGAAGTGCCTGATCCCCGGCGCAAGCCACCGCATTGCGCAGGCTGCCGCGTGGGAACGGGAATTTTGGCTGGGCCGGGAAATGCTGCGCGAATTCCAAGGAGCGCTCGAACCCAAAAATGATCTGATCATCGTGCGCCTGGGCGAAAACGTGCCGGAAGAGGCCATGCAGCGGCATGCGCTATCGCCCGCCTTTGAGGATATGCTCCGCTTCTTTCAGTCCCATGGCGGGCAGCTCATCGTTACCGATTTGTTCTGGCCCAACGCGCAAAAGCAGGCGGCCATCGAGACAGCCGCCCGGGCGATGAACGCGCCGCTGGTTCGCCTCAGCGACCTGGGCACGCGGGACGATATGAAAGCGCTAGGCCTCTTCGAGCATTCCGGCGTGGCGGCACACCCGGGCGACTTGGGCATGCGCGCCATCGCGGGCCGCATCTTTGAAACGGCTCTGCCCTACATCTTGCAGACGCTGGAAGCGTAGCTTTGCAAAAGATCGCGTAAAATCTCGTTTTCGTGGCAGGAATCCGCCCGCGTAAGGGCGAATGTTTGGCCCCGTGGATGCGCATGGAAAGGCAATCCCTCAGTCAGCTTCGCTGACAGCTCCCTTTACACAAGGGAGCCTTTGGGAAAGCGGTATGCCCTATGATACCGCCAAAAGCCTCCTCAGCCGCTCCACGGGGCTTTGCCTGTGTGCCCTTGGCAGGGTCGCGCAGCAGGCGAAACCTTCGCCCCATCTTCGAGGCATGGCGCAATTCCAGACCGGCGGTAGAGTCCGCAAGCGCAAGCTGATCGGGTGCGATTCCCGAACCGACGGTAAAAGTCCGGATGAGAGAAGATATGCGCACAGGCGCGCCGGAGCGCGCCCAATCCAAGCCATATCTCCAAAGGAGATGCCATGAAAACCCATAGGATTCCCACGCGCACCATCGCCATGACCGGCATGCTTTCCGCCGTGTCAACCGTCCTCATGTTCTTCAGCTTCAGCGTGCCGCTGATGCCCAGCTTCATCAAGCTGGATTTTTCTGAATTGCCCGCCCTGATCGCCGCCTTCTCCATGGGCCCCATTTCCGGCGCCGTGGTGTGCCTGGTGAAAAACCTCATCAACATGCTGTTTTCCACCACCGGCTGCGTGGGCGAATTCGCCAATTTCCTGCTGGGGATCTTCTTCGTCATCCCGGCAGGCGTGATCTATCACTACAAAAAATCGCGCGGCGGCGCGCTGATTGGCGCCATCGTAGGCGCGCTGGCCATGGCGGTCGCGAGCGTGCCCGTCAATTACTATATCACCTATCCCGTGTATTCGCTGTTCATGCCCATGGATGTGATCCTGGATATGTACCGCGCGATCAACCCCCAGGTTGAAACCCTGTGGGACGCGCTGGTGTGGTTCAACATGCCGTTCACGTTCATCAAGGCGCTGTGCTCGGTGGTCATCACCTTCGTGATCTACAAGCCCCTTTCCCCGCTGATCAAGGGAAAGCGCTAACGCCATCCCGGGCGCGCAAAAGGCAGCATCGCCTTTTGCGCGGCGACCCTGCCTCTTTACAAATCCACGCGCGAAAAATTCTGCACGGAGCGCCTGTAAGCCAGGGACAATGCGCCGCCATACGCCAGCACACCTAAGAGCAAAATGGGAATTTGCCTGCGCAGTTCGCCAGGCTCTGTGCCATCCATCCACGCAAGCGCCGGAATGTGCGCGACGCTCTCTATGCCTGCCATCATCAGCACCATGGGAAGCGCCGCTACGAGAAACGCACGTCCCACCTTGCAGGCCGTGTGATAATAAACCGGCAAAAAAATCGCGTCGAACACTGCATATAGCATCAGTCCCATCCCATACCAGGCAACCGTCGCATCCAGGCCCACCGGGTTTCCGCCCATCCCCAGCGCGCCGCGCAGGCAGGCAAACGGCACGGACAACGCCAGCTGAAAAAGCTGCAAACAGGCAATCAATAGAAACTTGCCCCTTACCACATCGCACCGCGCGACTGGCAGCAGCGCCGTAAACCGCGCGTCACCCGTCTCGCGCCCGTATTGCAGCGTGATATACGGCCCCAGGCATCCAAACATAAAAATAACCGAAAACGGATATGCGGGAACGAGCACCAGCGCACCCATGCAGGCGAATACCAGGTGCGTTGGATGTGCGGCCAGCACCAATTCCTTATACAAGAGTTGCATCCCAATTATTCTTCCTTTCCGTCCGCAACATAATTTCTTCCAAAGAAAGCGGCGCAGCATCCCCCGGGGTGCGCAATGCTTCAAACGACCGCAAGAACTCCGCCTTATCCGCACAGGCAATCAGCCGCCCCTTTTGCAGATAGGCAATATCGTCCGCGCAGCGCTCCAAATCTGAAGTAATATGCGTGGAGAAGAGAATGGAGCACTTTCCCTCGCGCACGATATCGCGAAAAATGTGCAAAAGTTCATCCCGCGAAACGGGATCCAGTCCGGAGGTCGGCTCATCCAACAAAAGCAACCGCGGCCGATGCGAAAGCGCCAGCGTAAGCAGATATTTGGTCTTCATGCCGCTGGACAAGGAACGGAATGTTTTCTTTTTTTCCAGTCCAAAGCGATGCATCCAGCCTTCGTATTGCGTCGAATCCCAATTGCGATAAAACCTGCGAACTGCGGCGGTGATCGTTTCCAGGCGTTTGAGTGGATACATATCCACATCCCCAAAAACCACTCCGATTTCCTGCTTGCACTGCATTTCTTCGCGGTAAAAGTCACGGCCGAACATGCTCACGCTCCCCGCGTCCGGCCGCGAAAGATTCAGCATACAACGAAAAGCCGTACTTTTTCCGGCGCCATTCGCGCCGATCAGGCCCAAAATCCGGCCAGGCGCCAGGGAAAAACAAAGATTCTCCAGTGCAAAACCGGCATAGCGCTTGGTCAAACCTCTCACTTCCAAAAGCGCCTTCATGCTTTCTGTTCCTCCGCTTCTTCTTCCCGCAATTCCAGCGTGTTGCGAAAGAAATCTGCCGCCATCAAAAAGGCTTTCTCCGGCATCAAGGCAATCCCTGCCCGCCCCGGCTCTTCGTCGCCCAGCACAACCAACCGGTCGCCGGGCTGTATCCGAAACACTTCCCGCGCTTGCTTGGGCAAAACGATCTGCCCCCTCTCGCCGAGTTTGACCACGCCGAACAGATGCTTGCCCCGGGGCGGAATCGGCATTTTCCGCTCGCTCTCATCGAACCGCACCAAATCATCCAGCGTCACATCATAAAGTCTGGCAAGTGCTTCGCAATTCGCGATATCTGGCACAGTCTCACCGTTTTCCCATTTGGCCACGGCCTGCCGGGTGACGCCAATCTTTTCTGCCACTTCTTCCAGAGTATACCGCTGCTTCCGGCGCAACGCGCAAAGATTGCGCGAAATCTGCGTTGATGGATTTTTCAAACTTTTCCCCTCCTTCTCTTCTATTCTAGCACAAAATCCAGCAAAAACAATCAACCGGAGCAAACCAATACCGTTCGCTCCGGTTGACAATTAGCGCAGATTATTCCATGGGCTCCCCATAGGTGAAGCGCCCGTTTTTCACCGCTTCATCGGGATAGTACACGCGCTCGCAGGATTCATCGCCCAGCACGACGTTTTTATAGAGCTTATGCGAGCAATTCCCCGTGAACGCCTCGGCCACAGTGGTGTCCATTACGTCGCAATACATGCGCGCGTATTCGCGAAACCACGGATGCTGTGCGATGCGCGCGTTCCAGGCCACGCCAAAGGGGCAATGCTCGCGGCCCAGCGCGGGCACCCAGCCCATATAGGCGATATCGGAAACCTGCGGCATATTCTCCGGCGTACGGGCGGCCCCCTGGGCGTCGGCGCGCTCCACCATAGCCTGGGCACGTTCCCGCGCGCGCTGGAACAGCACGCGCCGCACCATTTCCCGCGCGGCCTCGTCGCCCAGCGCGGCTCGGATTTCCTGCACAAAGCAGAAGTACAGGTCGGCAAACTGCACCGCCATGCTGCGAATCTGCGAAACCGCTTCTGCGCGGCTCACCATTTCCCGCTCGTCCATCGCCGTATCCTCCTTACGCCTCGACCTGCGCCATCAGGCCATCGTGGTCAGAAAGGCAGCGGCCATTCCCATCTGCGTGCCACGCGCAGAGATCCAGGCGGCGGAAGCTGCCGTCGCTCAGGATATAATCGATCTTCTCCGGCCAGTCCAACGCGCCAAAATTGTGGAACGTGCCGCCCGAATCCGCCGTGAGATCCTCGTAACCGTTTTCCGCAATCAGGCGATGCGGCGCGCTCGCAGGCGTAAAGTTAAAATCGCCCGTGATCACCAGCGGCAGGCGTTGCTTTTCCTGCTCCCGCCGCGCGGCGGCGAACACCAGCTTCAGCCCTTCCTCCATGGCGAATTCCTGCTCGTGATCCAAATGCGTGTTAAGGAAGCGGAACAACTGGCCCGTGGGCCGGTGGCGCAACAGCGTCACCGTACACACGCGCGGGCAAGTGCTCTGCTTTTCAAACCGGCTGCCGGGCACGCCGGGCGTGGGTGAAAGCCAGAAGGTATACGTCTCGTGCAGGCGCAGCGCGTCTTTGCGGAAGGCGATGGCGTTGCATTCGCCGCCAAAATCCGCATCGCGCTCCACGCCCACAAACTGATAGTCCTCCAGTTCGCTTTCCAGCCAGTCGCGCATGCCTGGCAACAATTCCTGAAAGCCCACGGCGTCGGGCGCGGCAGCGCGCAGCTGCGCCGCAATGGACGCGCGCCGCGCCACGAAATCCCGGTTCCGAGCGCGATCGTAATCGTTCTGACAACGCAAATTGAAGGTTGCGAGTTTCAGAATCATTTTACCGCCCCTAATATTCCAAAGTTCCCTCGTAAATCAGGTTCGCGTTGCCCGAAAGGCGCACGCGCTTGCCATCGTAATGCACGGTCACTTCGCCGCCATCCAGCTTGACGGTAATATCCGCGCCAATGTCCACCAGTCCATTCAGCGCGGCCGCCACCACCGCCGCGCAAGCGCCGGTGCCGCAGGCGCGCGTTTCGCCGTTGCCGCGCTCCCACACGCGCATGCGCAGCGTGCGCCGGTCGGCCACGCGCACAAATTCGGTGTTCACGCGCTCGGGGAAGATCTCCGCGTGTTCGAAGGCCCGGCCCAAAGCGGGAACATCGATATCCTCCAGCGTGCGGCAGAACACCACGCAGTGCGGATTGCCGACGTTCACGCAGGTGATTTCAAACGGTTGCCCCGCAATGGTCACCGGCCGGTTGAGCACGATATCGCCGGGCAGGGACACCGGGATTTTCTCCGGCGACAGTTCCACATCGCCCATATCGATTTCCGCCGAGCAGGCGCGCCCATCCACGGTATAAAGCGTCGCGGTCTTGATGCCGCTGTTGGTTTCGATGGTCACCGTATCGCCGGAAGCGATGCCGCGGTCGTGCAGGTATTTGGCCACGCAGCGCGCAGCGTTGCCCGCCATATCCGCCTCGGAACCATCCTGATTGAACACGCGCATGCGCGCGTCCGCCACGCGGGAAGGCTCGATCACCACCAGGCCGTCGCCGCCAATGCTCAGATGCCGGTCGGTAAAATCGATGGCCAACGATTCGGGGCAGGTGATCTCCCCATCGAAGTTTTCAATGAAGATATAGTCGTCACCCGTGCCCTGCATTTTGGCAAAGGAAATCTTCTGCCGCTGCGTGCGCATGTGCGCGATATCCACCAGTTCGGTGTTCCACAGATTGAAACGGCTTTGCAGAATATCGGCCAGCGCGTTCGCCGTGTCGATCGAGGTCAAGCACACCGCGCCGTGCATCATGGCGGCATGGTGCAATCGAATGTAATCGCGCACGTCCTCGGGCGTAGAAATGCCTTCGAACACGACCGTATCCACCCTGCCATCCGCGAGAAGGTTCACGCAGGCGTCGTTCTGCCCCGGCAGGGCCACTTCTTCCACGGGCAGGCCCAGCGAACGGATGACGCCAGCGGTATCGGGCGTAGCGTAAATCGCGCGGCCCAGGTCAAAGAATTTTTGCGCCAGGCGCATGGTTTCCACATCGTCAGCCACGCCAATGCTGATGAGCACGCCGCGGCGGGCGTCGCGCGCGCCGATGTTGAAGCCCGCGGCAGCGAATCCCTTGAACAGGGCTTCGCGCAGCGTTTTGCCCACGCCCAGCACTTCGCCGGTGGATTTCATTTCCGGGCCGAGCGCGCTGTTGGCGTCCGGCAATTTCTGGAAGGAGAACACGGGCACTTTCACCGTGAAATATGGCGGCGCCTTGTGCAGGCCCGATCCGTAGCCCAGCGAGCGCAGTGACGCGCCCATCATCACGCGCGTGGCGATGTCCACCATGGGCACGCCCGTGACCTTGCTGATGTAGGGAATCGTGCGCGAGGCGCGCGGGTTCACTTCGATGACGTACAATTCCCCGCCGTGGATGAGGTACTGGATGTTTACCAGGCCGCGCGTGCCCAGCGCGAGCGCGAGCTTGGTGGAGCAATCCAGGATGGCGCGGGTCTGCTTATCGGTGAGGCTATAGGGTGGATACACGGCGATGGAGTCGCCGCTGTGCACGCCTGCGCGCTCGATATGCTGCATAATGCCGGGGATCAGCACATCTGTGCCATCGGAAATCGCGTCTACTTCCAGTTCCGTGCCGCGCATATATTTATCCACCAGCACCGGGTTCTCAATGCCCTGCGCCAGGATCAGGCGCATGTAGGTCACCACATCGGCGTCCGATTGCGCGATGGTCATGTTCTGCCCGCCAATCACGTAAGAGGGGCGCAGCAGCACCGGATAGCCCAGCCGGTTGGCCGCGGCCAGAGCGCCGTCCATATCCATGGCGGTCGCGCCTTCGGGCCGGCGGATGCTCAACGTTTGCAGGAGATGATCGAACCGTTCGCGGTCTTCCGCCAGGTCGATGCCCTCCGCCGAAGTGCCCAGGATGGGAATACCGTGCGCGCACAGCGCCTTGGTGAGCTTGATGGCGGTCTGCCCGCCGAAAGCGACGACCACGCCCACGGGCTTCTCGACCTCCACCACGTTCAGCACGTCTTCCTCGGTGAGCGGCTCGAAATACAATCGGTCGGCGGTATCGAAATCCGTGGAAACGGTTTCCGGGTTGTTGTTGATAATCGCCACGTCGTAGCCCATTGCCTTCAGCGTCCACACGCAGTGCACGGAGGAATAGTCGAACTCGATGCCCTGACCGATGCGGATCGGGCCGGAACCGAGCACCACCACGCAGGGTTTATCCGTCTTGCGCTCGCGGGATTCGCACACATCGTCGTAGGTCGAATAGAAATAGGGCGTGAGCGCGCGGAACTCCGCGCCGCAGGTGTCCACCATCTTATAGACCGCGCTGCGGTGCGCGGGCAGCGCGTGGCCGCTGATGCGCGCGAGCGCCTTGTCCGTGAAGCCCAGGCGCTTCATCTTAAGATACGTCTGTTCGTCGAGCGGCCCGGCGGCGATTTCCTTCTCCGCGCTGGCCAGGCGGCCGATGGCGCTGAGGAAGAAACGGTCGATGCGCGTGGCCTGATAGATCTCCTCGATGGACACACCGTCCTTCAGCGCCTGATACACGGCGAACAGGCGCATATCATCCATCTTGTGATAATCCAATTGGCCCGCGCGCGCGAGCGTGTCCACGCCAATTTCCGCGCCGCGGATGGCCTTCATCAGAGCCATTTCCAGCGAGGGCGCGATGGCCATCACTTCGCCCGTTGCCTTCATCTGCGTGCCCAGCGCGTGGCTGGCGCCCACGAATTTGTCAAAGGGGAAACGCGGCAGCTTGACCACCACATAGTCCACAGCCGGTTCAAAACAGGCGCAGGTTTCGCCCGTCACATCGTTGATGATCTCATCCAACGTAAGTCCCATGGCGATCTTCGTGGCGACCTTGGCAATGGGATAGCCCGTGGCCTTGCTCGCCAGGGCAGACGAGCGGGACAGGCGCGGATTGACCTCGATGACGGCGTACTGGAAGCTGTGGGGATCCAGGGCAAACTGGCAGTTGCATCCGCCCTCGATGCCCAGCGCGCTGACGATGCTCAGCGCGGCAGTGCGCAGCATTTGCAATTCCTTGTCCGCCAAGGTGAGCGCGGGCGCGACGACAACCGAGTCGCCCGTGTGTACGCCCACGGGATCGACATTTTCCATGGAGCACACGGCGATGGCGTTGCCCGCCGAATCGCGCAGCGCCTCGAACTCGATTTCCTTCCAGCCATAGATGTATTTTTCGATCAGCGCCTGGTGGATGGGCGAAAGCGTCAGCCCTGCCTCGGCCACTTCGCGCAGCGCCGCCTCGTCATCCGCCACGCCGCCGCCCGTGCCGCCCAGCGTGAAGGCGGGCCGCACGATCACCGGATAGCCGATCTCCCGCGCCACGGCCACGGCCTCTTCCACGCTCGTGGCGATGCCCGAAGGGATGATCGGCTGGCCGATTTCGCGCATGGTTTCGGCAAAGAGCTTGCGGTCTTCGGCCTTATCGATGGCCGCCGCGCCGGTGCCCAGCAGGCGCACGCCGTGCGCCTTTAAGAAGCCTTCCCGCTCCAGCTCCGAAGCGATGGTCAGCCCCGTCTGCCCGCCCAGCGTGGCGAGCAGGCCGTCCGGCTTTTCCTTCACGATGATCCGGCGCACGGTATCCGCAACCAGCGGCTCCAGATAGATTTCATCCGCCAGCGCCTGATCCGTCATAATCGTGGCGGGGTTGGAATTCACCAGCACCACGTTCACGCCCATATCCTTGAGCACGCGGCATGCCTGCGTTCCTGCATAGTCAAATTCCGCCGCCTGCCCGATCACGATCGGGCCGGAGCCGATGACCAGCACCTTGTTGATACTCTTATCGCGCGGCATTCCTCTCCCCTCCTGTCATCGCCAAGAATTCATCGAATAAGAATCCGGTATCGCATGGGCCGCCGTGCGCCTCCGGATGGAATTGTGTGCTGAACGCGCGCAGGGCGGGGATTTCCAGCCCTTCGCAGCTGCCGTCGTTGGCGTTCACCATGGAAAGCCGCACGCCTTGCGGCAGCGCGTCCCCCACGACCGCGTAGCCGTGGTTCTGGCTGGTGATGTACACGCGCCCGCTGGCGAGGTGGCGCACCGGCTGGTTGGCCCCGCGATGGCCAAATTTCATCTTCACGCGCTCGGCGCCCGCCGCGAGCCCCAAAATCTGGTGGCCCAGGCACACGCCCAGCAGCGGCGTGCGGCCCAGCAGCCTTTTCACCTGCTCGATGGCGAAGACGTTTTCCGCCGGATCGCCCGGGCCGTTGGAGAGCACGATGCCGTCCGGATGGATGTCGAGCAGCGCCTGCGCATCCATCGTGCAGGGGAAGGAGACCACGCGGCAGTTCCGTTTCACCAATTCCTTGATGATGCCGCGCTTGGCGCCAAAATCGTACAACGCGATCAAATGGCTCGCGTTTTCCACTTCCGGCCCATAGGTTTCAATTTCGCCGCAGGAAACGCTCTTCACCGCGTCCACAATGCGGTACGCGCGCAGCGCGGCAAAATCCACCGCGTCCGGGTCGGAAGTGATCGCCGCGTTCAGCGCGCCTTCTTCGCGAATGGCGCGGGTGATTTCCCGCGTGTCCACACCGCACACGCCGGGAACGCCCCACGCCTTGAGCTGCTCATCCACCGTGCATTCGCAGCGGAAATTGGAGGGCGTATCGCAGATTTCGCGCGCCACATAGCCGCGCAAAAACGCGCCGCGGCTCTCCCAGTCCTCGCGGTTCATGCCATAATTGCCGATCAATGGGAAGGTCTGCACCACGATCTGCCCGAAATAGCTGGGGTCGGTGAGCGTTTCGATGTAACCGCCCGTAGCCGTGGTAAAGACCATTTCCCCCACCGCGTCGGCCGGCGCGCCAAAGCGCCAGCCCTCGAACACGCGGCCATTTTCCATCACGATATATGCCCTCTCCATGCCGCGCACCCCTATGCCATCAGTTTCACGAGAATGGCCTTCTGCACGTGCAGCCGGTTTTCCGCCTGATCGAAGATCTCGCCCGCATGCTTTTCGAAGGTCTCCTCGGTGATTTCCTCGCCCCGGTGTGCGGGCAGGCAGTGCAGCACCATGGCATCCGGCTTGGCGAAGCGCATATTCTCTTCGTTTACCTGATAGTTCCTGAACGCCTGCATGCGCTTTTCGGCCTCGCCCTCCTGGCCCATGGACGCCCACACGTCCGTATACACGGCGTCGGCCCCGTCGGCCGCTTCCGCCGGGTCGCGCACGATGGTGAAATCGCCGTTGGCCTTCGCCCAATCCGCCACTTCCGGCTCGTATCCCTCCGGGCAGGCGATGGACACCTTCATGCCCACTTTCACGCCGCCCACGATCAGGGAATTGGCCATGTTGTTGCCATCGCCCACAAAGGCCAGCTTGAGCCCTGCCA
Source organism: Candidatus Alectryocaccomicrobium excrementavium (assembly GCA_018716755.1). Classification (GTDB taxonomy): domain Bacteria; phylum Bacillota; class Clostridia; order Christensenellales; family Aristaeellaceae; genus Alectryocaccomicrobium; species Alectryocaccomicrobium excrementavium. The sequence goes on from DVJN01000020.1 coordinate 14,544, forward strand.
GCGCGCCTTTATGCTCGCGGATGGTCATAAAATCGGCCATGGCCTGGCAGGGATGCGCATAGTCCGTCAGCCCGTTGATCACGGGGATGGAGCCGTATTCCGCCAGATCCTCCACCTCTTTTTGCGCGAAGGTGCGGATCATGATGCCATCCAGATAGCGCGAGAGCACGCGCGCGGTATCCTGCACCGGCTCGCCCCGGCCAATTTGCAAATCGCGCGAGGAAAGGTGCAGCGCCGAGCCGCCCAGCTGATACATGCCCGCCTCAAACGAAACGCGCGTGCGCGTGGAGGATTTCTGGAAGATCATGCCCAGCGTCTTGCCCGCGAGGCGCGGGTGCGCGATGCCGTGCTTTTTTTCGTATTTCAATTGGTCGGCCAGTTCAAAAATGTCCTGCATTTCCTGCGCGCTGACGTCGCCCAGTTTCAAAAAATGCTTCATGCCATAGCCTCCTTCAAAACCGCCAGTCCCGCCTTGAGCTGCTCCCACGGAATCGTGAGCGCCGGCAGCAGGCGGATCTTATCCTTCGCCGTGAGGCACAAAACGCCCTTTTCTATGGCGGCGCGCACCACTTCCCCGGCGGGTTTCTGCGTGGGAATGCCCACCATCAACCCCAGGCCCGTGGCCTCGGGGAACTGCGAAAAGATGTATTCGCCCTTTTTCGCCACTTCGGAAAGCAGGGCCTCGTCAATGCGCGAAAGGATGCTGTACGCGCCCGCCGCGCACACGGGATTGCCGCCGAACGTGGAACCGTGCGTGCCCGCCGTGAGCGTATTCTTCACCTTTTCGCCCAGCAGGGTCGCGCCGATGGGCAACCCGCCGCCCAGGCCCTTGGCCGTGGAAACGATGTCGGGGTGGATGCCGAAATGCTCATAGGCGTAGAGCTTACCCGTGCGGCCGTTGCCGGTCTGCACTTCGTCCACGATGAGCAGGATGTCGTTCTTTTCGCAGATGTCCGCGCAGGCGTGTACGTAATCCGCGTCCAGCAGGTTCACGCCGCCCTCGCCCTGCACCATTTCCAGCATGATCGCGCACACGCGCCCGCTGGCCGCCGCGCGCAGCTCCTCCACATCGCCGGGCGTCACATGCACAAAACCGGGCGTGAACGGGCCGAAATGGTGGTGGAAATGCTCCTGCCCCGTGGCGGAAAGCGTGGTGATCGTGCGGCCATGAAAGCTCTGTTTGAGCGTGATGATGGTATCGCGCCCGCCGCCCTGGTCGCTCGCGTATTTGCGCGCGGCCTTGATGGCGCATTCGTTGGATTCCGCGCCGGAGTTGGAGAAGAATACCTTCTTCATGCCGGTCTTTTCGCACAGCAGCTTCGCCAGCCGGGCCTGCGGCTCGGTGTAATACAGATTGGAGGTGTGCTGCACGCGCATCACCTGCTCGATCACGGCCTGCTGCCAGTAGGCATCGCACACGCCGAAGGCGTTCGCCGCGATACCGCTGCCCAAATCGATGTATTCCTTGCCCGCATCGTCGTACACCAGCGAGCCATGCCCGCTTACGATCTGCAAATCAAATCGCGAATAGGTATTCGCAATATACTCCTGATCCGTGGCCTTTACGTTCAAAGCGATTCCTCCCCGTTTACAAACATCGTCCCAATGCCTTCATCGGTCAACAGTTCAATCAAAATGGAGTGCGGGATGCGCCCATCGATGATGAACACGCGGCGCACGCCCCGGCGGATGGCCTCGATGCAGCACTCGATCTTGGGAATCATGCCGCCGGAAATGGTGCCATTGCGGATGAGCAGCGGCGCTTCCGAAGCACGCACCACCGGGATCAGGCTGGACGGATCGTCCTTATCCTTGAGCAGGCCGACCGTATCCGTCATGGAAATCAGGCTTTCCGCCCCCAGCGCGCTGGCGATGCGCGCGGCGGCTGTATCCGCATTGATGTTATAGATATTGCCTTCGTTGTCGCACCCCACCGTGGAAATCACCGGGGTGTAGCCCATCTCCAGCATATCCAGGATTGGCTTGGGATCGATCCTGGTGATGCGCCCCACAAAGCCCAGCTCGGGATCGAGCGTTTCCGCCTCGATCATGTGCCCATCCATGCCGCACAGGCCCACGGCGCGCCCGCCAATCGCGCCCAAATGGGAAACCAGGCTCTTGTTGATCTTGCCCGAAAGCACCATCTGCACGATTTCGGCGGTTTCCGCGTCCGTCACGCGCAGGCCGCGCACGAACTCGCTCTGCTTGCCCACGCGCTTTAGCATATCGGAAATTTCCGGCCCGCCGCCGTGCACCAGCACGACCTTCACGCCAACCTGGCTGAGCAGGGCGACGTCGCGCATCACCGCGCGCTTGAGTTCATCGTCGAGCATGGCGTGCCCGCCGTATTTGATCACCACAATCTTGCCCGCATACCGCTGGATATACGGGAGCGCGTGCACGAGCACCGCCGCGCGCTGGGCATTGGTCAATTCCATTGTCTCTCCCTCCATCAGGTGCGGTAATCGCCGTTGATCTTCACATAATCATAGGTCAAATCGCAACCCCAGGCCGTGGCCTCTTCCCCGCCATCGCACAGGTCGATCAGTACCCGAATCTCGCTGGGCGCGAGCACCTTGCTGGCCATTTCCTCGCTGAAGGGAATGCCCACGCCGTTCGAGCAGACGGCAATGCTGCCCGCCTCGGATGAGAACGAAACATCGATCTTGTTCACATCCACATCCGCGCCCGAATAGCCGATGGCGCACAGAACGCGGCCCCAATTGGCGTCCGCGCCGAACATCGCGGCCTTGAACAGGTTGGAACAGATCACGGATTTGGCCACCGTGCGCGCGGTCTGCTTGTCCTTCGCGCCCACCACCTTGGAAACGATCAGCTTGGTTGCGCCCTCCCCATCCTTGGCGATGGCGCGCGCAAGCATCTGCGTCACGGCGCGCAAACCCGCGCGGAAAGCCGCGTAATCGGCGTTTTTCTTTTCAATGGGCGTGTTACCCGCCAGGCCGTTGGCCAGGATGAGCGCCATATCGTTGGTGGAGGTGTCCCCATCCACGGATACCATATTGAAGCTGTCCTGCACGTCCTCCAGCAGGGCTTCGCGCAGCATTTCGGGCGAAATGGCGCAGTCCGTGGTGAGGAAGGCCAGCATCGTCGCCATATTGGGATGGATCATGCCCGATCCCTTGGCGATGCCGCCGATGGAGCACAGCACGCCGTCCACCTCGAATTCCACCGCGAACTGCTTGAGCAGCGTGTCCGTGGTCATGATGGCGTTCGCCGCGTCCACACTGCCGTCCGCGGACAGCGCGTCCACCAGGCTCTGCATGCCGTCGGAAATCGGTTGCAACGAAAGCGGCTGGCCGATCACGCCCGTGGAAGCCACGGCCACATCCTCTTCGCGGATACCGGTGTATTCGCGCACGAGCGCACACATGCCCTCGGCAATCTCGATGCCGTTCGCGTTGCAGGTGTTCGCGTTGCCACTGTTCACGATCACGGCGCGCGCGTAGCCGTTTTCCAGGTGTTTCTGCGTCACCAAAATCGGCGCGCCCTTCACCAGGTTCTGCGTGTACACCGCCGCCGCGGACGCCAGCTCATCCGAAACAATCAGCGCCAGATCGTACTTGGAACGGTTCCGGCGGATGCCACAATGCACGCCCGCCGCCTTGAAGCCCTTGGGCGCGCATACGCCCCCTGCAATATACTGCATATTTATACCTCCTATGGATGCAAGCCCGTGGCCTCATCCAGCCCAAAGGCGATGTTCATGCACTGCACCGCCGCGCCAGACGCGCCCTTGCCCAAATTGTCAAACCGCGCAATGAGCAGCATTCGTTCCTCATTGCCCGCCACACAAACCTCCATGCTGTCCCTGCCCGCCAGGGCGTTCGCCGCCAGATAGTCCGGCGCATCCGCATAGCGCACCAGGCGCGAGGCGGCGTAATGCGCGCGCAGCGCCTCCTCCACGTCGGCCTTCGCGCCGCGCACCTGATCCCGAAACAACGCCACCGTTACCGCCATGCCCGCATAAAAATCCGCCACAACCGGCGTGAACACCGGCGGCACATCCAACCCACAGACCTTCACCATTTCCGGCAAATGCTTATGCGATTGCGAAAGCGCGTATTGCCGCGGGCTGTCAAGCGCCGCGTCGCGCCCAGGCGCTTCATAATCGGCAATCATGCTCTTGCCACCGCCGCTGTATCCCGTGACCGAGTGGCACACCAAATGCGCGTCTTTGGCGAGTAGGCCACAGGCTACCAGGGGATACACCAGGGCGATAAATCCGCTGGCGTGGCACCCCGGCACCGCAATGCGCTTGCCCGTGGCGATCGCCTGCCGGTGCGCGCCGGAAAGCTCGGCAAAGCCATAGGCCCAGCCCGGCTGTGTGCGGTGCGCGGTCGATGCGTCCAGAACTACCACATCTTTGTTCTCCACCATGGCGGCCGCTTCCCTGGCCGCCGCATCCGGCAGGCACAAAAATGCCGCGTCGCAGGAATTGAGCGCTTCCCTGCGCGCTGCGGGATCCTTGCGCCGCTCCTCTGAAAGCACGATGCGCTCGACGTCCGCGCGCGCGGCAAGGCGCTCGCCAATGCGCAGCCCGGTCGTGCCCGAGCCGCCGTCGACAAATACCCGGATCATTCTCTCCACCACCATGCGATTCGATTATAAGAAATTATAGCACGCTCACACGCCCTGTCAACCAACTACATGTAAAATTATTCACGTTTCTTGCATATTCGCAAAGATTCCCCTTGCCCGCGCTCCTGTACATTCTCCGCCTGCGGCACGCGCCCAGCGCATGTGCCGCAAAAGTTTCCGTATAATGTCGCGCCCTGTTAATACGCGGTTCATATTTGGCTGCTATCATGAACATACTATTTGAAATGGAGCGTTTGGCATATGAGCAATTGCATCGGCATTGACCTGGGCACGACGAATTCCTGCGTGGCAGTGGTAGAAAACGGTGAACCCGTCGTCATTTCCAGCGCAGACGGTGGCCGCACCACGCCTTCCGTCGTGGCCTTTACCAAAAATGGCGAGCGCATCGTGGGGCAGGCAGCCAAACGGCAGGCCGCTGTGAACCCGCAGCGCACGATTTATTCCATCAAGCGTGAAATGGGCAGCGATTATCGCGTAAAAATCGATGGAAAATCCTTCACGCCGCAGGAGATCTCTGCCATGATCCTGCAAAAGCTTAAGGCGGA